>CAZAPI010000026.1:0-15586 GCA_964486945.1 uncultured Rikenella sp. | reverse complement strand
CATCTTCTTCACCCCATAAGTCACCACGCCCCATACATAAAGTCCTATCTCTTTGGTTACTTGCATCGGCTGCTCTCCCGAGTTTAGTGAGTGTAGCCACAGGCATCCGTTCGGGGTATCTCTGCGGATTACCCGTAGCACATAATCTCCGTCAAACAGGCAGACCACAAGATTCCCAGCTTGAGGAGCCAGTGACCGGTCCACCAGCAGCATATCCCCGTAATTAATATGGTCGCCGGTCATATCGTAGGCCGTAACTTTAACCGGAAACGTATGGTCGGGATTCCGGATCAGCAGCCGGTTCAAATTCAATGGTATATCTGTATAGTCGTCAGCTGGCGACGGAAACCCGGCGGTTACCGTACCGACCAACGGTAAGAGCCATCTCGCGGCTCTTTTCGATCGTATATATCTCCAGCGTTTTCATAATCATTGTGAAAAGAAAACGAGACATCTATTTATCAATGATAATTTCGAACGCGAAGCTTCACTATTAAGGCCAGATATTGTAAAACACCTAAAATCAGAAGTATTCATTAACTTTGTTTAAATCCTATCAAATCTATGATAGACAAATTAGACCGCGATTCTTTAGTTTATCACTATACCACCATGAGTACATTTCATGCCCTTATGGAAACTTTAGATCGGCCTGAATCGGATAAAGATGAATGCGATTTATCTAAATTTAAATTTAGAGGAACGTTAATGCCCTAATATGAATGACCCAATAGAATATTCTTTCATGTCAAAATGCATATGTCAAGCATTGGATAGGTATGAAAGCAAGAATAAGCTAAAAGAGAAGAAATCAATTTGGCTTGGAGAAAATCTAAAAATATTAGATGAACAAATGGGATATCCGGGAGTCGTATCGTTCTCGGAGTGGGCTGACGAATTAACAATGTGAGGGGCTATGGAGGAAACGGGACTGGAATTGCATTAGGATTCTCCAAAAAGCTTTTAGAGGAAATTTTCGGCGCAGCTTTCGTAGAATGTCGATATGGGGCTGACGAATTGCAATAAATTGGATTATCAAAGAGATTTTGGCGGCTGGATTTGATATCACTACTCCTATTAGTGCTCAAAAGTTGAATGATCATATAAAAGAAATCTGCAAGATTGCAGAGATCGATACTCCGGTGCAGATCGCGCGTCATGCTGGAGGAAAGCGAATAATCGAAGTTGTTCCCAAATGGCAGCTCGTTTCGAATCATACGGCTCGGAGAAGTGGGCTGACCAATATGGTCAAAGCTGGTGTTCCGATCAGTTCGGTTATGAAAATATCAACTCACACAACGGTCAAATCATTCTTTATCTATTTGAAAATATCCCTGGAGGAGAATGCAGATATATTAGCCGAATCGGCATTTTTCAAAAAAACAGAAAGAAACCAGAACTACTATATTATCGTTAATTACTGTCAGACTTCTGGGGCTGCAATTATTTACTTTACTGGAAATTTAATCCTTAGATAAAAACTTTAAACAGCCATTGACTTCTCAACAACTATTGTGGTGCTATTCAAATTAAAGCAGGCTTTTTTCAATAGAGCACAGGAATGATAAATTTTTATAGTCAGTCTCGATTTAAATTCCGAATGTATCTTTGTGCCTCAGATTGCATTTGTTGGATTTCAACCGATGGAATTTTGACTGACTTAACCAATAGTTCCTGGGCTAATTGTGCTGCAGAGTCTATTCCTGTATATGATCATATGTCATTATTTGCATATATAAAGGTCTGAACCGGTTCGGACACATTTGGGACGCCATTACATAATGCGATAATGCCAGATTCCATTTTTTCTGGGCATAATAATTATTCCCCATCAGCATCTGGAGGTCATAATTGTTATAGAGCTCGCTGCAATGCGATAAAATGTCGTTGCTCGCACGGTATTGCCCGATGTAATTTAAAGTAACGCCATAATGATACAGGAACTGAGGGTTATAATTCCAGTTCAGATATAAAAGCCGGTATTGTTCCGTTAGTTTCGGCGCTTTACCCGATAAAGTATCTTCTCTAAGCCTATTCCATTGATATTCGTACCGAACATCTTTGATCAGGCAGAAAAACAGGATCAGTGCAGATAATCCTCCGAGTACAAACAGCCCAATGCGGCGTATTCTTAGTCGGAACAAAGGCTTGAGTTGCAGGTTGCCCAAACAGAAGGCCAAAACGATGCACACATAGGCATAATGCATCGGATAGGAAAAGCAGGAGAAAAGAGCGATCGCGGCTATGCAGGTCAGAAATGGATTGAACCGGGATATACACATACCCTTGACAACTGAAAATAGAATCAAACCCGAAAGAAGTAATCCGAATAGCCCGAACTCGATCAACAGCAATAAGAACTCATTGAAAGAATGAAAAACATTTCCGGCGACCTGTGTATGTCTGCTGTCCGGATTAGCCTTGAAAAATTCCGCCTGGTAAGTCATATAATGCGCCTGAAAAGAACCAGCTCCCATTCCCCATACGGGAGCTTCAGCTACCATCGAGCCCGAAACTTTCCAGATCAGCATTCTGCCCATCGCAGAGTCCTGTTTCCAATAGAACAGGACACAGCCGATTGCTGCCCCCATGATAATGGAGGCCAACCCGATCACACGCCGCCATTTGGTCGGCATGGCTACGGTTTTCCACAGAAAGATACCCAGAATAAACCCTCCCAAAATGATTCCTGCCCGCGAGCCGGATAAGCAGGTCGCTGAAAAGATAAGAGTTGAACCAGCCATTTTCACAACTTTTCGTTGCCTGTCGGGAGCTTTCCATACCAGGCAAAATGGCAATCCGACGACCAGGGAGGCTGCATAGCCGGCCGGATTGCTCAGATTTCCGGCGACCCAACCGGAAGAGTACGCGGTGTATTGCAGGAAGCCATAGAGAGCTTGTGCTACGGAAAAAGCAACGATTAGCCCGGCAAACTTTCGGTTCCTTTGCGAGCCCTCGGTTGCGAACCCATAGTAGAGCCATAGGAAACCTAAAGGCAGGCAGGCCTCGACCTGTGGAACAGGTGCCGTAAAGGAACGTCCCGACAGATATACAGCCAGCAGCGTTAAAGACAGCCCGACGATATTTATCCGTTTCGGCCGCCTGTCCCCGTTCAGCATCAAAAACGCCAGCCCATATAAAGCGAAAAGGATGAAAACATATATTTCGATCCGTTCCGCCGAAATCAGTGAGCCGTTATACGGAAAAAGGGCACACCCCATGAATAAGGCGACAGGCAGGCAGTCTAACCATCCTCTCATCGTCGGGTCCGCCAGCCGTTATCTGCCCAGGGAACGGGACAGGAAGCTACCCGCATCCTCGATCTTTCCGCGGAACACGATCTTCCCCTCCGGATCGATGATCTGTACCACGGGAAACTTTTCCACGCCGAACACCCCCTTCAAATCCGGGTCGTCCATCGGGATGGAAAGCACCGGTAAAGTATAGTTGTTTGCAGCCAGCATCTCGCTGCACATTTGCGGCATCTCCGATTTTTTCGTATTCCGGCAGAACACGGTGTATACCTCCACCAGCGGATCATTCGCATAGGTATCGTGCAACTCTTGCACCAAGGGCAGTTTCTGGATGCAGACTCCGCACGAGCGGCTGATAAAATCCAGCACCACATACCGTCCCCGGAACCGCCCCAACTGCACTGTTTCGCCTTCCGGCGTCTGCATACTGATCATGCTGACATCCGTGGTCAGATCCAGCCTCCCCGTCCAGGTGCCGTAATTGACCTTATTGACCCACAGACCGTATCCCGTATAAGAGCCCCGCAGGCAGAAAGCCAGGAATACGCCCGAGAGCACAATCTTCCCGATACGTTTGGGAATCCGCCAGCACAGATAACCCCCACAGACCGCCAATAGCCGGACGAACGTTTCCGGCCACCCAATCGGGCTGAAAGTGTTGGATATCCATATCGGCAATTCCAGTATGATCGAGCCCTGCAGGATAGCGGCGACGATCCATCCCGGAGAGAGCTTTTTCCGGAATTTATGCAATAGGATAACGGTCAGGATATAATAAGTGATCCCGTACACCAGCGATGCAAGAGGAACTCCGGACATGGAGAGCAACTCTATATATCCGCCCCTGATCCAGAAGACGGTCAGATATAATGCCAGGGAAATGAGGAAGACTATACAGAAAGGCTTGAATTTCATAGCGGGAAGCATTCGTTGGAAGAGCAAAGAACCGACCCTTTCGGGCCGGTTCCGGGATTATATAGGTAGACAGTCATTTACATACAGAGTCCGTTGCATTTCTGTGCCCAAACCCATCCGCAGCCTCCTGTCCCCGGATCGCCACAGCCTTTTGCCGTACAATTACCCGACCAACAGAAATCATGATCCAAGTTACATTCACAGGTTAAATTTCCCCAGTCCGGCTCCGGTTTCTCCGGAGTTTCCGGATCTTCGAGTTCACCCAAACGAAGCTTTCTTAGCACCTTGCCATCCGTACTTTGCACCGTGTTCGGCGTTCCGACCAAAGCATACACTTGTTCCCGTGTCCAGTGAAGAGTTTCATACGCGTACTCCGCCCACTCGAACATTGTCAGGGAGATATCGTCGTCAACCTCCTCAGTCTGCACCTTGGTTGTTGTCGACTCGAACCAATTTCCGTGTTCAGTGATAATCTCCTGCAGTCTTATAATATGTGCTCTTTCTGCAGCATTCCATCCGAGATTGAGCGTCTCCGTAATTTTGCCCAGCCACACCTGCATTTTTTGTTGCGGACTGAAAACCCGAAATGCCGCACGCTGGTATTCGTCGTAGGGAATCGCACTGAATTGGGTCCTATCCATTTGCTTGATTTCATTCAGGTTCCGTTCCACTTAGGCATTGGCTTCCGGACTGCAACTGTACTTCATATCTTTGGAACACGCTGACAACAGCAAGGCCGCGAAAGATACGATGAAAAGGTTAAGCGTTGTTTTCATAAGCACTGATTTTTGGTGGGTTTTAGTCTACAATGCCGACGATACGGCACATGATCGGTTCCGCCGATGCACTGGTTTTGACAATGACGGCTTTGTTGAATTCGTCTTTTTGGTTTTTAGGGTCGACGATCACTTTTACAATCCCTTTTTGTCCCGTACCAATCGGGGTGGCAGTGATTTCGGTCGACATACAGCTGCACATCGGGACCGCTTTTAAAATGACAAGGGGCACAGTGCCGGGATTGTTGAATTCGAAATTCACAATAATCCGTTTGGTCGCCTTACGGTCTATTGTCCCGAAATCGGCTGTTGTTTTCCGGAACTTAAACGAAAGTTTGCCCTGTCCATAGCAACATAGGACACTTGCAATCATCCAGAAACAAAAAAGATACTTTTTCAAAGCGGATAAAATTAAGAATATTTACAGCAATGATAAATATTTGTATCGTAAATGGCAAATAACAGTTTTGTTTTATCAAATAAAATTCAATCGTCCGTTTGTTGATTTTCTGATATTGACAAAGGAATCTTCCTAACCATAACATTTCTTGATCGATTTGAAAGTATTTCTGAATGAGAAAGCCGATATGTTAGCCGAGTCGACTTTCTTTAAGAAACCGGAGGGGGACTAAATGGCGAGCTTTAGCACAGAAAGAGATGTTTTTATCTCTCTTAATGACATCTTAAAGGTAAGTAAATCAAATACTTTCCCTTTAAAGTGGCAGGGCTAGTGCTCCGGGTACGGGTGCGGGAAAGGCTGCTAATCGTTTGATTGGCAGCCTTTTTTGATTTCCTAAGGGAATGAAAAGGACTTTTTCTGAAGCCTCAAATAATTGATTCTTAATTGTTTTGGGTTTTTGGCTTCCGCATCCGCAATCTGTCCGCATTTTCAAAAAAAAGACAAATCTTTCCGGGAAAATTTCTCACCGAAGAGGGAAAATCCCGGTCAGAACCGGTATTTCAGGCCGATTCGGAAACCGAGCCAGACATTATCCCCATCGCCGTCATCGACGAACGGGTTGAAATGGAACTCCGGTCCCTGGCACAAGCCTTTACCCAGCGTGAAGCCCTTGCCGACCTGTACGGTAAGGCCGAAACGGGCTCGGGCATCTCCCGGCGAATTTACCGATTGACCGAAGCGAACATCGTAGTTCATTCCGGTACCTACATTCAGGATGCAAGAATAATATTTGTAGAAAACGGGAATAAGAGGCGTAACGAGTATTCGGATCGGCCGATGCCCCCTTGATATTCCGGTAATAGAAGCCTGTTTCAATTCCGCTGTGCCGGGTGATCCGGGCTTCAAAAGAGATGTCGACGTCAGGTGCGAACTTGGCATCGTTCCCCCGCCATCATGCGCCCTCTCAGGTCGATCTGCCCTTTCTGTAAAGTTTACGCCCATTGGGTTTTGAACGGGTCTTGTTCCTGCGTTTGTGCCTTCGCGCTCGTGCCGCTCCACGCCATAACTGAAGCCGCGGCCACACTGATAATGGGTTCCCATGAGCTGAAAATTCGGGCGATGAAAACAGGGCGGTGTCAGTAGTCCTTGAAAGTGAAAATATAGCCGGAATTTTGCTTAGAGACGCCCTGAGGGCAGTTCGTTATACCTGCACAAACAAGCCCATGGGCGAATACCCCTTACTGCATCTTGTACTGCCCCGGCGACATGCCCGTGTGCTGCTTGAAATACTTGCCGAAAAACGACTGCGTCGAGAAATTCAGCTCGTACGCCACCTCCTGAATGCTCAGTCCCGAATATTTCAGCAGCGTCTTGGCCTCCAGAATCACATACTCGTCGATCCATTCTGCCGCCGAACGTCCCGTGATCTCCTTCATCAACGACGACATGTATTTCGGCGTGATGTGCATCTTGTCCGCGTAGAAACCCACGCTGCGCTCCTCCTTGTGGTATTGGGTCAGCAGCTCGACGAACTGCCGGAAAAAGACCTCCCGGCGGCTTTTGACCGACCGCTCCTCGTCGAACGAGAGGCTGTTGAGCTGAACGCCGCATTGGTAGAGGAATGCCCCCACCAGCCCTTGGAGGGCCTTTTTGCGGAACTTGCTTTGCGGCTCCTCGGCGCATGCCCGGATCAGGTCATAGAACTTTTGCAAGTGTTCCGCCTTTTCCGGGGAGAGACTGTGTGCCGGATGGCTTTTGAGGTGGATATAGACCGAGATCGTATCTTTCAGGTCGATCCGCGCCTCCCGCAGGAAATCCACCGAGACGATGATGATGTGGCCCCGGAATTCGTCGCTCACCCGATCGATCCGGATAATGTTCTCCGGCAGGTTCACCACGATCATGTTCTGCGATACGTCGCAGGCCTTCAGGTTGATCGTCGCCCGCCCTTCGCCTTGCGTGCAGAGGGCGATCATCACCGCATCCAGCCGGCACGGGTAGCGGAACAGCTCCCAGTCCGTCGATTTGTCGGACGAGAGGATCATCAGATCGTCGTCCTCCTCCGTATCGAGGCCCGCCACTTGCCGCAGTTGTGAAATCGTTATGCTCGTAAGTCCGGACATTGTTCTGAATTACCTTTATTGTGGGCCAAATATAGAGATTCGGAGGCTAAAATTAGTATGAAACATTCGATTTTCCGACTTTTAGGACATTACTGCCGGATTCCGGTACTTTATGCGGGGTCGCTTTTCCCGCAACTTTGTGGCAAAGAATCAAATGAATAAAATATGACTTCCAGACTTAATTTATCCGGCCGTCTGGCTTTGGTCGCCGTCTGTGCCACACTGGCGGCGGGATGCTCGTCCGGTACGGGGGCGTCAGGCCCGGAGCGGGCGGTGCCCGTCAAAACCATGACCGTCGCCGCCGGCGAACGGGGTAGCGCGGGGCGCGAATACGTGGGCGTTGTCGAGGAGGAGTCGGCCACGGCCCTCAGCTTCCCGGTTCAGGGTACCGTGACTTCGCTTATGGCGAATGAGGGACAGCGCGTGCGTCAGGGTCAGATGCTGGCCCGGCTGGACGAAAGGAACCTGCAAAGCATCTACAACGGTGCGCAGGCCTCGTTGGGGCAGGCCGAAGATGCCATGAGGCGTTTGCAGATGCTCTACGACAACGGGAGCCTCCCGGAGATCAAGTACGTCGAGGCGCAAACCAAGCTGGAGCAGGCCCGGTCGATGGAACAGGTGGCGCGCAAAAACCTGGAGGACAGCCGGCTGGCCGCTCCGTTCGGCGGAGTGATCGGCAAACGGTCGGTCGAGGCGGGCGAGAACGTGCTGCCGGGGCAGGCGGTCTATACGCTGTTGGAAACCGACGTGGTGAAAGTCAAGATCCCGGTGCCGGAGAACGAGATCGCCGGAATCGCCCCCGGCCGAGAGGCGCGGATCGCCGTGGCCGCGCTGGGCGGTAAGGCCTATGCCGGAACGGTGAAGGAAAAGGGGGCGACGGCCAATCCCGTCTCCCACACCTACGAGGTCAAGATCCCGCTTCCCAATCCGGACGGCGAGCTGATGCCGGGCATGGTGTGCCGCGTGACGCTCGACGGCGATAGCTCGGCGCGGGCGATCGTGCTGCCGAACCGGGCGGTGCAGGTGACCGGCCGCGGCGAGCGGTTCGTGTGGTGCGTGCGGGACGGCAAAGCGGTACTCGTACCGGTGACGGTCGGGGCTTTGACCCGGGGTGGGGTGGTGATCGAGGGCGGCCTTACGGGCGGCGAGGAGGTCATCACCGACGGCTGCCAGAAAGTGAGTGAAGGAATGAATGTCGAAGTGCTATGAAAAGGATCGGATTCATAGAGTCGTCCATGCGCTACCACAAGATCATGCTGCTGATCGTGGGGTTGCTGGTCGCGTTGGGGATATACGGGCTTTTTATGATGCCCAAGCAGGAGTTTCCGCCCTTCACCATCCGGCAGGGGCTGGTGGTCGGAGTCTATCCCGGCGCCACCTCGGCCGAGGTCGAAGAGCAGCTGGCCAAACCGCTGGAACGGTTCCTGTTCACCTACAAAGAGATCAACAAAGCCAAAACCTACACCCTGTCGCAGGACGGCATCGTCTACGTGATGGTGGAGCTGAACGACGACGTACATAACAAAGACGAGGTGTGGTCGAAGATCAAGCACGGCGTGTCGGGCTTCAAGATGCAGCTTCCGTCGGGAGTGCTGGCGGTGGTGGTCAACGACGATTTCGGGGACACCTCGGCGCTGTTGGTCTCGTTGCAGTCGGAGCACAAGACCTACCGCGAGCTGGAAAATTACCTCGACGACCTCGAAGGGAGGCTGCGGCGCATCGAGTCGGTGTCGAACCTGAGGCGGTACGGCTTGCAGAAGGAGCAGATCACGGTTTATTTCGACCCGGACAAGCTGGCGGTCTACGGGTTGGACCAGCGGGCGCTGATGATGCGGCTTTTCGCCGAGGGGTTCACCACTGCGGGCGGCTCGGTGGAGACCGCCGGGCAGGAGCTGCCGATCCACTTCACCCCCACTTATGACTCGGAGTACGAAATCGCGGAGCAGATCGTCTACTCCGATCCGGCGGGGAATGTGATCCGCCTGGGGGACGTGGCCCGCATCGTGCGCGAGTACGACGCCCCGGACAGCTACGTGACCAACAACGGCCGCAAGGCGGTGATCCTCTCGATGGAGATGCGCGAGGGGAACAATATCGTGCAGTACGGCAAGGAGGTGGACGAAGTGCTGGCGGCGTTCGAGGCAGGGCTGCCGGACGACGTGCAGGTGGAGCGCATTGCCGACCAGCCGAAGGTGGTGGACGACTCGGTGACCTCTTTCGTGCGCGACCTGATGGTCTCCATCGTGGTGGTGATCCTGGTGATGATGGTGCGCTTCCCGTTCCGCTCGGCCATCGTGGCGGCCACCTCGATCCCGATCAGCATCTTCATCTCGATCGGCATCATGTATATCACCGGCATCCCGCTGAACACGGTGACGCTGGCGGCGCTGATCGTGGTGCTGGGGATGATCGTGGACAACTCGATCATCGTGGTGGACGCCTATCTCGAAAACCTGGACAAGGGGATGTCGCGCTGGTACGCGGCCATAGCGAGTGCGAAGAATTATTTCGGCTCGATCTTCCTGGCGACGCTCTGCATCTGCGTCATCTTTTTTCCGCTGCTGGTGACCATGAGCGGCCAGTTCCTCGACTTCCTGAAAGACTTCCCGTGGACCATCACCATCTCGCTGATGACCTCGCTGGTGCTGGCCATGATCTTTATTCCCTATCTGGAGTATATTCTTATCAGGAAAGGGTTGAAACAACGCAAACCCAAGCAGGAGGGGAAAAAACAGCGGGGTGCGATGCTGGACGCCGTGCAGCGGTGGTACGGCCATGCGCTAGACTGGACCTTCCGCTGGCCGAAGCTGACCATTTTCGGCGGGGTGATGACCGTGGCGCTGGCCGGGTTTATCATGCTCGGTCTGAAAGTGCGGATGATGCCTTTCGCCGACCGCGACCAGTTCGCCGTCGAGATCTTCCTGCCGCAGGGCGCCGCACTGGAACGCACCGAAGCCGTGGCCGACAGCGTTTACAGCGTGCTGGCGGCGGACGGGCGGGTCAAGTCTGTGACCCGGTTCATCGGCGCCGCTTCGCCGCGGTTTCAGGCCACCTACGCGCCGAACCTGCCTTCGAAGCATTACGCGCAGTTCATCGTCAACACGCAGTCGGTCGAAGCGACTCGGCAGTTGCTGGACGAATACGCCAACGACTGGGCCGACCGTTTTCCGGACGCTTACGTGAAGTTCAAGCAGCTCGATTACCAGAATCTGACCACTCCGATCGAGGTGCGGTTCCGGGGCGACGACATCGGCGCGCTGAAACAGGCGGCGGACACGCTGATGGCGGGCATGCGGCGGATAGACGAACTGGTGTGGGTGCACACCAATTACGAGGAGCCGCTCGCGGGCGTGGAGGTGAGGCTCGACCCCGTGGAATCGGCCCGGCTGGGCATCGACCGGATGACGGCCCAGACCGAGCTGGCGGCCTGTTACTCGGGGGTCCCGGCCGGGACGCTCTGGGAGGGCGACTATTCGCTCTCGGTGGTGCTGAAGGCAGACGGCGCGGAGGATAGCTCTTTCCTCGACCGGATCGGCGACCAGTATATCGCCACCGCCATTCCGGGGGTATCGGTGCCGTTGAGGCAGGTGGCTACGGTGGAGCCGGTGTGGAACGAAGGGCAGATCGTGCGGCGCAACGGGGTGCGGACTTTAAGCGTGATGGCCGACGTGCGGCGCGGGCATAACGAAGGGGAGGCGTTCAAGAAAGTGGAGAAGATAGTGCAGGGACAAACTTTGCCGGAGGGGGTGGAATACGAGTACGGGGGCGCGGTCGAGCACGACGCCGAGATCACCGGGCCGATCATCAGCGGGGTGACGGCGGCGGCGTTTATCATCTTCCTGTTCCTGCTGGTCAACTTCAAGAAGGTCAGCATCTCGCTGGTGGCCCTGGTCAGCATCTCGCTCTGCCTGCTTGGAGCCGTGCTGGGGCTGTGGCTCACGCGCACCGAATTCGGGCTGACCTGCGTGCTGGGGCTGATCAGCCTGATGGGGATCATCGTGCGCAACGCGATCATCATGTTCCAGCACGCCGAGGATCTGCGCCTCAAGAAGCACATACCGGCGCGCGAGGCGGCCTACGATGCCGGGAAGCGGCGCATGCTGCCCATCTTCCTGACCTCGGCCACCACGGCGGTGGGCGTGGTGCCGATGATCATCAGCCAAAGTTCGCTCTGGACTCCGATGGGGATCGTGATCTGCTTCGGCACCGTGGTGTCGATGATGCTGGTGGTGACGGTGCTGCCGGTGACCTACTGGAAGATTTTCGGAAACGTCAAGCTCAAAAACAAACCTTATGAAGCGTAACCTCACCCTCCTGGCCGTCCTTTTCCTTTGCGCGACCGCTTCGGCGCAGACCTATACGCTGGAGCAGTGCCGGACGATGGCCTTGGAGAACAACAATAAGATGAAGAACAGCCGGCTGGACGTCGATATTGCCGGGCAGACCCGCCGGGAGGCGTTCACCAACTTTTTCCCGAATATCAGCGCGGCGGGGATGGCTTTCGACGCCAGCCACGACATGCTGAAGCTCTCCGTGCCGCTGGAGCTGCCGATACCGGGACTGACCCTGCCGCCGCTCTCGATGGGGATGATGAAGCACGGCCTGATGGGAGGCGTGACGGCCATCCAGCCGCTCTTCGCCGGGCGGCAGGTGGCCGCGGGCAACCGGCTGGCGCGCATCGGCGAGGAGACGGGCGGCCTGAAACTGAAAGTGTCGGAGCGGGAGGTGAACGAGACAGTCGAAAAATATTTCTGGCAGATCGTGGCCCTGCGCGGCAAACTGGAGACGCTGGAGGTGGTCGACCGCCAGCTGGAACAGATCCGCCGGGATGTGGAGATGGCGGTCAAGGCGGGCATCTCGACGCGCAACGATCTGCTGCGGGTCGAGCTCAAGCAGCAGGAGACCGCGAGCAGCCGCCTGAAGGTCGAGAACGGAATCAGCGTGACGCGCTTGCTGTTGGCCCAGTATGTCGGCATGCCGCTGGGGGAGCCGTTCGACATCGAGGCGGAAGCGTTCGGCACGCCGGAAGCGCCGGAAAGCTGGTACACCGATGCTGCGGCGGCAGCGGAACTGCGCCCGGAGGCGCGGCTGCTGGATAAGAATGTCGAGGCGTCGAAACAGCAGATCCGGATGACGCGGGGCAAGAACATGCCGACCGTAGGTGTGGGGGCCGGGTATGTGTACCATGACCTGTCGGGGCAGGACAATGATTTCGGGATGGTGTTCGCCAGCGTTTCGGTACCGATCACGGGATGGTGGGGCGGCTCGCACGCCGTCAAACGCGAGCAGCTCAAACGCCGGCAGGCCGAGAATGACCGCCGGCAGGCGGTGGAGATGATGCAGGTCGAGATCACCCGGTGCTGGAACGAGTTGCAGGAGGCTTACAAGCAGATCCTGCTGGCGCGGAAGACGATCGCTTCGGCGACGGAGAACCTGCGGCTGAACGAGGATTATTTCAAAGCGGGGACGGTGTCGCTGACCGATCTGCTGGATGCGCAGACGTTGTTGCAGCAGGGCCGTGACCTGCTGACCGATGCCAGCGCGGATTACCGGGTGAAGCAGGCGAAATACCTTCTGGTGACGGGGCGGTAAATGTGTTGGGCAGGTGTGAAAGAAACGGCCGCTCAAAAAATTGAGCGGCCGTTTTCTGTTTGTTAGCCCGGCGGCTTGGGCCTGATGCCGCGAACCGTCCGCAACAGCGCCGGAAAACGGTTCAGGACGAAAAGAAACAGCTCCGATCCGGCTTACTCTTTCCGGAAGCGGTCGCCCACCTGTTTTTTGTGCTCGTGGCTGCGGCGGGCGGACTCCTGCTTCTGCCATTCGGTATATTGCTCCGCGGTCAGCACCTTTTTCAGTCGGGCATTCCGGGCAGCCAGCTCTTCGTCCGAAGGCTCGTTGAATCTTTGTCGCTGCATGCCGTCCCGGGGGGCGGGGGCTTGGTGGCGTTCCGGGAAACCGTTTTCCGGCTTCGGGCCTTCGTCGAACCGGTTTCTGTCATCGTTTCCGAATCCGCCCGCCGGAGGCATCGGCCGGCTCTCGTCCGTTGTGGCTTCCGAACGGGCATCGAGCCATTTCAGGTTCAACTTATAGACTTTTTTGTACTGTTTGTCGGTCAGCGCCAGCGACCGTTGCATTTCGTCGGTCATCCGCCGTGCGGCCTCTTTGTTGTCGGGTCGCACGGTTTGTTGTCTTGGGAATCCTTCGCCGGGGAAAGGGGGCATGCCGCCGCCGAAGTCGCCGCCGAAATCTCCGCCGGGCTGCGCCCCGGCCAGCTGTGCGCCGAGTGCGAATACGGCAGTCACGGCCCACCGGGCGATCTGTCTTGTTTTCATAACTCTTACGTGTTAGTGGTTAACAGACGTAAAAGTAGCGCCGGTAGTGGGCTGGAGGGAATAAAATAGACGAAGCGGCCCTTTTTCCCGCCCGAAAGGCCGGAAATGCCGCTGAATCGGAATCGCGGTGTCCGGATGTTTTGGGGAACATATTGATAATGAGCACTCCGCCTGCGATTATCAGCAGGCTGATAAGGGCCGGCGGTACGAGCGTCATGCGGCGCATCCCGACCTGGTTTAGCGGGTCAGGATCTTCAGTCCGTTGCCGGTCATCACGAAAGTGTGTTCCCATTGTGCCGACGGTAGTCCGTCGCGAGTGCGCACCGTCCAGCCGTCGCGTTCGTCCACCGTCACGCGCCAGTCGCCCATGTTGATCATCGGCTCGATGGTGAAAACCATGCCGGGAACCAGCAGCATCCCGGTCCCCTGGCGCCCGTAGTGGGCCACTTCAGGTTCTTCGTGGAATTCCAGCCCGACACCGTGCCCGCACAGGTCGCGCACCACCGAGTAGCCGTTCTTTTCGGCGTGCCGCTGGATCGCGGCTCCGATATCCCCGACGAATCCGTATGGTTTGGCGGCTGCGGCACCGATGCGCAGGCACTCTTTCGTCACCTCGACCAACCGCCGCTTTTCCTCCGGGACGTCCCCGATCAGGAACATCCGCGACGCATCCGAGTAGTAGCCGTTCAGGATGGTGGAGACATCCACATTGACAATATCCCCCTCTCGGAGAAGGATTTTTTCATCGGGTATACCGTGGCACACCACTTCGTTGACGGAAGTGCAGACGCTTTTCGGGAATCCTTCGTAATTCAACGGTGCGGGCACGGCTCCGTGCGAGACGGTGTAGTCGTACACGAGGCGGTCGATCTCGGCCGTGCTTATTCCCGGCCGGATCGAACTTTCGACCAGGTCGAGCACGCCGGTATTGACGATCCCGCTGAGCCGGATGCCTTCGATCTGTTCCGGGGTTTTGATGAGTTTGCGCGAGGGCACTTCGTGGCCCCGCTGACGGTACCAGTCGATCTTGCGCTCCGCGTCGTTGGCGAGAGGGGACGGTGCGGGGGCGCTGTTGTATCGGAATTTTATTTTAGGCATAGCGCGAAGGTACGAAAATTCGCTTCCGGCTGTCCCGGGCGTAAGGGTCTAAAACGGCAGGTCGTCGGCATCTTCGGGCAATTGCGGTACGGCTCCGGCCTGCGTCCTCTGTTGCGCGGGTTGTGCCGCCTGGGTTTGCGGTTGTGCGCGCTGGTCGCCGTAGTGGCCTTCGTTCCGGCGCAGGCCTCCGAGCAACCGGATTTCGTCGGCCAGTATCTCGATGGCGTACCGTTTGTTGCCGGTGGCCTCCTCGGTCCACTCGCGGGAGCGGATCTTCCCTTCGACGTAGACCTGGCTCCCTTTATGGATATATTTTTCGGCGAAGTCGGCCTGTCCGCGCCACAGCACGACGGTGTGCCATTCGGTGTGCTCGCGTTTCTCGCCGGTGGAGGCGTTGTAAATGCGCTCGGTGGTGGCGATCCGCAACCGGGCCATCTTTATGCCGGTCTCTAAGGCCCGGACTTCAGGCTCGGCCCCTACGTTTCCGATCAGAATGACTTTATTGATCATTTTTCTTGTCTTTTGCGATATTTTGTTGTTTATGCCGGTCTCCCAAGATACTCAATTATTCGGCAATTTTCGATACTCTCCCGAAAAAATTGTATCTTAGCGCAAATTAGCATTTTAACCGTTCGTTTAGTTGCAGCCCGGAAGCCCATCGGGCCCGCCGCTTGGCCAAGGCGCAACG
>CAZAPI010000025.1:0-15904 GCA_964486945.1 uncultured Rikenella sp. | reverse complement strand
CCCGCGGCGGGAGCGGGGCGGGAAGGGAGATGCCGCTTAATGATAATTTTTTGTCTGCGCGCCTGGGGAAATCCTGTTCCGACAAGCCAAGGCTTATCGAAACAATTTCCCTCCTAAAGGCGTGCGAAGTTTGAGGCAACTGCGCACCCGCGCGGGGCCGGGTGCTCCCGTGCGCATCGCTATACTTTTTAAAGATGGTTATTACGGCACCGGGTCATGACCGTGGCCGCCCCACGGATGGCAGCGGATAATGCGCCGGAACGAAAGGTAAAACCCTTTGAACGGGCCGTATTTGCGGAACGCTTCCAAGGCGTACTGCGAACAGGTGGGGGTAAACCGGCAGGCGTTGGGCAGAAAAGGCGAGATGGCCAGCTGGTAGAACCGGATCAGGCCGATAAACGGCGCGGCGACTACTCTGCGCCAGATGCTTCCGCGGGGTTTTGCTGGTTCCGGATTGTGCATAACTTGTTCAGAATAACGACGACCGCTTTCTCGATCATACGGTAATCGAGCGGCTCCCCTTTGGCAATATAGGAAAAAGCGATATCGACCCCTACCCTGCCCTGCCCTTCTTCCGGAATCGTCAACAACTGCTTGTGGAGCCTGTACGCCTCCCGCATCCGGCGTTTGAGCAAATTGCGGGCCACCGCCCGCTTGTGGTTCCGCTTCGGCGCTATCACCATAATCCGAGCCGGACCTGGGTCTGTGCGGAACAAATAAGTGCATTTGACCGGATAGACCAAAAACGCCTCTCCGTGGGTGAAGAGGCGTCCTATTTCGTTCCGTTTGGCAAGCCGTTCGGCCTTGGGCAACGTGAAACGCCCCTTTTCCCTGAAATCGGCTTGCACATCCATCATATCGAACCGTTTTATTTAGCCGCAGACGTCCGCCGACCGGCACCCACGGATGCCTTGGCCGCTGCCGAAGCCGATTTGGACTTAGCGGTCTTCCCCTTGCCCGCCACCGTCGGAAGAACCGGTTCGGGCAACTCTTTGACGCCGAATTCCTCGACCGATGCACCGCCATTGAGCGCTGCGATATATTTATCGATCGCCATGGTCAGCGAGGGATATTTCGGGGTCGGGGCCATAATATCCACCGCGAGCCCCGCGGCCAGCGCCTCGCGGGCCGTAGCGTTGCCCAGCGTGGCCACGATCATCCCTTCCGGCAAAGCGGAGAAATTCTGGTGCAACGCCTTGATATCCGCCGAACTGTAACAAGCTACCAAATCGTACTTCTCAATGGCGATGTCCGACAGGTCGGCCGGCACGGTATGGGCCAGGATGATCTTGGTGAATTTCACGCCCGCCTCGGCCAACAGCTGCTGAATTTCCGGTTTGTGCGGGTCGGAGAGGGCCACCAGGAACTTTTCGTCCTTGTGCTTGCTTACCACCTCCATCAGGTCGGCAAAGGTCGCCGTTCCGTAAAATATCTTGCGTTTGCGGTAAACGATGTATTTCTGGAGATATAATGCGACCGCCTCGGTGACGCAGAAATATTTCATATCCTCCGGCACGGCGATCCTGCACTCTTCGCAGATCCGGAAAAAGTTGTCGATCGTCTTTCTGGAGGTAAAGATGACGGCCGTATGGGCCAGCACATCCACCCGCTGGGCACGAAATTCCTTGACGGTAACCCCCTCCACGGTAATGAAAGGACGGAAATCGATCTCGACTTTGTGCTTGGAGGTAAGTTCCGAGAAAGGTGATTTGTCTGACGACGGGGCCGGCTGGGAGATAAGTATCTTTTTTACTTTCAACGTATTCACTCTAATTAATTGATCCCACTCTTCCGAATTGCCAGGGCGATAATGAAGCTCACCGGCAGGATTTCGACGGTGCAAAGGTACAAAAACCATTGCAATTTTGAAAACGACCTTATCCTAAAGTATTTATATAGAGAGATAAAGTGATAAGCGACCAATCCGGCCAGCACGACCATACCCAATTCGAACAGCTGCCCGCTGACGCCTATGATCACAGCCAGGGGAATATAGAAAACTGCGATGAAAGCGATGTCGATCCGGTTAATGAAAGTGATCTGGCGGAAAGCCTCCTTGTCGTCCGTCAGCCACCGCATCACGCCGAATGCCACCCTGCGGTAAACCACCACGCACAGGAATGCGGCCACCGCACCGAAGAACAGGTAATAACTCTCCACCCGGGGCAACTGAATCTCCAACCACGCCATCACCAGCGAAGCGCCGCCCAGGATAGCCAGGGCCACGCCGCTGCGCAGGAAATAGACGAAATCGGCACCCTGCCCCTCCATCAATGTGAGCGTATCCTCCGTATTGCCGATGTTTTTCAGGCAACTCATTATATCCCGCCGGAAACGATACAGGATGTAACAGTAAAAACAGATCAGCACCACCATGACCGCCGAGGTTTGCCAAGGCTCCGGCCTTTCGTTCACCCGGTCGACCGGTCCGCGCGGCTCCATTTCAGCCGACACGGTCGATCCGGCGCCCCACACTTCTGAGGCTGACGTGGCCGGACGCAGCAGCCACGCCGTATCCGGCCGGACGACCATCATTTCCGCATCCAGCCATAAAGAGGCTCTCCACGGGACATGGGCCACGGCTGTATCCTGCATCGAAGTCGGATCGTATAATATATAAGGTGTCTTCATCCGGTCCGGTAAACTTATGCAAGGAGGTGCATCCCTCTGCAAAGGTAAGATTTCCCCGGCGAACGGCTGTGTAAAACCTGTGCACATTTTCATTTGCGGATATCCAACCTCCTGATTTGAAGCATCCGGAATTTTCGCTCGTTTTGTGGATAAGCTGTGCGAAGATTTTCAAATTTTCCGGGGAAACCCCGTTGCAGATTCCCCGAAAAAAAACATATGAACTTTTTCCATTACATTCCTACAAAAAGTTATTGTTTTCTGTAAACATCCTTCCACCTTCCGTATGCCAAACTTACGGACAATTTTCCGGCGTTTCCGACTGTGGATAACTCAACCGGGCCGAATGTCGATATTATATACCAACTCATAGAAAACCAAATTGATAACAAGTCTATACATGTTCACGGACATTCCATAAAATGTGGATAACAGACTACGCAACCCCATTTGGAAGATTTTATCCACGCCATCCACAACGATTATTATTCTGCTTTAATTTAAACCAACTTTATAGTTCTTTTATATTTAAATGAAATCGGCGGCGGCAGGGTACCGATATTTTTTATCGGACAATGTGCCGAAAACAAAAAATGATTATCTTTGCGGTCCGAACTCCCTGACAGCAGGGGAATTGAAAGGAGGTTAAGTTTTTTTGAGGTCTGCCCGGAGACGGATAAAGACCGGATTCGAGCCGACATACGGAACAAACAGGACAATTACGGCAAGGAGGTTCCTTGCAGGTATCGCACCCGGGAATGGATTGCGGTGCCGACTTCTTTCAATCATTCATGTAAATTAAAAAAAAAGAGATTGTTATGATAATCATGCCGATCAAAGAGGGCGAAAATATCGAACGCGCCCTGAAGAAATTCAAACGCAAGTACGAAAAGACGGGAGTTATCAAAGAGCTCCGCGCACGCCAATACTTCACCAAACCGTCGGTGAAAAACCGGGTGCAGAAGCTGAAAGCTATCTACGTACAGGGTTTGCAGCGGGAAGAAGAGTAATTTTTCCGGCCAGCGAAGTAAATCGACGAGGTGTTCCCTTACGATGGGAACACCTCGTTTGTTTTCCGGAACGAAAGGCGATGGGCTGCCCGGAAAAAACGTTTTCGGTACGGAATTTGCGAAAAATGACTATCTTTAGGGGGTAAATTCGGAATATTAAGGTTTGAGCGATATACGAAATATCGAGAAAGACAAAGAGTTCGACGAACAGATCAGGCCGCAGGAACTCGGCGCTTTCAGCGGGCAGGACAAGATCGTGGAGAACCTCTCCATATTCATCAAGGCCGCCATCATGCGGGACGAGGCACTGGACCACGTCCTGCTGCACGGGCCTCCGGGATTGGGAAAGACCACGCTGGCCAACATCATCACCAACGAACTGGGGGTGACCATGAAAGTGACTTCCGGGCCGGTTTTGGACAAGCCGGGGGATTTGGCTGGACTTTTGACCAACCTGGGAGAGGGAGACGTTCTTTTCATCGACGAGATACACCGGCTGTCGCCGATCGTGGAAGAGTACCTCTATTCCGCCATGGAGGATTACAAGATCGACATCATGCTCGACAAAGGGCCGAGCGCGAGGTCGGTGCAGATCAAGTTGAACCCGTTCACACTGATCGGGGCCACCACCCGGTCGGGATTACTGACCTCGCCGCTGCGGGCGAGGTTCGGGATACAGTGCCACCTGCAATACTATGATACTGCTACTTTGCAGGGCATTATCAAACGGTCGGCAGCGGTGCTGGGGATACCCATAGCCGATCGGGCTGCGGGCGAGATTGCGGGCCGGTCGCGCGGGACACCCCGTATTGCCAATGCGTTGCTCCGGCGCGTGCGGGATTTCGCCATGGTGCAGGGAACCGGGAAAATCGAATTGGACATTACCCGGCGCGCCTTGGACGCCTTGGACATAGATACCCGCGGATTGGACCGGATGGACAACCGGATACTTTCGACCATCATCCACAAGTTCGGCGGAGGGCCGGTGGGATTGGGAACCATCGCCACGGCAGTGAGCGAGGATGCCGGGACCATCGAGGAGGTCTACGAACCGTTCCTCATCAAAGAGGGTTTCCTCAAACGCACGCCGCGGGGACGGGAAGTGACGCCACTGGCGTACCGCCATTTGGGGATAGATATGCCGGGACAGATTCCCGACCAGGGAGAGTTGCAATTTTAAACCTTTATTTTTCTGTTGCGTCCAACGCCACGAGGTGCGAACCAAACGTTAAAACCAATAAATAAACCTAACTGCAATGAAAAAAGTAATTCTGCTGATGGCCGCTTTGATGGCCGTTTCCTTCTCCGCCCAGGCTCAGAAGAAATCGAAAACCGAAAAGGCTGCCGAAAAAGCCAAGAAAGAGATGATGACCGCTGCGTTGATCGACCGTGTCGTACCGGCTAAGAACTTCCAGTTCGTACCGTACGAATACATTCAGAACAACACCGGTACGACTACCATCACCCGTTACGAGTACACCAAGATCCGCCCGAACTCGCTGGAAGTTTACATGGTGAACTGCCCCGGTGTGAACACCAACCGTTACGACTGGGTTTCCAGCGAAAAGAAAAAGGACGTATGGGTCGTGAAACTCAAAGCGGTGGCCGATAACGGGAATAACCTGAACTTCGACTTCGCCATCAACTCGAAAACGGGGGTCGCCACCCTGCGCGTACGTTCGAACAAATCGCTCGACCAGAACAATCCGGGCGGCCAGAACTCGATCACCTACAAAGGCAACATCCGCGAATATTAGTATTCGTTCGGCGCCTGCCGATTCGACAGCCGGAAGCCAGTACTGGCTTCCGGCTGTTTTATTCCCCAAAAATGAAAACCGCTTGCAGGATTGCTTCGAATAACTTATCTTTAAAGCAGTTGACAAGTGCCGATTCGCGATGAAAACACCTTTTAGCCGGCCTTGCGATTACCAGGAAAAGAACCGGAGGTATTCCCGGTGGAGAGGAGTACCGTCTTCGCGACCTCCGATTGAGGTGGTGGCCGTATTCTAAACCAAATAAACTGATCATATGCAAACATCGAATCTGAAAACGGTATGTTTATCCTTGCTGGCGGCGCTGGTTTTGTCCGCAATGCCGGCTGCGCCTGCGAATGCACAGGAAGGAGCGGACGCATTGTCTGCCGCCCATATCGACAAATGGGTGGAAAACATGGAATTCCAGTTCCTGCCCAATCTTTTGCAATCCGAAGAGAGCAATGCCGGTGCGGTGCAGGGTTATTTCAACCATACGCCCGGGTTTCCGCTGTGGCTGATGATGGACATGGGGGGAGCTTTGCCGGTCGATAAAGATCATTTTTCCGTCAACAGTGCGGAAAAAGATGCCGACGGCGTGTGGATTCTGGATCTGAGTTGTGTCGATTCCGTCAACGGTTTTTTCACACTCAGTTTCGCCATCGACTCGAAGAGCGGCGATGCGGCCCTGAAATTGGCAACGCCGACACAGGGGGATATTGCCTTGTATCAGGGAAAGATAGGGCCTTACGAAGGGCCCGGGATGCCCGATTTCAGGAATGACAAGAAAGCCGAAAAAGCCAGGCAGACCGCCGCTGTTCTGGACAAAATTATTCCGGCCCTCGACTTTACCGTGAAGCTCAATGCGGAACTTTACGGAAACAAAGCGAAGATCATTGTCGTACCGACGAACGTTCAGGCCTGGACTTCGCGGAAATTCGACGTCGATGGCTATACGGTGATATGCTGCGAAAAACAGAACGGTATCTGGTATGTGCGCTTGCAGATCGGAGAGGAAACTTTGATCAGTGAAGCGATGTACCTCGACCTGGCGATCGATTCGTGGACCGGCGATGTCAATTACCGGATGGGATTGGCCGATAAATTGCGTCCGAATTGGCGGTCGATCGTGGACGGCACGGTGGAATTGCCGGATTGAACGGATTCCCGTGTGAGTACACGATTCCCGCAAAAAGCGTAAATTTGTGGGTGGTCGTCCTTTGTGTCGGCCGCCCTATTTGTTTTTATTTATATGGAAAAAGGAAAATTGACCGAAAACCTCGCGGAAAACGACAAGGAGAAAGTTGTGCTGGCAGCTGTCGTGCGCGACCGGCAGGAGATGCGCGAGGCGGAGGAATACCTCGACGAACTGCGCTTCCTGGCCGAGACGGCGGGGGTCGAAACGGTGGCCGTATTCACCCAAAAACTGCCCTATCCCGATAAGCGGACATTCGTGGGGAGCGGCAAATTACAGGAGATCAAGGAGTATATCGCCGAAAACGAGATCGGTGCCGTGATATTCGATGACGAGCTATCGCCGTCACAGACCCGGAACCTCGAAAAAGAGCTGGGGATCAAGATACTGGATCGTACCCGGCTTATCCTCGATATTTTCGCCCAACGGGCGACTACCGCCTATGCCAAAACCCAGGTGGAGTTGGCCCAGCTGCAATACCTGCTGCCCCGGCTGACCGGGATGTGGACCCACCTCGAACGGCAGCGCGGGGGTACCGGAACCCGCGGCGGAGCCGGAGAACGGGAGATCGAGACCGACCGCCGTATTATCCGCGACCGCATCGCCCGGCTCAAAGAGCAGTTGGTGAAAGTGGACCGCCAGATGGCGACCCAGCGCAGCGGGCGCGGGTCGCTGGTGCGAGTGGCTCTGGTGGGATATACCAACGTCGGGAAATCGACCCTGATGAATATGCTCAGCAAAAGCGAAGTCTTTGCCGAGAACAAACTTTTCGCGACCTTGGATACCACAGTGCGGAAAGTGGTGCTCGAAAACCTGCCTTTCCTGCTTTCGGACACGGTCGGGTTTATCCGAAAACTGCCCACGCAGCTGGTCGAGTCGTTCAAATCGACGCTGGACGAGGTGCGGGAGGCCGACCTGCTGCTCCACGTGGTGGACATTTCGCATCCGAATTTCGAAGACCAGATTAACGTGGTCAACCAGACATTGCACGACATCGGGGCGGGGGATAAGCCGGTGTTGCTGATCTTCAATAAGATAGATGCCTACACGTATGTGAAGAAAGACGAGGACGACTTGATGCCCGAAACACGCGAAAACTGGACGCTGGAACAGTTGCAGAAAAGCTGGATCGCCCGAAACAGCGGGATGCCTTGCATCTTTATTTCGGCGCGCGACCGGATCAATATCGACAAACTGCGCAAAGACCTGTACGGCATGGTGCGCGAAATACACGAAGGGCGGTATCCGTTCAATAACTACCTCTATTGATGTTGGAAACGTTGCAAGACAGGATTTTCACCGAGACGGGTACCGAAGCGGGCTTCGAACGCACGGCTCTGGAGGTGTTCCGCTTCCAGGCTTCGGCTTGCGAGCCTTACCGGCAGTATATCGGCCTGTTGGGGGTGAATCCGTCGGAAGTCACTGATATAAATCAGATTCCGTACCTGCCGGTGGAGTTTTTCAAAACGCACAGGATCTATTGCGGGCCTGACGGAAAGGAGCCGGAGGTCGTTTTCACGAGCAGCGGCACTACGGGGAGCGAGACCAGCCGGCACTATGTCGCTTCGGCGGCGCTTTACGACCGCTCGTTCGCGGAAGGGTTCTCTCATTTCTATGGGCCGGCGGCGGGGTGGAGCATTTTTGCCCTGTTGCCTTCGTATATGGAGCGTTCGGGATCGTCGCTGGTCTGGATGGCGGAGCGGTTACAGGGGCAAAATAAGGCCTGTGGCGGCTTTTATCTGTATGACCATGGTGAACTGACCGCAGACTTGAAGGAAGCGGCGGAAAGGGGCGGGAAAATCCTGCTGATCGGGGTGGCGTTCGCGCTGCTGGACTATGCGGAATACCTTTCCGCAACCCCGGAACGAGGGTTGCTTTTGCCGTCCGACGCTGTGGTGATGGAGACAGGCGGAATGAAGGGACGCAGGCGGGAAGTTTCGCGGGAAACGATGCACGAAACTCTATGCAAAACGTTTGGTGTCCGGGCCATTCATTCGGAGTACGGGATGACGGAGCTGCTGTCGCAGGCCTATTCGGCCGGGGAGGGGCTGTTCCGTTGCCCGCCGTGGATGCGGGTCGCGACGCGGGATTTGCAGAACCCTTTGCAGCTGTTGCAGGAGGGGCGGACCGGAGGGGTGAATATCATCGACCTGGCGAACCTTTGGTCGTGCTCTTTTCTGGCGGTGCAGGATCGGGGGATCGTGTACGGAGACGGCTCGTTCCGGGTGTTGGGGCGGATCGAAGGGGCGCAGCTCCGGGGTTGTAACATGTTGATCGAATAAAAGGTTATGGCAGCGGCGCACCTACTCAAAAAACTGGCTTCGCAAACGGCGGTGTACGGCATCAGCGCGATACTGGCGAAGTTCCTGAACTACCTGCTGACCCCGTACCTGACCCGGATCATGTCCGACGACGTTTACGGACAGGTCAACCTGTTGTACGGGATCATCCCGTTCGCCAACGTGGTGCTGACCATGGGACTGGCGACGGGTTATTTCCGCTATGCGGCCAAATGCCGGACTCCGGGTGACAAACGGCAGCTTTTTACTACCACGTGGGGGGCGGTCGCGTTTATGGCGCTGCTGTTCGGAGGTGTTATGACGCTGTGCAACGGCTTGCTGGCAGAGGCGATGCGGCTGGCGCCGGAGTGTATTGCCGTGATGACGGCCCTGATCGTGGTGGACAATGTCGAGGCGATACCATTGGCGGCGCTGCGCGAACAGGGGAAGGCCGTTTACTATACTGTTGTCAATGTGTCGGGGGTGTTGGTCAACGTCGGCTGCTGTATCCTGTTCTACACCTATATCCCGGGGGCGACCGGCAATCCGGTGTGGGTGCTGGCGGCCAACCTGGTCGCCAGCACGGTGTCTCTCCTGCTTCTGTTGCCGAACACGCTGAAGCTGGTCTCTAAGGCTTTCTCGCCGAAGCTGTTGCGGAGCATTTTCACCTACTCTATACCGTTGATGATGGCAGGGATCATGGGGGTTTCGGGCGACTTTATCGACCGCCAGCTGATCTATTTCATGCTTCCGGAGGATATTGCCAGTGCGCAGTTGGGGATCTATACGGCGGTAGCCAAGATCGCGGCCCTGCTGATGATCTTCCGGCAAATTTATACGCTGGGGGCCGAGCCTTTCTTTTTGCAAGGCTTCTCGAAGGAGGATTTCAGGGCGGCCAACGCTTCGGCGACCAAGTATTTCACCATTGCCGGGATTGCTATCTTCCTGGTGCTTTCGCTGTTCTCGAAAGAGTTCGCCTATATCGTCGGTTCGGATTTCCGGAGCGGGATGGGGGTGTTGCCGCTCCTGCTGCTGGCCAACCTTTTCGCCGGGATACTGGTCAACCTTTCGTTCTGGTACAAGGCGGCGGACAAGACACGTATCGCGATCTATATCACGGGGTTAGGGGTGATCGTGACGATGATTATCAACGTATTGCTGATCCCGTCGATGGGCTACCGCGGGGCGGCGGTGGCACGGGTCGTGTCGATGTTGCTGATGGTGGTAGTGAGCTACTTCCTTTGCCAAAAATATTTTCCCGTACCGTTCGACCTGCGGCGGATCGGGTTCTATTTCCTGTTAGGCGGGGCGGTATTCGGCCTGTCGTATGCCACGGCACTTTTGCCGGACGGAGTACGCATGTCGCTCAATTTTTTACTACTTTTGATCTATCTCCTCGTGGCCTTTAAGGTCGAAATGGGAGGACGAAGAGTCGGTACATTATGGAAAAAGTAAAAGTGATCAACCGTTCCGGCAATCCGCTGCCGGCTTATGAAACTTCGCAGGCTGTCGGGCTGGATGTGCGGGCCGATACGCGTGAGCCGGTGGTTATCAGGCCATTGGAGCGGGTGATGGTGCCCACCGGACTGTATTTCCAGATTCCGGAGGGGTACGAGATACAGGTGCGGCCCCGCAGCGGGCTGGCGGCCAAACACGGGATCACGGTGATCAACACGCCGGGTACGATCGACCCCGACTACCGCGGCGAGCTGAAAATTCTGCTGGTGAACCTCTCGAACGAGCCGTTCGAAATGCAGCCGGGCGAGCGGGTAGCGCAACTCGTTTTTGCCCGTTACCAGCGGCTGGAATGGCAGGAGGCGGTGGTTCTGGATGAAACCAAACGGGGCGAAGGCGGCTTCGGATCGACGGGGGTCAAATAGGCAATATGCTGGGTAAAAGTCTGAAATACATAGTTTTTTGCCTGTTGTTCCTGGCTTCGGGCGTGTCGGTCGTTGCGGCAAAAGAGACTGAGCGGAAGCGGCAGGAATGGGCGTCATATCTCTATCTGGAGGGCATCAAGCTACAGAATATCGGCACCGTGCGCGAGGCGGCGAAACGGTACGAGGCGGCGATCCGGCTGGTTTCGGCACATGCCGCGTCATACTACCGGCTGTCGGGGATCGCCCGGATGATCGACGACCCGAAGGCAGCGCTGCACTATGCGCAGCGGGCTTATGAGATCGACACGGCCTGCCGCGACTATGCCGACAACTATGCCCGGATGCTGACCGTGACGGGCAATTATGCGGCTGCCGACACCCTTTTTACGCGTCTTTTGCAGCGCGACCCTTCCGATCTGGAGACAATGTCCTTGCTGGCCGTTCTGAAACTGGAAACGGGCCATCCGGAAGAGGCGTTGGCCCTGGCCGACACGGTCGAAGTGCGGGGCGGGATACGGTCGCCGTTGGTCGATCTAAAACGGCAGGCGCTGATTCGTACCGAACGTTACAGCGAAGCGTTCGACTATATGTCGGAGGTGTGTGCCCGGATACCCGGCGAGGCATCGTTCCGGGTGCAGCTGGCGGAACTGGCGGCGGCTTTGCGGCGGGACAGTGTGGCGCTGGCCAACTATGAGGCGGCCATAGATCTGGATTCCGCGGGTTTGGCGCCGAGGATGGCACTGGCGGAGTACTACCGGATCAAAAATATGTGGCCGCAGTTCCCGGAGGCTTTGGTTCCGGCTTTCGCCCATGCCGATTATCCGGCCAAAGCCAAGGCCGAATATTTCGATATTTATGTGAAAACCTATCCGGACGTTTATCGGCGCTATTTCGTCTGCATGGCCCGCCTGGCAGATGCCGTGCTGCGTTCTGCTCCGAACGATCCGGATGCTCGGGAGTTTTATGTCAAACACTTGATATACAGCGGACAACTCGATCTGGCGCACCGGTATCTGTCCGGGCTGATCGAGCAGGGGAATGCTCCGTTGAAGTTTTACCGCGATGTGATCGAGATGGCGCAGTTCAGGGAGCAGCCGGACACGGTGGCGAAGTATATCGCCTTGGCACAGGGACGGTTTCCGCACGATCCTGAGCTGGGTATGACCGTTCTGTTCACCCAATTCCAGTCGGGGGATACGCTGGCGGCCATCGGGACGGCTCAAGAGGTGATCCGGTATTCGAAAAACGACTCCATCCGCAGTGCGGCGTACGGTTTCTGCGGGGATATGGCCCATCTGCGGGGCGATAACAGGGCGGCCTATCGCTATTACGAGCGGGCATTGAAACTGAGGCCGGACAGCCCGTTGATCCTCAATAATTTCGCCTATTACCTGAGCGAGGAGCGGCGCGACCTGGAGCGGGCGTTGAAGATGTCGGCCCGGGCCAACGAACTGAATCCGCAAAATGCGACTTACCTGGATACGCAGGCGTGGGTGCTTTATCAATTGGGACGGTACGAGGAGGCGCAGACCCTCATGCGGCAGGCGCTTGTGCTGGATGCCAACAACAGCCCGGAACTGTTGCTCCACTATGGAGATATACTTTACGCCCTCGGAAAGACGTTTATGGCAAAGACGTACTGGCAGCGGGCGCTCGAAGCGGGGGCCGACGGCACGAAGATCGAAGAGCGGCTGGAACTGCTGAAAGAATAAACCCTGGCTTTACGAATGACAAGACCCTGCCGATATGCCGATCGTTTCCTGAAAATGCTGTTCGCAGCGGCGGTGTTTTCGGTTTGCCCCCTCACGGTGTCGGGGCAGGGGAGTGTGCGCGACGAGATCCGGCAGGCCGAAGCCGAGATCGCCCGGATCAACAAACTGGTCGGCGACACGCGAAAGGAGCAGGGGGTGACGCTCGGACATCTGAAATTGGTCGGTATCAAACTGGAAAATCGGCAAAAGATTGTCCGGGGTATCGAAATGGAAATCGGAATAGTTTCGGGGCAGCTTCAGGCCAAGTCTGCGGAAGTTACTCGCCTGCGGAAACAGTATGATGAGCTAAAGAACAGTTACTCAGCGCTTATCAGAATCGCTTACAAAAATTACCGGAATAATAGCTTTCTCTCGTTCGTCTTCTCGGCGCGTGACTTTACAGACGCTGCACGGAGGCTTTATTATGTTAAACGAATCGGGGCCGATATACAAAAAAAAGCGAAGGAATTGCAGGAGCTTGATAAGAAATTGGGAGCGGAGGTTATCGGTTTGAACGATCGGAAAAAAGAGCTGGCGGGATTACAGCAGCAGCATGCGGCCGAGGTGGAGCAGTTGGAAGGGGAGCGTGTGCAACTGAAAAAGACGCAGGATGCGCTCAGGGGAAAGGAGAAGCAACTGCTGGCCGAGGCGGAAAAACGGCGTAAGCAGGTCGCTGAACTGGAGCGCCAGTTGCAGAAAGCGGTCAATGACGATGTGAAAAAGAGGGGCGGCAAAGGACAAGCGTCCGGACCGCTGACGGCCCAGTTCGCTGCAAAAAGAGGCAAGCTGTCGCGACCGGTCGATGGAGTGGTGGTGGACCGTTACGGCCTGCACGACCATCCGACACAAAAGGGGGTGAAGATCAATAACAAAGGGATCAATATTGCGGCCAAGGCGGGCAGCGAGGTGCAATGTGTGTTTACGGGCGAAGTGCGGAAGGTCTTTTTTTTCCAGGGGCTGGGCAATTCGGTGATGGTGCGACACGGTTCGTACCTGACCATTTATGCCAACTTGGAATCGGTCTTCGTGCGCGAGGGTGAAAAGGTGATAGAGGGCAGTCCGGTCGGGACGGTGGCGAAGGCTGCTTCCGGGCAACAGGCGACGCTGCATTTCGAAGTGTGGAAAGAGAGCGACAACCTGAATCCCGAGCAATGGATTAGGAAATAACAGTTATTGTATATTATGGCAATTACGTTCAATTCGGAAGACACGAAATTCGATATATCGGGGCATAAACGCCAGGTGGCAGCATGGATGCGTGCAGCGGTCGGGGAAGAGGGGTTCCGTGTGGGGGATATCAATGTGATTTTTTGCAGCGATCCGTACCTGTTGGGCATCAATAGGCAGTATTTGCAGCACGATTACTATACGGACATTATTACGTTTGACTATTGCGAAGGCGGGGTTTTGTCGGGCGACCTGTTCATCAGCATCGATACGGTGAAAGGGAATGCGGAGGAGTATGGTGCGATGTTCCACGTGGAACTTTTGAGAGTTATTATCCATGGTGTCATGCATTTGGCAGGGTACAAGGATAAAACGGACACCGATGCGGCGAAGATGCGGGAGCGGGAAAATCACTACTTGGCCAAGGCGTCAGAAGAGTTGTTGGCGGGTGTAAAATACGGGAAATAAGAATGCGATTCGAATACGATATAATTGTGGTCGGAGCCGGACATGCCGGTTGCGAAGCGGCTGTCGCTTCCGCTCGGATGGGGATGCAAACGCTCTTAGTGACGATGGATATGTCCAAAGTGGCGCAGATGTCGTGCAATCCGGCTGTCGGCGGGGTGGCCAAGGGGCAGATTGTGCGTGAGATCGACGCTTTGGGCGGGCAGATGGGGATCGTGACGGACAAAACGACGCTGCAATTCCGGATGCTGAACCGCTCGAAAGGGGCTGCGATGTGGAGTCCGCGCGCACAATGCGATAAGTACGCCTTTTCTCAGGAGTGGAGGCGGGTGTTGGATTCGACCGACAATCTCTATATGTGGCAGGACAGCGTCACGGAACTGATTATTGCTCAGGAAGATAAACGTGTAGAGGGTGTTGTGACGCAGTTAGGGGTGAGGTTCAGGGCGAAAGCCGTGATCCTGACCAACGGGACGTTCCTGAATGGCCTGATGCACGTGGGGACGGCGCAGGCGCAGGGCGGGCGTGCCGGGGACATGCCGAGCCACGGTCTTTCGGAGCAGTTGAAAGAGTTGGGTTTCGAGGTGGATCGGATGAAAACGGGTACTCCGGCGCGGTTAGACAGCCGGACGATAGATTTCAAGCGGATCGAGGCGCAGTACGGCGATGAAGAACCGGAGAAATTCTCGTTTTTACCGTCGGTACGGTCGGTGCCGGTGGGGCAGCAAATGCCTTGTTATCTGGTATATACCTCGCTGGAAGTGCATGACACGCTGCGGTCGGGCTTCGACCGCTCGCCGCTTTTCACCGGAGTGATCCGGGGGAAGGGGCCGCGTTACTGTCCGAGCATCGAGGATAAATTGCGGACATTTGCGGACAAAGAGCAACACCAGCTTTTTCTGGAACCGGAAGGGCGTTCGACCAACGAATATTACCTGAACGGTTTCTCCTCGTCGCTGCCTTGGGAGGTGCAGGTGGCCGCCCTGCGGCAGATCGAGGGATTGGAAAATGTGCAGATCTACCGCCCCGGATATGCGATCGAATATGACTATTTTCCGCCGACGCAATTACACCACACCTTGGAAACCAAGTTGTTGCAGGGGCTCTATTTTGCCGGGCAGATCAACGGGACTACGGGATATGAAGAGGCTGCGGCCCAGGGACTTATGGCGGGGGTCAACGCTGCGCTCAAATTGCGGGGCGCGGAGCCTTTTGTGCTGGGGCGCGACGAGGCTTATATCGGAGTGCTGATCGACGACCTGGTGACCAAAGGGGTGGACGAGCCGTATCGGATGTTTACCAGTCGGGCGGAGTATCGGATACTGCTGCGGCAGGATAACGCAGACCGTAGGCTGACATCGGCGGGGAGGCGGATCGGCTTGGTGTCGGATGAAAGGTGGGAGGCTTATAGCGATTCGGAGCGGCGGATCAGTGAGTTGTCGGCTTTCTTGCAGGAGATGACCGTGGCGCCGGACGAGATCAATGGGTACTTGTCTTCTGTCGGTGAATCGCCCATCGTGCAGCGCCGGAAAGCTTCGGAGTTGTTGCTGCGAACCGGTGTATCGCTCGAAGGAATGGCGGATGCGCTGCCGGAATTGTCGCGGTTTATGGAAGAAATAGGCGCTGTGAAAGAGGATGTTAGGGCAGTGGAGATCGGGGTGAAATATGCCGGGTATATCGAGCGGGAGCGGATGGTGGCAGAGAAGATGAAGCGGTTGGAGGGTATTCGGATCCCAGCGGGGTTCGATTTCGAGGCATTGGGGTCGTTGTCGATCGAG
>CAZAPI010000024.1:0-16598 GCA_964486945.1 uncultured Rikenella sp. | reverse complement strand
TCCTGCCGCGGGGGGGCTTAGTCGCCTCCTGCCGGCGGGGCATCTTCTTTCTTTGACACCAAAGAAAGAAGACAAAAAAATGCCTCCAGCCGGTCTCGCCTTGTCGCCGCCCGCGCCCCCACGTGGGCGGCTCAAGTCAAAACACGACGCTGTCGGAGGTGCTTTCGCTCTCGTCTGAGCGGGGAGATGGCAAAGAGGGCCTTTTTGCTTACCTTTTGTCGCAACACAAATCCCCGCGGCCTGAGCGGGCCGGGAGGTAAGACCTCCACCCGGCGTGGACGCGCCGACAGCCTTCCGGCGAGGAATCCCCTGCCGGCAAGAGGCGACTAAGCCCCCCCGCGGCGGGAGCGGTGCTGAAAAAAGCCGAACAGACCTTATTTTTTAAAACTCAATTAAAAAATAAAAGACTATGAAACAACTGAAACGATTCGCCCTGTTAAGCGCCGCCGCGCTTACACTGGCTGCCTGCTCGGACAATACGCCGAAACAGGTGGCTCTCAACGGAGAGACCATCACCCTGTCCGCCCCCTCCAACTTCACCTCGATGGAGGTCAGGAGCGGGAAATACACCTTCACCAACGTCACCACCGGCGTGGCGACCGAGATCGACCACCCGCTCTCCTCGGATGCCAAGGTGAATGAGGGGCTCTACAACGTGAAATTCGAAGGGGAGGCCGACTGCGTCGTCGATCTGACCAAGGCCGGGGACGGCGAGGAAGCCCCGGAACCCGTGACCGTCCGGATGCAGGGTGTGCAAAACAACGTGGTAGTCAAGGCCGACGGAAGTTTCAAGCTGACCCTCTCGCTGTCGGTGATTCCCGAAGCCAGCGACGACTTCGTGATTTCCGAGATCTACTACGTCGGCTCCGCCTATGCACCCGATGCCAGCGGCAAACGGAAACAGTACAACGGCGATGCCTATGTGAAGATCACCAACAACTCCGACCGGGTGCTCTACGCCGACGGGCTGGCGCTCTGCGAATCCCAATTCCTGACCCCCACCAAGCTCACCGGGCTGAACCCCGATATCCGCAGCTCCGCGATCTCGGTGGACTGCGTGATGGTGATCCCCGGCTCGGGACAGGACCATCCGGTGCAGCCCGGCGAATCGATCGTCCTCTGCGACAACGCCCAGAACCACAAGGAAGCCGATCCCGACTTCATGGACCTGAGCGGTGCCGATTTCGAGTGGTATACCAAATCGACCAACGCCAACTACCCGGACATCGACAATCCCGCCGTGCCGAACCTCGACATCTACTATTGCTACACCGCCACGATCTTCGTGCTGCATAAGCAGGGCAACAAAGGGTACGCCATCGCCCGCATGCCGCAGGGGATGACCAAAGAGAAATGGCTGAACGAATACACCTATACTTACAACTACACCATGATCACCGGCAGCACCTCGCGGAACATCACCAGCTATAAGATCCCGAACGAGTGGGTGGTGGATGCCGTCGAGTTGCACAGCTACATATCCGAATTCGCCTGGTCGGTCTTCGATCCCTCGTTCGACATCAGCTACACCTACTGTGGTGACCTGAACGCCGGTACGATCGAATACGGAACCGCTGTGCGTCGCAAAACAGCCTCGACCACCGCAGACGGACGAAAAATATTGCAGGATACCAACAACTCGGCCGAGGACTTCGAGCGCAACGTGACGCCCTCGATGAAGTAGGCCGGCACGGATCCAGTCCGCGCAGCCCGTTCCGCTGTGCCGGGCCTTCAGCCCAAAGAGCCAAGTCAATGAAATAACGCAATCCAGAAACACCATAGTGAAACGATTCCACCTCCTGCTTACCTTGGGCCTCTCGGCCCTCTCCGCTGCGGCCGCGTCGCCGGACAGCCTGCCGGTTTTCCGCCGGGCGATGCTCGACGCATCGCCCGCGGAGGCCTTGCCGGCCCCGGTGCTGCGCAACCCTGCCGCCATGTGGTACCGGCAGTCTTTTCCGCTCTCCGAGCTTTCGGTCGGCTACGAAGACAGCCGCCGCGGCGACGCAGCCCTGTCGCAGGATGGAAACGGATACGGCGGGTTCGGCTTCGCCGCCCGGTCGTTCGTGCCTACCGGCACAAAAGGCCGGGCCTTCGGCGAAGCGGGCTACACCCACGGCACCCGCCGCAACGTGCAGTGGAGCGAGACCGCCGATCTCGCGCTGCTTTACCCCTACCTGACCGCCGACTCGGTGGGCGGGAGCCTAACCTCGGAGAGTTACCGTTTTTCGGGTGGTTACACCCACACTTCGGGCGCGTGGACATGGGCGGCACAGCTGGCCTACCGGGCGCTGCTCGAATACCGCGAGGTGGATCCCCGCCCCCGGAACGTGGTCTCCGACCTGCAAGGGTCGCTGGCGGCGGCCCGGAGCATAGGGCCGGAGTATAGGCTGTCGGCGGCCATCCGCGGGCGGAAATACGGGCAGCGGGGCGACATCGATTTCTACAACGAGATGAACCAGGCGACCGTCTACCACCTGACCGGGCTGGGGATGGATTACGTCCGCTTTGCGGGCACCCAGACCGGCACGTACTATTCGGGCTGGGGTGCCGGCGGGTCGGTGGACTTGTTTCCCGCGTCGCGCAGGGGATTTTCAGCCTCGGTGAGTTACGACTATTTCACTTTCCGCAAGGAGATGACGGGAATGAACAACCTGCCGCTGGCATCGGTGGCCGACCATACCGCGAACGCCCTGCTCGCTTACAGCGGCGCGGGAGCATCGTTGGCCTGGGGCGTCACGGCCGAAGGAAACTACCGGAGCCGCAAAGGGACGGAACATATCTTCGGCGACCCGGCGGGCGGCATCTACCCGGAGATCGGCCGGAACGAGGGATACACCGACCGGATCGCGAACGGGACGCTGTCGGGTTTCGTGGGAAGCCTGCCTACGGCCCGGACGGTCTGGTGGGTGAAACCTTCGGCATCCTGCCTCGATTTCGTTTCCGAATATGCAGCGGCCCTGCGCCGGATGTCATTCTCACGCTGGCAGGCGGGTGTGGACGGCGCGGTAATGCACGCCTGGAGTCGGTGGATGCTCAGGGTTGAGGCCGGGGCGACCCGTTCCGGCAAGATCGGCGGCGAGCTGGCGCTTCCCGGAGCCGATTTCAGCACTTCGCGTATTCGGTCGCTGCAAGCGGATTATCGTTACCTGACCGACGATTTCACTCGCGTGCGGCTGGGATTGCAGGTCGATCGCCGGCTCAAAAGCGAGCGGATGCTTTTCGTCCGGGGCAGATGGACGCACGACTGGTTCGGCACGAGCGGCACCGCCGACGGCTGGTCGGTCTGCGTGGGATTCGGGTTCTGACGACCGCATACCGATGAAAGGGCTTGCCGCACATGGCAAGCCCTTTCGCTTTCGGGGCAGACGCGGAGTAAAACCCAGCCCGGTCTGCGGCGGTTTTTGGAGATTGTGCCTGAAAAACACTACATTTGCCCCTGCGATGGTTCCGAACGGCCTGCGGGGAACGACCCTTCAGACCCGGATTAAAAGGGAACGCCGTGCGAATCGGCGACAGTTCCCGCTGCTGTGAGTTCCTCTTGAGTTTCCGGCTCTCTTTTGCCACTGGCCCCGTTCCGGGCCGGGAAGGCGGCCCGGAACGGAACGAGTCAGAAGACCTGCCTTCGCCCATTCACTCCGATCGGCGACCTACGGCGAATAGGCTCGAACATCACCGGAACCGCTCACTCCGTTCCCGTCATGTTTTTCTGTTTTCCCCGGCCGGCCCTCGGGAATCACGGCCACTATGGAAAAACGGATCATACGCTTAACCCTGCTGCTGTTCGCCATGTGCGGCCTCGGCTCGTGCATGGACTACGGCCCGATGGACGAGGAGGATTTCGGCGGCTCGTCGCCGGCAGGCGACGGCCTGTTCGTCCTGTGCGAAGGCAACTTCATGTACGGCAACGCCAGCCTCTCCTACTATATTCCCAGCAAGAAAAAGGTGCTGAACGAGGTCTTCGCCCGCGCCAACGGCATCCCGCTGGGCGATGTCGCCCAGTCGATGGCCGTCTACCGGGGGCTGGGGTACCTCGTGGTCAACAACTCCGGAGTGATCTTCGTCATCGACATCGATACGTTCAAAGTGATCGGCACCCTCACCGGGCTGGTCTCGCCGCGCTATGTCCATTTCGTGAGCGACACCAAAGCCTACGTCACCGACCTGTACGACTCCCGGATCACCGTTTTCGACCCGCAGACGCTCGCGATCACCGGCCATATCCCGCTGAACGGCCACAAGTCGGCCGAACAGATGGTACAGCTCGGCGACACGGTGTTCACCAACTGCTGGTCGTACGACAACAAGATACTGGTGATCGACACGCAGCGCGATGAGCTGGTGGATTCGATCGCGGTGGGCGTCCAGCCGGCCTCGCTGGCGCTGGACAAGCATGGGAAACTGTGGACGGTGACCGACGGAGGTTACGAGGGGAACCCGTTCGGGCACGAGGCTCCGGCGCTTTGGCGCATCGATGCGAAAACTTTGCAGGTCGAGCGGCGGTTCGGTCTGCCGATGGAGGATAGCCCGTCGGAACTGGTGCTCAACGGCGCGCGGGACACGCTTTATTATATCGACCGGGGTATCTGGCGGATGCCGGTCGGGGCTGACGCTCTGCCTGCCGCGCCCTTCATTCCGTACAGCGGGACGATCTATTATGGGCTGGCAGTCGATCCGCGGTCGTCGGAGGTCTATGTGGCCGACGCGATCGACTATGTGCAGTCGGGGGTGATCTACCGCTTCACGCCGCAGGCGGCCCCGGTGGATACCTTCCGGGTGGGAATCGCGCCGGGTGCCTTTTGCTTTAAATAGATATGAGGGGATTTTATCTGCATACATTCCGGCGATCAGTTCCCGCGCCGGCGGCGGCCTCGGGTCGCAGCAACCGCTTTGGCTGGCGCCGGGGGGCGCGCCCGAGGACGAATGGCGGAAGAATATTCGCTGTGCTTCTCCTCTTGTTTTCCGCCTCTGTCGCCACAGCCCAGCAGCGCACCTACCGGACCGATCCGGTGACCGTGCGGGCCCGCCGCTCCCTGCGTGACATCGGAGCGCAGAAAACCCCGCTCGACACCTCGGTCCTGCGCGAGAACGTCACCAACTCGCTGGCCGACGTGCTGTCGCAGAACAGTTCCATCTTCATCAAGTCCTACGGCCGCGGGACGCTGGCCACCGCTTCGTTCCGGGGCACCGCGCCGTCGCACACCCAGGTGACGTGGAACGGACTGAAACTCAACTCGCCGATGCTCGGCATGGTCGATTTTTCGTTGATCCCTTCCTACCTGGTCGACGATGCGGCCCTCTACCACGGCGCCAGCTCGGTGGGCGTGACAGGCGGCGGGCTGGGCGGGGCGGTGACCTTGGGAACAAGGCCGGTGCAGGAGGAGGGCTTCGGCCTGAAATTCGTGCAGGGGATAAGCAGTTTCTCGACCTGCGACGAGTTCCTGCGCTTCACGTGGAACAACCGCAAGTGGCAAAGTTCCACGCGGTTCTACTACGTCACGTCGCAGAATGATTTCAAATATACCAACTACCGCAAAAAGGTCTACGAGAAGGACGGAAACGGGGCGGTCACGGGATTTCACTACCCCGAGGAGCGCAACCGTAACGGCGACTACCGCGATTTGCACGTGGTGCAGGATCTGTTCTGCAACGCGGGAAACGGCAACCGCTGGGGGCTGTCGGTGTGGTACCTCAATTCGCGGCGGGGCATTCCGATGCTGAATGTGGACTACAAGACCGACAGCCGCAGCCGCAACCGGCAGGACGAACAGACGCTCCGCGCCGTGGCGACATGGGACCGGAGTGCCGCGAGCCTGAAATTGGGGGCGAAAGCAGGCTACACCTATACCGACATGGGGTACCGTTACTGGGGCGATCCGGGCGGCGACGAGCCGCTGGTGGAGATGATCCGCTCGCGCAGCTTCGTGAACACGGTCTACGGCGAATTCGGGGCGGATTACTACCTCGGCAAAAAGTGGCTCTTTACGGCCAAAGTGACGGCCGAGCAGCATTTCGTACAGAGCTCCGACCGCACGGTAACCAATTCGTCGGGCGGGCTGGCGAATGTGGGTTACGACGAGGCCCGCTTCGAACTGTCGGGTTTCGTAGGGGTGAAATACCGCCCGACGGAGCGGTTGGGCGTTGGCATAGACCTGCGCGAGGAGCTTTGGGGCAGCCATACCACGCCGCTGATCCCGGCGGCGTTCGCCGATTTCCTGATCTCCCGCAAAGGCAATGTGCTGCTGAAAGCGTCGGCGGCCCGCAACTACCGTTACCCGACCCTCAACGACCTCTATTTCATGCCGGGGGGCAACGACACGCTCCGGACGGAGCGGGGATGGACATACGATGCGGGCATTGAGTTCACGTTGGGCGACCCGCGGTTGGAAAACCGCAGAGTGGGCTTCAGGGGAGAGGTGACAGCCTACAACTCATGGATCGACGACTGGATCGCATGGCTGCCGACCTTCAAAGGGTTCTGGTCGCCGGTCAACGTGCGGAAAGTACACGCCTACGGGCTGGAGGCGAAGGGACGTTTCGCGGCGGACATGGGCCGGGGCTGGCGCGTGGCGCTGGACGGCAATTTCGCGATTACGCACTCGGTCAACCACGGCGACCCGCAGAGCTGGGCGGACGAGTCGATCGGCAAACAGCTGGTCTATATCCCGGTCTACTCGGCAGCGGTCACGGGTACGCTCTCGTGGCGGTCGTGGACGCTGCTCTACAAGTGGAACTGGTACAGCGAGCGCTACACGACGTCGAGCAACGAAACGGCCACGCGCCTCGACGTGCTGGCCCCGTACCTGATGAACGACGTTTCGCTGGAAAAGCGCTTTTCGTTCCCGTGGGCTTCGATGCTGGTCAAAGCGGTGGTAAACAATCTCTTCAATGAGGAGTACGAGTCGGTGCTCTCGCGACCGATGGCCGGACGCAACTACGGCCTCTTTATCGGCCTCTCCCCGCGCTGGGGCCGGAAATAAACCGAGGCGGTGCCCGAAGCGGAATCCGGTTGGCCGGGCAGCCCCCCATCATCTTGCGGACACGCTTTCCGGAGCCGCGAAAGGGACGGTTTATCGCGCTGATTTTCGGAATTATCGCCCGGAATACTTAGCTTTGCAAACAGACGGGGCGCAGCATCCCCGCCTTTATACTAACCTTTATACCCTTAAACCACATTCTATGATCTCCATCCACCGACTGTTGGGAACGGCGGTTCTTGCAGGCGCACTGACGGCCTGCACCTCGGGCGCGATTCAGAAAGCCGACTATCAGGCAATCCCTTTGCCGCAACAGGTTACGACCGTGCAGGGAGCCGACTTCCGCCTGGACAAAGGCGTGAAAATACTCTATCCCGAAGGTAACGAAAAAATGCGGAAAAACGCCGCTCTTCTGGCCGATTATGTCGGGCAGATGACGGGCCTCGAACTGCAAACGGCTGCCGGGACAGCGTCCGAGGCCAAGGGGAATATCGTGCTGGAGCTGGGCCTCGCATCGGAAAATCCGGAGGCATACCGACTCAAGGCGACCGCCGACGGCGTGACCATAGCCGGGGCTTCGGAAGCGGGCGTATTCTACGGCATACAGACCCTGCGCAAGTCGCTGCCGGTCGTTCAAGGCGGAGCGGTCGACCTGCCGGAGGTCGAGATCAACGACTGGCCGAGATTCGCCTACCGCGGGGCGCACTTGGACGTGAGCCGCCACTTTGTCGGCATCGATTCCGTAAAGCGCTTTATCGACATATTGGCTTTGCACAACATGAACCGCTTCCACTGGCACCTGACGGACGACCAGGGGTGGCGCATCGAAATCAAGAAACGGCCGGAGCTGACCGAAAAGGGCTCAATGCGCAAGGCTACCGTAGTGGGGCATAACAGCGGCAAGTACGACAGCATCCCGCACGGCGGATTCTACACGCAGGAGGAGGCGCGGGAGATCGTGGCTTACGCTGCCGACCGCCATATTACAGTGATCCCGGAGATCGACATGCCGGGCCATATGCAGGCGGCTTTGACGGCCTATCCGTACCTCGGCTGCACCGGCGGCCCGTACGACCTGTGGCAGCAGTGGGGCATCTCGGACGACGTGCTCTGCGCGGGCAACGACTCTACGTTGCAGTTTATCGACGACGTGCTGGCCGAGATCATCGAGATATTCCCGAGCGAATACATCCATGTCGGGGGCGACGAGTGCCCGAAAGTGCGCTGGGAAAAGTGCCCGAAGTGCCAGGCGCGCATCAAGGCGCTGGGTATCAAGCCGGACGGCAAGCACTCCAACGAGGAACAGTTGCAGAGTTTCGTTATAAACTATGCGGAAAAATTCCTGAACGCCCATGGCCGGCAGATCATCGGCTGGGACGAAATCATGGAGGGAGGCCTCGCGCCGAACGCCACCGTCATGGCTTGGCGGAACGCACAGGAGGGTATCAAGGCAGCCAAGATGGGACATGACGCCATTATGACCCCCTCGTCGCACCTCTATTTCGACTACTACCAAAGCAAGGAGGTGGAGCAGGAACCGATCGCCATCGGGGGCTTCATCCCGATCGACATGGTCTACAGCTACGAGCCGGTTCCGGCATCGCTGACCCCGGAGGAGGCCAAACATATCATCGGGGTGCAGGCCAACCTGTGGACGGAGTATATCCCGAACTTCCGGCAGGTGGAGTACATGGAGCTGCCGCGCATGGCGGCGCTGGCCGAAGTGCAGTGGAACGAGCCGACCCTGAAGAACTATGACGCGTTTCTGGCGCGGCTGCCGCAGCTGGTTCGGATCTATGACCTGATGGGGTACAACTATGCCAAGCACGTGTTCGACGTGAACGTCACCTTCCTGCCGGACCAGGCCGATGGGGCGCTGGGCGTGGTGATGTTCGCCATCGACAGCGCGGATATTCACTACACGCTGGACGGCACGGAACCGACCGCCGCGTCGCCGAAGTACGCCGACACGCTGAAAATTACGGAGCCGGGGACGCTCAAGGCGGTCGTGGTGAGGCCCAACGGCAACAGCCGGGTCTTCACTGAGGAGATTGCGTTCAACAAGGCCAGCATGAAACCGATCACGATGCTCCAGCCGATCAACGACCAGTACAAATACGACGGCGCGATCACGCTGGTGGACGGGTTAAAAGGCAACGGCAACTACAAGACGGGGCGCTGGATCGCTTTCTGGCAGAACGACATGGAGGCGGTGATCGACCTGCTCCGGCCGACCGAAATATCGAAGGCGCAGATCGAAACCAATGTGGCCAAGGGCGATTGGGTGTTCGACGCGCGGTACTTCGGGATCGAGGTGTCGGACGACGGCAAGACTTTCCGCAAGGTGGCCTCGGCGGACTATCCGGCCATGACGGAGAAAGCCCGAAACGGAGTCTATGAGCATGAACTGACTTTCGAGCCGGTGACGACCCGCTATGTGAAGATCGTCGCCAAGCCCGAGCACAAGATGCCGGCCTGGCACGGGGGCAAGGGAAGTCCGGCTTTCCTGTTTATCGACGAGATCAGTCTGAATTAGATTTCAGCGGTTTTGCCGCGGGCCATCGGCCCGCGCAGGCCGGGGTCATCCCGGGCGGAGGGCTGCAATCTGCGGTCCTGCCCCCGCTGGCTCCGGCCTGATTGCTAATCCTAATGCAATTCGGAATCAACATGAAAAATACATTCTTACTTTGCGCGCTTTTGGCCTTCGGGTCGGCATGTGCTGCACAAGCTCAGGACGAGAAATGCCCGCCGGGAGACTACGTGGAGCTGACCGATACCAAACCACATGACGGAGCCGAAGTTTGGTCGCGCATGAAAAAATCGGTGGAACTGGCGTGGGGGAATACCGACACCCGCTATAAAAAGTTGGACGTGCCTAAAATCGAAGAGAAAACGACGCTTTGGCGTGCAAAGGCATGGAAAGGGGAGCGGATCAACGGACAGGCCGTGCTGTGGACGCGGAATGCGCTGGATGACGTGACCGTTACCGCCAGCGATCTGCGTAATGGCCAAGCGGTGATCTCCGCTTCGGCGGTGCAGGCCAGCTTCGTGCGCTACGTGATGACCGACGAACTGAACAAGGACGGCAAGGGTGGCTGCGGCAACCGGCCCGACCGCACCGCGTGGGACTCCTCCGTGGTGGCCGACGTGCTGGACACCGTGAGCATCCGGGATTTGCAACCGCGTTCGACGCAGCCGGTGTGGGTGAATGTTCGGGTGCCGCAGGACGCGACTCCCGGGACTTACAAAGGGACGCTGACCGTATCGGGCAGGAACCTCAAGCCGATGACGCTCAATATGCAGATCGACGTGGTGGACCGTACGCTGCCTGCGCCGGAGGATTGGAAATTCCACCTCGACCTGTGGCAGAACCCTTATTCGGTGGCGCGCTATTACCAGGTGCCGCTGTGGAGCAAAGCCCATTTCGACGCCATGCTTCCGCTGATGAAACGACTCAGGGATGCCGGGCAGAAGGTGGTAACGGCGACCATTATGCACAAGCCGTGGGCAGGGCAGACCGAGGACTTCTTCGACAGCATGATCGCCAAGACCAGGAAAATCGACGGCACGTGGGCGTACGACTACACGGTGTTCGACAAATGGGTGGACTTTATGGTGAACGAGGTGGGCATCGACCGGCAGATAGACTGCTACACGATGATCCCGTGGGCCCTGAGTTTCGACTATTTCGACCAGGCGACAGGCCGGGTGCTGTTTGTGGACGCCAATCCGGGCGAACAGACTTTCACCGACTACTGGCTGCCGTTCCTGAAAGACTTCTCGCACCATCTGCGCGAAAAAGGGTGGTTCGACCGGACCGCCATCTCGATGGACGAGCGGCCGATGAAGTCGATGCAGGAGGCGATCAAACTGATTAAAGAGGCCGACCCGGAGTACAAGATCACGCTGGCGGGGAACTACCACGACGAGATACAGGCCGACCTCTATGACCTGAGTATTCCCTATACCCATAAATTCCCGGAGGCGGTGAAGGCTGAGCGGGAGGCTAAGGGGCAGGTCAGCACGGTGTATGTCTGCTGTACCGAGGCATTCCCGAACACTTTCACCTTCTCGGCACCGGCAGAGGCGGCATGGCTGCCGGTGCATGCCGTGGCGGGGAATTACGACGGGGTGCTGCGTTGGACTTACAACAGCTGGACGGCCGACCCGCTGCGGGATTCGCGGTTCCGCACGTGGGCGGCGGGCGACTGCTACATCGTCTATCCGGGCAACCGGAGCAGCATCCGTTTCGAGCGGCTGATCGAGGGCATTCAGGATGCCGAAAAGATCCGCATCTTGCGCGGGGAACTGGCAGCGAGGGGCGCTGATGCCCGGCTGGAGGAGCTGAACGAAACGGTGGCGCTCTTCACGCCGGAGGGGTTGGAGAGATCGCAGATGGAGCCTTCGGCGATGCTGGCCCAGTTACAGGAGTTGCTCAATACGCTTTAGGCGATAAACCATACTACGCCGAAAAGGCAGGGAAGAGATATTTCTTCCCTGCCTTTTCGTTTCTTCCGGAACCGGTAAGAGCCACCCGGTTTGCCGTGGCGCCTGAACACAAAAAAGCCACTCCTACCGAGTGGCTTAAATCGTTCAAACTTTGTGGGAGCTGAGGGATTACGTTCGGCTTCGCCTCCGTTATCCCTGTCGGCTTTTTTGTTGGTGATCACAATCAGATAATCCATTGAAAATCAATTACCCCGAATGTTTTTATTTTGCCCTACCGCTTTGTCAACCCGTTGCCAGCGGCGGTCAAAATAAAAAAATCACGCCTGGTAAAGCGTGATTTTCAATGGATTATCTGTTTGTGGGAGCTGAGGGATTCGAACCCCCGACCCTCTGCTTGTAAGGCAGACGCTCTGAACCAACTGAGCTAAGCTCCCTTGCGTTGATTGCGATACAAAAGTACGGCGTTTTCCCGATTTTCCAAAAAAAGAGGCGAAAAAATCGCAAAAATTTTATCGCCTTGCATCTAATATACTGAAAATCAACTGCGGAAAGAAAGAAAAATTTTTAAGAAGTTTCTTCCGGCAGCGCCATTTCGAGCAGCTGCATCCCCATTGCATCCGGACCGTCCAGCGAATCGGCCGGCGGCAGCAGCTGTGTGGGCGACTCCGTTTCCGGAGTGATCCGCAGCTTGAGCCTGTCCTCGGCCTGCGGCCCGCGCAGGAAGACATCCCGGATGTAATTCCGCAGATTCATCCGCGTATTCTCGATCAGCTCGACCCGCGTGGGCAGGTTGGCGTTCTTGTACCGCGCCCGCGTGATTTTGAAATCGAAATCGTCCAGGTCGCCGAATATATCGATCCCCAGCCGGAACGGAATCGGCGATTTGAGCACCGAGATGTGGTAATTGAACGTCATGTCCATTTTGTGCACGCCGCTCACCGCCGCGCGATAGCGGTCTATCTCGACCACGAACGGAAAGATCTCGACCTGCGAATCCCGCACCAGCACCTCCGCCGAAATGTGGTCGATCAGGTTCCGTTTCTTGTTCTTGAACATCAGTTTTTTCGAAATCTCCGCAAAGGTCTCGCCGTCCATCAGCACCAGGCTGTCGCCGTCGATGTGGCAGGCCGCGTTCAGCGACGGCAGCAGGATGTTCATCGCGCTGTCCAGCTGCGCCGTCATCGCGATCTGGCAATCCACCACCCCCTCGAAAGAGCGCAGCATCGGCATCAGCGTATCGATCGACGGCACCAGTTCGATCAGCCGGGCCACCTGCATTTTTTCTATCTCCAGGTCGAAGCCCGTCTGAATATCCTGCGGCGTGCGCGTGGCATACAGCCCCGTCATTTTCAGGTTCCCCGCATTGCTCCGCATGACCAGGTCGGAGAGCCGGATCGCCCGGTTGCGGGCCACGACTTCGCCCGCGAGGCTGTCCAGCGCCAGGTTGGCATACACCCCGTGGTGCACCGTCATGTCGAACGTCATGTCGATGTTGCCCGGCACCACCAACAGCGAGCTGACCGACGTGGTGTCCGCCGAAAGGGCGATGCGCTCCTCCAGCTGGTCGTCGCTCTCGGTGTGCCCCACGCCTCCCTGCGCCACCAGTTCCGAGCCGGCCTCGGCCACCCGCACGATCTCGTTCAGATTGAGCGTGTCGGCCACGACGGCCATATTTCCACGCAGGCGGCCGCGGCCCAGCATGGCCCTTCTCAGCCCCGTCACGTCGCCCGTAAGCACCATTTGGGACTGGCCCGACTTGATAAAGGTACGGTTCAGGCGCACTTCATCCGTGTTGAACGCAATATCCACGTCGCGCAAGATGGTGGCCATCGGGAAATAAGGCGTCACGATACGCCCCGACAGCGCCTTGACCGTCCCGCTCACCTGCCACCGCCGCAATACTTCGCCGAGGTCCGAAGAGACCCGCATGTCGATGTTGCCGCCGGAAAATTCGTCTTCCTGCCGGGGCGCACGCAAGGCCCGCGCATGCGCGAAAAGCGAATCGCGCTCCACGGCAGGATAGAGCCGTTGCAGCGAGTCGAGCAGTCTTTCCCGCCGCGCCCGGACGGTGCTGTCCGGGCGGTATAATGTGGCGTCCAACCCCACGCTGCCCTGCCGGATGACGAAACGGTTGTCGGCTTCGCGGAGCGAAAACCGCCGAGCCTGCACCTGCAAAGCAAGGCGCGGTATCCGGGGATCGTCCGCGGCAGGAAGTATGCTCCACCGGCTCTTCAGTCCCCGGCCGATAAGGACGGTGGAATCGCCCGCCTCGACACGCAGCCCGGTGGCCGAGAGTGTGCCCTGCGAGGGGTGCACCGCCGTAGTGTCGCGGACGATATTTTTGGCCGAGGTAGTGGCATGCGCTCGGATCGCCCGACCCGTGACGCAGAGATTGCGACCGATGTCCATATCCAGCGTGTCGATGGTGAGCGTGGCGCCCACGGCCTGCGTTCCTTTGGCCATCAGGGAGTCGGTGCGGGCCACTCCCGTTCCCATCCCCAGCCGCCCGTAGCCGACCATCAGGTGGAAATCTTCTTGGGGAACGTTCACCAAAAGGGTGTCGACCGTCAGGTGGCCGCCCAGCCGGGCACCGCCGATGCGGGCCGGGTCGAGCTGGCTGAGCCGCGTACTCCCGTTAAGATCCATGGCAATGCGGCCCCGTACCGTCGTTCCCTGCGACGACGGAAAGTGCCGGGTCAGGTAGTCCAGCGACAAATCCCCCTTCACGGTTCCCGTAAATTCGGGATCGCCGGCCAGCCGGTCGAGTTTTCCCCGGGCGGAGAGGTTCAGCCCGATGCCGGAAAGCTTCAACTGCCTCAGGTCGATGCCCGTGGAATCCGGGTCGCGGGGCCGATAACGCAGGGTGGCATCCAGCGCCAGCGTATCGATGCGGCTGCCGTTCCGGTCTTTGGTGTAATAGAGGTATCCGGCCGGGATGCGCCAGTCGGCGGTGATGTCCGGCAGAGTTCCCGTCGCCGGGTTGTAAATCCCGTCGATGCGCAGGTCGAAGTCGGTGGTCAGGTCGGTCTCGTAATCCCGGGCCAGCGGCAAAATCTCGGAGGGCACCAGGTGCAGCAGGCTGGCGAGCCTCATTCCTTCCGTCCGCAGCCCGAAAGCGGTGGCGATGCTGTCGCCCCGGAACGCGGCTTCGCCGCCGGCGGTCACGAGCATATCGTTCAGTCGCAGGCTGAAATCGCTGACAGTTGCCTCCCGGCGGTCTTTGCCGTGGAACAGGATGTCGGTGTGCAGCCGGACGGAGTCGAGCCAGTGGATGCCGTCCCAACCGACCTCTTTGGCCGCTAAATCCAAGGCATAATCCACGCGCCGCCTGCCGTCCACTGTCAGGCTGTCGATGGTCACAGTGCTGGCTTTGCCGTCCAGCATCAGGCTGGCGGTGCACTCCCGCAGCCGCAGCCGTCGGATGTCGTTTTGCAGCAGGTCGGTGGAGAGCCGCCCGCGGACGAACAGGCTTTTCATTCCGACGGAGGCGGCGACCTGATCGGGCCGGCTGTCGTAAACCAGGTGCAGGCCGCGCCGGACGGATATACGGTCGATGTTGACTTCGAAGGCGGCGGATGAGGTATCTTCATCCGCCGGATCGCTCTGGTAGATGTCCCAGTTGGCGGTTCCGTCCGGAGCCACATAGGCGTTCAGGCGGGTGTTTTCCAGCCCGATGCGCCGGATATCGGCCTTTCCGGAGGCGAGGCTCCACGCGTTCAGCGAGACATCCAACCGTCCGATGCAGGCCAGCGTGTCGGCCCCGGCGGGCATGGCTTGCCGCAAAGAGTCGGGCAGGCCGTCGAAGGCGTGCGAGATGATCTCTGCACCGCGCAGCCTGAGGGTAAGATATGGGAAATCCTGGAACAGCGATACGCTGACGGTGTCGAACCGCACCTGCGCGTCGAGGCAGCGGTCGCAGACCTGCGACACGAGGGGGGTGAGCCGTTTGGGCGTGAGCAGCAGGGCCGCCGCGCCGATGGCCAGCCCCAGGAGCAGCACGACGGTACCGAGGGGGATGAAAATGAGTTTCCTGACTGTTTTCCGTTTCATGGTTCCCAAAGATACGATTTTTCCGGTTCGGGGCATACGCCGGATTCACCTGTGCCTTCCGGGTGGCGGCCCCGACGGCGAGGAAGTGGCGGTGAACAGGAAATTTCGTATCTTTAAGGCCGGCAAATATGGTACTTCTCATCCTGCTCGTCATCTCGATCGTGTTGCAGATATTTGCGGCCGGGGTGGCCGTGCGCCTGACGCGCACGACCAAGTTCAACTCGTCGTGGATACTGATCACCATCGCGCTGGTGTTGATGTGCGCCATGCGGTTCAACGAGTTCGCCCAGGCGCTCTCGGAACGGACGCAGGGGAGGACGAACATGATCGTGATGGAGCCGGAATATTATGTCTGGGTGGGGGTGGCCACGTCGCTTTGCTTTGCGCTGGGGGTCTTTATGATCAAGAAGATCCTGAACTACATCGCGCTGCGGGAGGAGCAGCGGCGCAACAGCGAGAAGCGGGTGCTGAGCGCGGTAATCCGGGCGGAGGAGAACCAGCGGCAGATCATCTCGAAGGAGCTGCACGACGGGTTGGGGCCGCTGCTGTCGTCGGTGCGGATGAGCGTGTCGGCGCTCTCGATGCAGCAGCTGAACGATACGCAGAAGGAGATATTGGCGAACACGGAGTATGTGATCAACGAGGCGGTCAAGGGGCTGACGGAGATCTCGAACAACCTGAGCCCGCATGTGCTGAACAATTTCGGGGTGGCGCGGGCGCTGAACACGTTTATCCACAAGTTGCAGCCGATGTGCCCGGCCACGCGGATCGTGTTCGACCCGGGCAATATGCGGGAGGTGAGGTTCAATCCGGACAAGGAGGTGATTCTCTACCGGGTGGTCTGCGAGCTGATCAACAATACGCTGAAGCATGCAGGGGCTGAATCGCTGGCGGTCGATATGCGGACGGAGCGGGAGTGGGTGACGGTCCATGTGGCGGACGATGGCAGGGGGTTCGATACGGAGGCGGAGTCGGACGGCATGGGGCTGTCGAATATCGCTTCCCGGATCAGCTCGATCCGGGGGGAGCTCCGGATCGACAGCCGTCCGAACGGAGACGGTACGCGGGTTTTTATCCGTATCAATTCCAAATGACCGCTCGTTAAAAAATCAGCAATACGCAGTA
>CAZAPI010000023.1:0-16895 GCA_964486945.1 uncultured Rikenella sp. | reverse complement strand
GGCCAGACACGCTTGGATTAGCGAAGCTCTGGAAAGTTCTTTGGGTCCCTTTCTTTCAAGAAAGGGACAGTACCACACGGCACAATGCAAAATAAAACGAACGGTTACAATCAGGGTTTCAGCTACTGTGCGGCAGCAGCCGTGACCGCATCATACAGCGCCGTGCCGATCTTGCGTCCTCCCCGCGCCGAGATGTGCGTATAATCCTTCGCCGCCCAGCCATTCTTCACAAAAGCCCCCATGCCCCCCGCCGCACGCATCGCATCATACGTGTTCCAGAAAAGCACCCCGCAGTCCTGCGCCACCAGCTCCTGCGTCTGCACCATCGCCCGGATGCCCGGCATCGTCACGAACGTCCCGTTGCTGCGCGTGGCTCGGTCGCCCACGCTCATGATCAGGATCGCCACCCCCGGAAAACAACGCTTGATATGATTTACCACCACCGTCATCTGCTTGCGGTAAGTCGAATAATCCGTCACCCCGCTCGACACCACGTTCAGGCCATATTGCAAGATAATCAGGTCGTAAGGCGACAGTTTGCCGAACTGTTCGCTCAGCGCCGGATTGATGCGCCCCATCACCGTCCCCGGGTTGCCCCGCACCGAGAAATTGTCCACACTCACCCCCGTCGGGTTTTCGAGAAACACCCCGTACGCCGTGAAACCCTCCACATCGCTGACCTGATAACGGATCGAACGGAAATCGCCGTCGAGCTGCACCTCCTGCAACGTCTCCATCGGGTCGGTATTGAACAGGAACTCCTCTTCTCCGTTGACCGTGGCCCGAATCACCGAGCGGCCTTTGCTGACGAACAGCAGGCGCGAGCGGCCGAAACGGTCGAGGTGTTTCTTGTTCGACGAGCCTTTGTACTCCACATAGCTATCCTCCGAGGGGGTGTAATTGAATGCCGAGATGGTGAAGCCGTTGCCCTTGCTGTGGACGATCGAGCTCTGTTTCCAGTTGCCGAACTTGTGGCCCACCGTCTGGCGGAATCCGGCCACCTGCGAAGTGATCGGCACGAAGCCGACCCCGCCGCCGCCGTACCTGTTCTGCATCAATTCGCGGAAATCGGAGGTCAGCAGGTCGCCTTCGATAAAAGAGTCTCCCATAAAGCCGATGCGCAAAGGCCGCCGCATACCCCCGACGTTGGCCAGCTTGTTGGTAAAGGTGCGCAGCATCGTCCCGTCCGGCGAATAGTCCCGAATCGGGATCACACTGCCTTCCTGTACCGGTGCGGGAGGGATCGTGTCGACCGGTTCGGGAGCATGAGCCTCCGCGCTTTCCGTGGAGTCCTCCGCAGCGGCAGGTTCCGGCTCCACAAAGATGGTGCTCACTGCCCGGCTGCTGTCCCCGGCAGCCGAAGCGACCGTGTCGGGCGAGGTGACCGACCGCACGGAATATCCTCCGTGGCGCATGTCGGCCCCCGCCTCTGTGTCGAGCTGGTCGAGGTTCTCCACCGTGTTGTCCCGGTTGAGGTCGGCGAGTATATCGACAGGTTTGAGCCCGGCTCGCTCCACCAGATTCGCCGGGATATACGCCAGTCCGAGTGTCATCAGGACGACCAGCACGGCCAGTCCGAAGGCATAGCGGATATAGTTCTTCATAGTTCGTCCGAGGGAACAAATCGGTGCAAAAGTAGCTATTTTTAACCGGTTTGCGGTGCCGGCGGCTATTTTTTAAAGCGGCACCCCCGGATACGGTGCGCCGCCCCCTGTATGCAGGGGACGGCGCACCGGTGAATTCTGACAAAAACCAGGCCGTTAAAGCTCTTTCCGGAGCCTCGATGCCGGGATGCCCAGCATCTCGCGGTACTTGGCCACCGTCCTGCGCGCGATCTTGTACCCTTTGGCCGTGAGCGTATCCATCAGCGCCTCGTCGGTCAGCGGGTCGCGCTTATCCTCGTTCTCGATGGCTTCGGCCAGTATCCGTTTGATTTCGCGGGTGGATACCTCCTCGCCGCTCTCGGTGGGCAGCCCTTCGGAGAAGAAATATTTCAGCAGGAAAACCCCGAAATGGGTCTGGATATATTTGCTGTTGACCACGCGGGAGATGGTGGAGATGTCGAATCCCGTAGCGTCGGCGATGTCTTTGAGAATCATGGGCCGCAGCTTGGCTTCGTCGCCTTCGACAAAGTAGTCGTGCTGGAAGTGGAGGATCGCCCGCATGGTCTTCATCAGGGTCTCCTGCCGCTGTTTGATGGCCGAAATGAACCATTTGGCCGATTCGATTTTCTGTTTGATGAATTGCAGGGCCTCTTTGTCCGCCTCGCTCTGACTGCCCCCGTTCATGGCTTTTTCGGCCATCCGGAGGTAGCTGCTGTTGATCCGCAGGTCGGGCACGCTGCGCGAAGCCAGTTGCAGGTCGAAACTGCCGTTATTGTAATCCAGAATGAAATCCGGGATGATGTTCGGCACGGCCGCCGAGCTTTCGTCCGAATAGCCGTTGGTGGGCTTCGGGTTCAGGCGCATGATCTCCTCCAGCGCCGCCCGGAATTCGTCTTCGGTCACCCCCAGCCGCCGCATCATCCGCTCGTAATGCTTTTTGACGAACTCGTCGTAATGGTCGGTCAGTATCGCGATGGCCAATTTGACCTCCGGTGTCTGGTGCCGCAGGGCTTTCAGCTGGATGACCAGGCACTCCCCCAGGTCCCGCGCCCCGATCCCCGCCGGGTCGAGCATCTGGATGATGCCCACCACGCGCTCCACCTCGTCCTCCGTCACTTCGAGCCCCTGCGTGAAAGCGATGTCGTCCGCAATGGAAGCCGTCGGCCGCCGGAGGTAGCCGTCGTCGTCGAGCGTCCCGATCACGAAGCGGGCGACGGTCGTCTCTTTCTCCGAAAGGTCGTGGTAAGCCAGCTGTTCGATCAGGAAGTCCTGGAGCGACATGCCCTGCGAAAGGGTCGGCGATTTGCGCTCGTCGTCCTTGGAGGTGTTGTTGGTCTTGAGTTTATAGGACGACGCGTTCTCCTCGTTGCGGATATAGTCTTCGAGGGTCAGGCTGCTCTCGTCCTGTTCGTTTTCGTGCTCCTCTTCTTCGAGCACGGGGTTTTCCTCGATCTCCTGCTTGACGCGCTGCTCCAGCTGGAGCGTGGGAAGTTCCAGCAGTTTGATGCCTTGTATCTGCTGCGGCGAAAGCCGCTGCTGTAGTTTCTGTTCTAAACTTTGAGTGATAGATGCCATAAATATAATTTCGGGAAACGGCCCTTTCCGGACCGTCGTTTGGACAAATATAGGCATTTTGACCTGAAATCCCAATATAGCGACGTTCCCGGCTCGTTTTCCGTAAAAAAGGCAGGCCCGGTGATGCGTCGCCGGGCCTGCAAATCCGCTTTGAATGGGCGGAGACCTAGAATTCCGCGTTTTTCGGCGTACGCGGGAACGGGATTACGTCGCGGATATTGGTCATTCCCGTGACGAACAGCACCAGCCGTTCGAAGCCCAACCCGAAACCGCTGTGCGGCGCGCTGCCGAACCGCCGGGTGTCGAGGTACCACTGCATCGACTCGACCGGGACCCCCATCTCCTCCATCCGCGTCACCAGCTTGGTGTAATCGGCCTCGCGTTCCGACCCGCCGATGATCTCGCCGATCTTCGGGAAGAGCACATCCATCGCACGCACCGTTTTGCCGTCGTCGTTCTGCTTCATGTAGAACGCCTTGATCTCTTTCGGATAGTTCGTCAGGATCACCGGCCGCTTGAAATGCTGCTCCACCAGATAGCGTTCGTGCTCCGACGCCAAATCCGCGCCCCAGAATACCGGAAACTCGAACTTCACGCCCTTTTCGTCCCGCGCCTGCTCCAGTATTTTCACACCCTCCGTGTAATCGAGCCGTACGAAATCGTTGGCCGTCACGAAACGCAGCCGTTCGGTCAGCTCCTTGTCATACATCTTTTCGAGGAATGCCAGGTCGTCCGCGCAATTTTCCAGCGCATAGCCGACCAGATATTTGATGAAATCCTCGGCCATGTCCATATTCTCCTGAATCTCGAAGAACGCCATCTCCGGTTCCACCATCCAAAACTCGGCCAAATGCCTCGGCGTATTGGAATTCTCGGCCCGGAATGTCGGCCCGAAGGTGTAGATCTGCCCCAAGGCCATTGCGGCCAATTCCCCTTCCAGCTGTCCGGAAACGGTCAGGTTGGTCGAACACCCGAAGAAGTCCTGCGAGTAGTCCACCCTCCCGTCCTCCGTGCGCGGCGGGTTGGCCACGTCGAGCGTCGTCACCTGGAACATCGCCCCCGCCCCTTCGGCGTCCGAGCCGGTGATCAGCGGCGAGTTCCAGTAATAGAACCCCCGGTCGTTGAAATACTTGTGAATGGCATACGCCATCGCGTGCCGGATGCGGAACACCGCCCCGAAAGTATTGGTACGGGGACGCAGGTGGGCGATCTCGCGCAGGAATTCGAGGGTATGCCCCTTCTTCTGCAGCGGGTAGGTTTCCGGATCGGCACCGCCGTAGATTTCGATCGCCCGGGCCTGTATCTCGACCGGCTGTCCCGACGCCGGCGACTCGACCAGCGTCCCGGTCACCTTGACGCAGGCCCCGGTCGTGATCGCTTTGAGCAGCTCCTCGTCGAAAGCGGCGGTCTCGGCGACCACCTGGATATTATTGATAGTCGAGCCGTCGTTCAGGGCGATGAACGCCACATTCTTGTTGCCGCGCTTGGTGCGTACCCATCCTTTGGCCACTACTTCGACGTTACGCTCGCCCAAGGCGAGCAACTCTGCTATTCTCATGGTTCTTTTTGATATGTGATTTGGTTTCGACTTCCGTGTGATTGGCGAAGATATGCAAAATTTCCGTATCTTCGTCAGTCGCCGGCCCGGTTTTTCGCGCCGCGCACCCCGAAAATGCAGTTCAAAGAGATCATAGGACAGGAAGAGATCAAACGCCACCTGCGCGAAACCGTGCGCAACGGGCGCATCAGCCACGCCATGCTTTTCACGGGCGGCGAAGGGGCGGGGGCATTGCCGTTGGCACTGGCCTACGCCCAGTACGTCAATTGCCGCAACCGCACGGACGAGGATTCGTGCGGGGTTTGCCCGGAGTGCTACCGCATGCAGCGGATGGAGCATCCGGACTGCCACTACATCTACCCGGTCAACACCTCGAAAGAGGCGGTGGCGACGGGACGGGCGGACGACAAGCCGCGCAGCGAGCAATTCCTGCACCTCTGGCGGCGCGCGATCCCGGAAACGGGGGGATACCTCACCGAACAGGAGTGGTACGCGGCCCTCGGTATCGAGAACCAGCAGGGGATCATCAACAAAAACGATGCGAACGAGCTGGTGCGGAAGATGGGCTTCAAGTCGTTCGAGGGGGGCTACAAGACGGTGATCGTCTGGCTGCCGGAGCGGCTGCACGAGACGGCGGCCAATACGCTCCTGAAACTGGTCGAGGAGCCGCCGGAAAAGACCTTATTCCTCTTCGTAAGTGTCGAGCCCGAGAAGATCATCGCCACAATCCGCTCGCGGACGCAGATCGTAGCATTGCCGGGAGTGCCGGACGATATTGTTTCCCAGGAGCTGGTCGCGCGCAAAGGATCGGCTCCCGAACAGGCGCAACGGATCGCCCACCTTGCCCAGGGGAGCTGGGGCGCGGCAGTCCGCATGGCGACGGCATCCGACGGGCAGGGCATGGCATCCGGCGAACACCAGGAGCGGTTCATCAAATTGATGCGGCTGTGCTACCAGCAGAAATACCTCGGCCTTTTCGACTGGGCGGAGGAGATGGCGCCGCTGGGGCGCGAGGCACAGAAACAATTTTGCACGGCGGCTTTAGGGATCGTGCGCGAATGTTACATGACGGGGATCGGCATGGAACGGATCGCTTACACCGACCCGGGGCGGGAGGCTTTCTGCAAGAATTTCGCCCCATATGTATCTGAGGTGACGGTGGAGGCTTTCGTGGCGGAGTTCGAACTGCTTCTGGCCCAGATCCGGCAGAACGGGAATCCGAGGATACTGTTCACCCATTTCGCGATGAGTGTCTGCAAGATCATCGGCGCGGCGAAAGCGGCGCTCAAAAAATAGAAGCGCGGCCCTATTTCCCCGTTCGCGGCCGACCCTCTTCCCGGCCACCGCAGCCCGACCCTGCCGTAATCCCGCAAAAAATATATATCTTGCGGGTTTGAAAAGCGAATAAACCGAAAGAGCAAGACGATGAAAGTATTCAAATTCGGCGGCACTTCCGTGGGGAGCGCCGCAGGACTCCGGAATATCAAACAGATCATCGACCGGGAGAGCGGGCGTGTAGTGGTGGTCGTTTCGGCCTTAGGCGGCGTCACCGACCAGCTGATCGCCGTCAGCGAAGCCGCCGCCAAAGCCGATCCCGCCTATACGGAACAATACCGGACGATCTGCGAGCGGCATCGCGCCGCCATATCCGAAAGCGTGCCGGCAGCCATGCAGGCAGATACCCTCGCGCAGGTCGAGGCGCTGCTCGACGAGCTGGGCAATATCCTGCGCGGCGTCTCCCTGATTCAGGACCTGTCGTCCAAAACCACCAATACGATCGTCAGCTACGGCGAACGACTCAGCTCGCTGATCGTCAGCCGCATCATCGACGACGCGGTGCTGCGCGATGCGCGCGCATTCATCAAAACGGAACCTTACTTCAACAAGCATATCGTCGATTTCACCCTGACCAACTCCTTGGTGCGCGGCACGTTCGCCGACGATGCGCGGGTGAGCGTAGTGCCGGGCTTCATCTCGTCGGACAAGACCAGCGGCGAGGCGACGACGCTAGGACGCGGCGGCTCAGACTACACGGCGGCCATCATCGCCGCGGCGACAGGGGCCGAGGTGCTGAACATCTACACCGACGTGGACGGCTTCATGACCGCCGACCCGCGCGTGATCGACAAGGCTTACCTGATCGAGAGCCTCACGTTCCTCGAAGCGATGGAACTGTGCAACTTCGGGGCGAAAGTGATCTACCCGCCGACTATTTTCCCGGCCTACAACCACAACATCCCGATCTATATCAAAAACACCTACCGGCCGGAGAGCGCGGGTACTTATATCTCGCGGGCGAAAGCGGCGACGGACGGCGATATGCGCAAGTCGATCAAGGGGATCTCGTCCATCAACGACAGCTGCCTGCTGACCATCCGCGGACTGGGAATGGTCGGGGTGATCGGGGTCAACTACCGGATTTTCAAAGCGCTGGCCAAAGCGGGAATCAGCGTATTCCTCGTATCGCAGGCATCGAGCGAGAACACCACGTCGATCGGGGTGCGGCGCGACGACGCCCTGCGTGCCAAAGAGGTGCTGAGCGCGGAATTTGCACAGGAGATCGCCATGGGCGAGATCGACGAAATCATGCTGGAGTGCGACCTGGCGACGGTGGCCATCGTGGGGGAAAACATGCGGAACTGTCCGGGGATTGCGGGCAAGCTGTTCGGCACACTGGGGCGGAACGGCATCAACGTGATCGCCTGTGCCCAAGGGGCCAGCGAGACCAATATATCGTTCGTCATCAAAGTGGAGAGCCTGCGCAAGGCACTGAACGTGATCCACGACTCTTTTTTCCTCTCGGAGTACCAGGTGCTGAACCTGTTCCTGACAGGGATCGGGCTGGTGGGCGGCTCGCTGATCGAACAGATCCGGTCGCAACAGGCGGAATTACAGAAAAACAACGCCCTGAAGATCAATATCGTCGGCATCTCCAACTCGCGCCGGAGCATCTTCGACCGGGACGGCATCGACCTGGCGAACTATAAGGAACTGCTGGAAAACGAGGGGATTCCAACCACACCGCAGGCGGTGCGGGATCGGATCGTGGAGATGAACATCTTCAACTCGGTATTCGTGGACTGTACGGCCAGTCCGGCAGTGGCAGAAATTTACGGCGACCTGCTGGAGCATAACGTATCGGTGGTGACGGCCAACAAGATCGCCGCTTCGTCGGATTACGAGCACTACGCGACGTTGAAGAATACCGCCAGAACCCGTGGAGTGAAATTCCTGTTCGAAACCAACGTGGGAGCGGGACTGCCGATCATCAACACGATCAACGACCTGCGCCACAGCGGGGACACCATATTGGGCCTCAAGGCAGTGCTGAGCGGGACGCTGAACTACATTTTCAACGTCCTGTCGGAAGATATTCCGTTCAGCCGGGCGGTGGCGATGGCCAAGGAGGCGGGGTACGCCGAGCCGGACCCGCGCATCGACCTGAGCGGGACGGACGTGGTGCGCAAGCTGGTGATCCTGGCGCGCGAGTCGGGCTACAGGGTGGAGCAGGAGAATGTGGTGAAGAACCTGTTCGTGCCGGACTATATCTTCGAGGGGTCGACGGACGATTTCTGGGCGAAGGTGTCGGAGTTGGACGCGGCGTTCGAGGAGAAGCGACGGGTGTTGGCGGCGGAGGGCAAGAAGTGGCGCTTTGTGGCATCGCTGGAGGGCGGCGCCTGCTCGGTAGGACTGCAGGAGGTCGAGGCGGGGCATCCGTTCTACAACCTCGAAGGGAGCAACAACATCATCCTGATCACGACGACGCGCTACAACGAATATCCGTTGCAGATCAAGGGTTACGGCGCGGGAGCGTCGGTGACGGCGGCGGGGGTGTTCGCCGACATCATGTCGATCGCTAATATCCAGTAAACACCGAATCTGACGAAAAAAGGCCCAAGGAAATCCCTTGGGCCTTTTTGTATATCATCCGCCAGACGGATCTATTGACCGACTGTCAACCGCGCCGCCTCCTGAATGCTGATACGCTGCGTCCCCTGCATCGCCACGACAAAGGCATCCCGGTACCGGGCATCCGCCCGCAGACGCTTGCAGGCCGCCTGGGCCTCAGCATAGTTCGGGTAACCGCCATAATAGTAGGCGTATTTCCCGTCAGGCCGCTGGAGCATCTTCACTCCCGCCAGCCCCGAAAAAGCCGCCTCATTCGGGCGCGTGGTCACCGCCAGCTGGACGCGGTAGACGATCCGGTAAGCCGCCGCCGCACTCTGCGTCGGGGCCACATAGTTGTCCGTGGCCGGCGTATCGCTCGGCCCTTTCACATACCCCTCCTCCTCGATCCGCCTGTCCACCAGCGAGTCCACGAACTGCTTGAACGGTTTGCCGCTGGAGTAGATGTCCGGAATACTCTGCGGCTTGGGCAGCGCCTCCAATTTGCGGTCGATCACAGCGATCTGGTCTGCCAGAATATCGAGCTCCTTGGTGATCTTCCGCGCCCGCGAGCCCCGCGCCGTTTTCAGTTCCGCCCCCAGCAGGTCCACCTGCTTCTGGAGTTCGGCCTTGCGCTCGGTCAGATTGCAGACCATCTGCTCCGCCGGGCTGAGCCGCGAGCGCGGCGTGCCCCGCACGATCGTGGCGTTCGGATCGACCCATTCCCGCTCTTTTTTCCCGGCGGCCGGAGTCCCGGCCTGTTGGTAGCTCAGCTCCTCGGCCCGCTGCTTAGCGGCCTTGCGGCCCTGTGCGGCGGCGCTTTCCGGCGAAAGAAGAAGAGACAGGGTAGCCGCCAGCGCGCAAGGCAGCGACAACAATTTTATGACAGGTTTTGACATAGCGTAGTCGGTTGAACGATAACAAATGTAGTGATTTTTCGGAATTACTGACAAAACAGGTGCCGAAATCCTTATTCCCCGATCGCGTCGAGAATGATCCGGGAGGCTCCCGCGCGGCTGCGGACGTACGATTCCGCCGCCGCGCCCTTGAACGCCAGCCCGGCCGGGTCGGAGATCCACTCCTCCACTGTCCGGAGCAGCCCGCCGGCATCCGACACCGGCGCTGCCGCTCCCAACTCCACCAGCTCCACGGCCTCGGCAAAGGCCATGTATTTCGGTCCGAAAACGACCGGCATGCCCCAGGTGGCCGCCTCCAGCGTATTGTGTATGCCGTGCCCGAAACCGCCGCCGATATAGGCTATCTGCCCGTACCGGTAGACGCCTGACAAAATGCCGATCGTGTCGATCACGAGCAACGTCGCCGCCGCCAGCTCCGCGGCCGGCGTATCGGCGGAGAGGGCGGTGTACCTCAGCCCTTTCCTGCCGCTGCGCTGTATAAAAGAGTCGATCCGGGCCGAGTCCAACTCATGCGGGGCGACGATGAATTTCATTCCGGGCCGGGCTTTCATCAGCTCCAGCAGGATCTCTTCGTCCGGCGGCCAGGTGCTGCCGCAGACCATGACCGGGCCCTGTATATTCCGTACGAACGCGGCTGCCAACGGCAGCTCCGGCGCTTGCTCCGCCAAAGCCGCCACCCGGTCGAAACGGGTGTCGCCGCTGACCGTCACCCGGTCTGCCCCGAGACCGATGGTCGCCAGCAGCTCTTTGGAAGATTCGTTCTGTACGAAAAAGCGGTCGAGCAGCCCGAGCGTCCTGCGCATGAACTTCCCCGCCGCCGACTCTTGGAAAAAGACCATGTCGGGACGGAAAATGGCGGATACCACGCAGCTATGCGCCCCGCAATCCCGCAAGGCCGAAAGATAGTTATACCAGTATTCGTATTTGACGAAGATCGCGGTTTGGGGTTTCACCGCCGCCACGAAGCGGCGCGCATTTTTCGGGGTATCGGCCGGCAGGTAGTACACTGCATCGGCCCGGTCGTAGTGCTGCCGTATCTCGTACCCGGACGGCGAGAAAAAGGTCACTACGATCCGCCGGTACTCCGGCGATCCCGCCGGGTGACGGCGCCGCAGCTCCTCAATCAAGGGCCGTCCCTGCTCGAACTCGCCGAGCGAAGCGCAGTGCACCCAGATCGTGCCTTTGCCGTGGTTTGCGGCCGACTCTTCTTTCTCGATACGGGACAGCAGGCCGCGCCGTCCCCGGTGCAGCAGCCGGGCTTTCCGGTTAAAAAGAGCCCCCAGCCCGATACCCAGGCTGAAGGCGCGTATGGAACAGTTATAAAGGAATGCCATCCTTCGGTATGGTTGTCGATTACTTAAACAGCGAAGTGATCATCGCACCCATCGATACGGTGCTGGTGGCCAGGCTCATGATCTCGGCGGCGCTCATCCCCGACCCTTTCGGCGATTTGGACGGCACGACGATCTCGCAGCCCGGCTCGACCTTCGGCCAGCGGCCGCCGCGCTTGGCGTCGGGCAGGCCGTTGGCGTAGATCACAAACGGCCGTTTCTTGGCCCGCGCCGCATATCCGCCGCCCCGGGCGATATAATCGTGGATCTTCTGCCCCTTGACATAAGTCACGGTGCAAGGGTAAAGAACTGCCCCGCTGATGGTCACGGTATTGTTGAATTTAGGCACGACCAGCATGTCGCCGTCCTCCAGCACGAGGTTGTCTAAGCTCGCCGGGTCTTTCAGGGCGGCTTCCAGGTCGATGGCGATCGGATAATAGTCGCCGACCTGCATTCTTTTCAGCACAATGGTGTCCCCCGTGGCGGCCTTGCCCCGTTCCGAAAGGTCGAAAAGGGTCTCTTGCCGCGCCAACCGTTCCTCGGTCAGCTGGCGTTTCAGGTAGGCTCCTTTGATATACGCCTCCGGGGTCAGCCCCCCGGCTTTGGCCACTAAGTCGCTCAGGCGGTCGTTGTTGGTCGAGAGCACGTACTCGCCGTCGAAGAGGAACTCCCCTTCCGCGAAAACGCTGTTCTGCTCGCTGTAGCCCGGCGAGCGGCGGACATATACCTCGTCGAACGGCTGAAGGGTGAACGACGCGGTCTCGGGCGAAAGCCCCAGGTCGGCCGGGATATTGAACTGGAACAGTTCCGCTATCCGGTCGGACGGCTCCGTAGAATTCGGATTCTTGACGCGCCGGGCCACTTCGATACGGGCCAGCGAAGCCGATTCTTTCAGTCCGTTGGCCATCAGAATCGCGTCTTCGACGGTCATATTGTCCCGATACAGCAATGTCTGGGGCGTATTGACTTCACCCTTGACGTCGACCGTGTAGCCCTCTTTCAACGAGTTCACGGACGGTATGCGCACCAAGTCCTCGGGCCGGAGCTTCACGTCGGCGACCGTCCCGTTCAGAAGTCCCTGCAAGTCTACAGCCTCCACCGTGAAGGTATAGTCGTCATTGAGCCGCACGATCTGGGTTCGGCTCATCAAGGCATCCCCCCGGATTCCTTCGGCTTTCTTGATCAACTCTTTCAAAGAGGTCAGGCTGTCGTTCAGCTCGTAATCGCCCGGCCGCCACACGGCTCCCTCGACCGTCACGCGGTTGGCGTACTGCCGGATCACCTCGCCGACGGCCACGCTGTCGCCGTCGGCCATGACGAATTCCGCGAACTCCTCGGACGGCACGCTGTGGACGCTCATCATGCGCCCCGATTTGCGATTGACGGTGAGGTTATCCTTATAGGCCTCTCCCATGAAGCCCCCGGCATATTGCAGCAGATTGTCCGCCGTTTCGTTTTTCCGGAGTTCGTAGATACGTGGCCGCTTGACCTTGCCCGTCACTTTGACTAAGTTCTCGTACGGCTGCACGATGATCATGTCGTTGTCCTGCAACCCCGTATTCACCTCCTGTTTGCCGCCGATCAGGTATTCGTAAACGTCCAGGTCGGCCACCTGTTTGCCCCCGCGGATCAGTTTGATGCTTCGCAGCGACCCGATGTCGCTCACCCCGCCCGCTTCGTACAATGCATTGAAAAGGGTCGCCAGCGACGGCAGGGTGTAAGTCCCCGGCATCGAGGCCTCGCCGATGATGTTGACTTTAATGGAGCGTATATCCCCGAGCGAGAGTTTAAGGTTGACAGTCCCGTTGCTGAGTCCCGACACCGTGGAAGCCAGTTTGTTGCGGATGCGGTTCTCGGCGGCTTCGACGGTCAGCCCCCCCACGTTGATCACCCCTGCGTCCGGGACGGTGATAAAGCCGTCCGGGCTGACTTTGAGGTCGTAGTTGGCCTCCGCGTCGCCCCACAGGTCGATAAAGAGCCGGTCGCCAGCCGCCAGCACATAGTTGGCCGGCGTGGGCAGGTTATAGGTCGGGGCGAAAGTCAGGTTCCGCGCCGAAAAGATCTCCCGCCCGAAGACGCTGTTGCGCAACACCGAGTCCTGTATCCGTTTCTCTTCCCGTTTGAGCCGTTCGGTTTCGGCCGGAGTCAGTTTGCCCACCGCATCGAGCCGCGGGTCGGTAATGGCGTTCGTCCCGGCGCCCGGCACCCGGTTTTGCTGCCCCAGGGTCGTCACCGTCCCGTCCGCATTCTCGAATATCTCGCCGGTCTCGGCATCCACCAGGTTCCCCTCCTTGTCGCGGACGGTGCGTTTGCGGTAGTCGTCCTGCGTCTCCTGCTGCCGGCGGTACTTGTCGCTGTTGACATCCACGCCGTTGTTGCGCCGGTCGTATTCGAGGTTTTTCAGGTCCGAATCCTTGCGACTGCGGTCCGCGGAGGTGGAGGATTTGGCACCGCTCTTGCTACCAGCAGACGCGGCGTTCCCTTTGAGTTTTTCGAGGTCCCCGAGCCCTTCCAGCCCTTGTCGCAGGTCGGGATTATAGCCAGCGGCCTGTGCCTGCCGGATCATTTCCGGGGTCACTTCCCGGTTTTGGGCCGAGGCGGCGGCATGCGAAGCGAAAAGGATACCGGCGGAAAAGGCGGATGTTGCAAATATCTTGAATGTCATCGGTAATATACGCATTTTCGGCAAAGGTAACATTTTATACTATCTTTGAAGAATTAAAACAACGGTTTATGCTTCGTAAAATTGTGATACTGGCTCTGTTCGCCGCCATCGGGGGCGCCCCGGCGGCCGAGGCCCAAAACACGTCGCTCAAGTGGAACGCTCTGTATTGGGTGGTCGGGGTGCCGAACATGTCGGTGGAGACCCGGCTGGGCGACAAGTTCACATTCAACGCCGACGCGGTCTATTCGCCGTGGGAGAGTGTCAAGGGGCGGCCGTTGCAGGGATTGCAGCTGATCCCGGAAGTGCGTTTCTACCCTAAAGAGGCTTTGAAAGGTTTTTACGTGGGGGGCTATGCAGCCTACGACTCCTACAAAGTGAGCAAGTGGGACCATCCCAAGTACGAAGTGCAGCACGGGATCGGGTTGGGACTCGGCCTGACTCTCGGCTGGCAGATCGACATCGCCCGGCGCTGGGGCATGGATTTCTACGTCGGCGGAGGCTGGCACTTGGGCTGGTACTACGGGGTCGATACGATGACGGGGCAGCGTTATGCGGACTGGAACCGCAGCGGCGAGTGGATCCCGTATAAAGCGGGAGTGGCGTTCGTCTACCGTTTGGGCATGGGCCGGGAGTAATCCCTGCCTTTTTTCGGCCTGCACCCGTTAAAAGCTACTCCCTGACCCACGCTCCGGTGATGCCGGCAATATACATTTTGTGGTACCCGCCTTTCACCGGGCCGTACCACTGCGCGGCCAGCGCAGGATCGGCGAAGCGCTCCGCTTCGATCGTATCGGCATACAGCACTTCGCATTCCAGCCCCAGCCGGGTCTCTTCGTAAAGAATGCCTCCCGTTTCCGTGAACAGCGGATGCAACCCCGCTTCGGCGATCTTGTCGGTATCCCGACCCGATTTCGAGCCGGTGATCTTATGCACGGCTTTATGCCTTTCGCCCAGAAAAGAGAGGGTGAACCGCCCGGTGCGCTCGACAAATCCGTAGGTGTAACGTTCGGGACGCACGAAAATCGTCGCCACAGGCCGGTTCCACAGGTACCCCACCCCGCCCCAGCTGGCGGTCATGGTGTTGAAATGCTCCGGCGTTCCGGAGGTGACGAGCATCCATTCGCGGCCTATGATGTCGATGGGATTGCCCGCGATCAGCTTGGGGTCGATGGCTTTCATGGCAATAAATCGGATATATACGAAAAAGACACCTTATCGGAGAGATAAGATGCCCGGATTGAAAAAGTGTTGACCCGCTAGGACTCGAACCCAGAAAGACAGAACCAGAATCTGTAGTGTTACCATTACACCACGGGTCAATATAAACGCTTGCTTCCTGCCTCCCCGCCGGGAGACGATGCAAATTTAATGCGTCTGCGCGAAATCCGCAAAAAATTCTTCAAAAAAATGTTGACCCACCAGGACTCGAACCTGGAACGACAGAACCAAAATCTGCTGTGTTACCATTACACCATGGGTCAGAACCGTTTTTGTCGGTACAAAAGTAGGTCTTTTTCCCCGAATCCGCAAATCTTCTTTCATCCACGCCCCAGACCGGCTGTTTATTCCCGGCCGGCCGGAGCGGTACGGGAGAAAATAGCTATCTTTGTAAAAAAACAGAAAACGATGTTCGGCTCCCTGTTCAGCTCCACCATTTTCGTCCTTTTCGTGATCATCGCCCTGGGCTTTATCTTCGGGCGCATCAGCATCAAGGGGATCACCCTCGACGTATCCGCCGTGATCTTCGTAGCCCTGCTCTTCGGCCACTTCGGCATCGTGGTGCCCGCCGAACTGGGAAACTTCGGGATGACCCTCTTTATCTTCGCTATCGGCATACAGGCCGGGCCGGGATTTTTCAGCACCTTCAAGAGCAAAGGGAAAACTTTGGCGGGGATCGCTGCGGTGCTGGTGCTGACGGCGGCAGTGGTGACCCTGGCGATGAAATACATTTTCGACCTGAACGCGCCCGACACGACGGGGCTGCTGGCCGGAGCGCTGACCAGCACGCCGGGGCTGGCCACGGCGCGGGAGATCACGGGCGACAATGCCGCCATCTCCTACGGTATCGCCTACCCGTTCGGAGTAATCGGAGTGATCCTGTTCGTCAAACTGCTGCCGCGCATCCTGAAAATCAACATCAAAGACGAGGAGGCCAAGCTCGCGGCCGACCAGAAAGAGCTCTACCCGGACATCGTGGCGCATGCCTACCGGGTAACCAACCCGCTGATCGCGGGGCGCAGGCTACAGGACATCAAGCTGCGGCTCAACACGGGGGCGGTGATCTCGCGCATCGTGCGGGGCGAAGAGTCGATCATTCCGCACGCCGGGACGATCCTGCTGGAGGGCGACCTGATCAAGGCTGTCGGGACACCGGGTTCGCACGAGAAAGTGGCGGAATTCGTGGGCGAACGGCTGGACGGTGAGCTGCCGTTCGGGGACAATGTGGAGTTGCAGACGGGACTGGTCACCTCGAAAGCCTTAGTGAACCGGACTTTGGGGAGCCTCAACCTGCAACAGAATTTCGGCTGCGTGGTGACGCGTATCCGCCGGGCGGGGATCGACCTCTCGCCGGACCCTTCGCTGGCCCTCAAGTTCGGCGACAAACTGACTCTCGTGGGGCGCAAGAACAGCATGGAGGAAGTATTGCAGCTAATCGGCAACGAAGGCAAACGTATTTCAGACACGGATTTCCTGCCTATCGCGCTGGGTATCGCGCTGGGGGTCATCGTGGGTAAAATATCGCTCTCTTTTTCGGACAGTTTTACTTTTTCGTTCGGTCTGACAGGGGGCGTACTGCTGACAGCATTGGTACTGAGCGCAGTGGGCAAGACAGGGCCGGTGATCTGGACGATGTCGGGGTCGGCGAACCAGCTCCTCAGGCAGCTGGGGCTGCTGCTGTTCCTGGCAAACGTGGGGACGGCTGCGGGACAAGGGCTCGTCAAGACGTTCATGGACAGCGGCTGGTCGCTCTTTATCAGCGGATTTTTCATCACCTTGCTGCCGATGGTGGTGGCGACCTTAGTGGCGCGCTATTTCTTCCGGATCAACCTGCTGGATCTGCTGGGGACGCTGACGGGCGGGATGACGAGCACGCCGGGCCTTGCGGCGGCCGACTCGATGTCGGACAGCAGCGCGGTGAGCGTGTCGTATGCGACGGTCTATCCGGTGGCGATGGTACTGCTGATCATCTGCATCCAGATCGTCTCCATGATTATCGGGTAAACAGTTCGATTATTTGCACTGTGCCGTCTGGTACTGTTCTTTGTTGAATTTCGATCTTGCTCCTCCTTGCAAGGCATAGCCCGGCAGCCCATGGAAAACTTCGTTTTCCCGAAAGTTTTTCTGGTTCTCTTTGTTCAC
>CAZAPI010000022.1:0-17070 GCA_964486945.1 uncultured Rikenella sp. | reverse complement strand
GCCACTTTACCCTGCAGTGCATTCGCCGGGCTGATGGTGTTGGTACGTGCCAATTCGTCCCCCTTTACAGTAGAGGTCGCATAACCGAGTGCACGGTTTTGTTTCCGTCCGCCGAGGGCAGTTACGGTAACCGCCTCTGCCTGCAAAGCATCGGGCTGCATGGTTACGTTGATGGTAGATTTCCCAGCAACGGGAATCTCTTGTTTACGCATACCGGCGTAGCTGAAAACCAAAGTGGAATTAGCTACCGATGCGTTGTTGATGGTGTATGCACCGTCGGCACCGGTCAAAGCACCAATGGTCGTACCTTTGATCTGTACGACTACACCTGCGAGTGGTTGCCCGTCTTCCGCAGACTTAACCACGCCGCTCACCCGGTTCTGCGCATAGGCCGTACCGCCCACGAGCAAACCAAGGATCAACAATGTTAACAGTCTAATTTTCTTCATATAAAAACATTTAAGTTGAAAAGGGTTAAATTGTTATTACTTGAGTTCCCATTAGGATCCACCCCTAACTATGGACAAATATAGAATACTATCCCGAGATAAAAAAACTTTTTCTCACGATTTTCGTCTTTTATCCCTCAGAGTACCTTGTCGTTATTCATTTTTCTGTGGACGCCTTTTGTGTTTTTAAATAATTTTACTAACCTAACCGATTAGGTTTCAACTCGGTGTAAATCGAATCGCTTTTCAAATCGAGAGTATCGATCCGAAGCGGCGTTTATTTATAAAATAAATGCAAGAGACTGCCGGATAAAGGCTCACGCCTGCTCCACCAACCGTTTCAGGTACGTCCAGACCTTGCCTACACTGGCAATATCCACCCTCTCGGCCGGGGAATGGACACCCCGCAAAGTAGGCCCCGTGGAGATGATGTCGAGATGCGGATACCGGGTCAGAAACAGGCCGCACTCCAGCCCTGCATGGATCGCTTTGATCTTCGGCTCGACACCGAACAACTCCTTATAGATCCCGGCTGAGAGCTGCACCAGCGGCGAATCCGGATTCGGCGCCCACCCCGGATAGCCGTCGGTATGCTTCACCTCCGCGCCGGCCAACGAGAACACGACCGCCACCCGGTCGGCAATATCCCGCTTGGCACTCTCCACCGAGCTGCGCTGCGAAGTGGTGATCACGATCTTTCCCTCCTCTGACATTTTCACGGAAGCCAGGTTCGTCGAAGTCTCCACCAGCCCCGGCATGGCAAAGCTCATCGCCATAACACCATGGGGCACAGCATATAGCACATCCAACAACCGCCGTTGTGCATCGACCGGCAGCACCGTTGCAGGCACTTCGGCCGCCGCCTCCAGCATGATCTTCATCGAAGGTTCCGTAAACTTGTACTCCGCGACGATCTCATTCGCCAGGTTTCGGAAATCCTTTTCCGCCGCAGCCACTTGAGATACCGGTACAGCAACGATCGCTTCCGCTTCCCGAGGAATGGCGTTCCGCAGGTTTCCCCCGTCGAAATGACACACCCGCAATCCATGATCTTTCGCCAGATTCCACAGGATACGGTTCAGCACTTTATTGGAATTGGCGAACCCTTTCTCGATATCGTCCCCCGAATGCCCCCCATGCAGACCCGAAACCCGAGCCGTAAAATATTTGTATTCAGCAGAGGATGGTGCCGGCTCCGGAACATAAGCCATCGTTGCGATCGTGTCGATTCCCCCGGCGCAACCGATAAAAATTTCCCCTTCGTCCTCCGAGTCGAGATTGATCATCCGGTTTCCGGTCAGCATCCCTTCGCCGAGGTTCATCGCCCCGGTCAGCCCCTGCTCCTCGTCCACCGTGAAGAGCGCCTCGATCTTCGGGCACCGCAACTCTTTATCTACCAGCACCGCCATCTGCAACGCCATGCCGATCCCGCAGTCCGCACCGAGCGTCGTTCCTTTCGCCCGCACCCACTCGCCGTCCACGCAGGCCGGGATCGGGTCGTTCTCGAAATCGATTCCCACGCCGGCATCCTTCTCGCACACCATATCCATATGACTCTGGAGGATCAGCGCCGGTTCGCCCTCGCGACCCGACGAGGCCGGGCGGACGACGACGATATTCCCTTTGGCATCCCGCCTGTGCTCCAACCCGTTCCGATCCGCAAAAGTTTCGATAAAAATCTGAATTTTAGACTCTTTCTTGGAAGGACGCGGCACTCGGGTGATCTGTTCGAATATTTCCCACACGATCCGGGGTTCGAGTTCTGAAATTTGTTTCATGGGTTGTAAAATCTTTAGATAGGATAAAATTAATAAATTTGCCTTAGAATCATTCCATTTCAGCATGAACAATTTTCGTATCGGCAACGGATTCGATGTGCACGCACTGGCGGAAGGGCTGCCGATGTGGCTCGGCGGCATCCGTATTGAACATAATAAAGGCTTCGTAGCTCACTCAGACGGCGACGTACTGATCCACGCTTTGTGCGACGCCCTGCTGGGAGCGCTTGCCCTGGGGGACATCGGGCTTCATTTCCCGGACAACACACAGGAATTCAAAGGAATAGACAGCAAAGTACTGCTCGAACGGTGCATGGGATTGGTTCGTGCAAAAGGGTACAGACTGGTGAATGCGGACTGCACGATACTGGCTCAGGCCCCGAAGTTACGGCCCCACATCGACCGGATGCGCGAAACTCTGGCCCCGCTGCTGGATGCAACCGTCGAAGAGATCTCCGTAAAAGCGACCACCACGGAGCGGCTCGGTTTCACAGGACGGGAAGAGGGAATCGCAGTTTATGCCACGGTGTTGCTCTGCCGGGAAGGATAGGGCTGCGCGCCTCGCCAATAAAACCGAAGCATAAAAAACGGGGGCCTCGCCAAATGGCGAGGCCCCCGTTCTGATTATTGGGTAAAACCGTACTATTTAACGGTGTTCATGTGCTGAATGAGTTCAACCACTTTGTTCGAGTAGCCCCATTCGTTGTCATACCACGAAACGACTTTCACGAAACGCGGGGTCAGTTGGATACCTGCCTTGGCGTCGAAGATCGAAGTGCGTGCGTCGCCCAGGAAGTCGCTCGATACGACAGCGTCTTCGGTGTAGCCGAGGATACCTTTCAGTTCGCCTTCCGATGCCTCTTTCATGGCCTGGCAGATTTCATCGTAGGTAACGTCCTTGGCCAGGTTGCAGGTCAGGTCGACAACCGAAACGTCCAGGGTCGGAACACGCAGCGACATACCGGTCAGTTTGCCGTTCAGCGCCGGGATCACTTTACCCACGGCTTTGGCAGCGCCGGTCGAGCTCGGGATGATGTTGCCCGAAGCGGCACGGCCGCCGCGCCAGTCTTTCATCGACGGGCCGTCTACGGTTTTCTGGGTAGCGGTGGTCGAGTGAACGGTGGTCATCAAACCGTCCACCATGCCGAACTTGTCGTTGAGAACTTTGGCGATCGGAGCCAGGCAGTTGGTGGTACAAGATGCGTTCGAAACGATGGTCTGGCCTTTGTATTCCTTGTTGTTCACACCCATGACGAACATCGGGGTGTCGTCTTTCGACGGAGCCGACATCACCACGCGTTTGGCGCCTGCCTGGATGTGCTTTTCAGCCAGTTCCTTGGTCAGGAACAGACCGGTAGATTCAACGACGTACTCGGCGCCCACTTCGTTCCATTTCAGGTTGGCCGGGTCTTTTTCGGCCGTCACGCGAATCGCGTTGCCGTTAACGACCAGTTTGCCGTCTTTCACTTCGATGGTGCCGTTGAACTGGCCGTGCATGGTGTCGTATTTGAGCATGTACGCCATGTATTCGACCGGCACGAGGTCGTTGATCCCTACGATTTCGATGTCGTTTTTAGCCACGGCAGCGCGGAACACCAGACGACCGATACGGCCGAAACCGTTGATACCTACTTTGATTTTAGACATAACTTTGAATGTTTTTATTGTGTTGTTGGTAATTTCCGGGGAGCGAAAGGAACCTATTGTTCCGACTGCAATTTTAATAAATTTTCTAAAATCATACAATTTTTACCCGCGCTTTCTGCGATGCGGATAAAAATCGTTTACAGCCTTTCGTCCACCAGATAGCGGTTCCGCTCGGGTGCGGAGCGGTTGACCATTTCGCCCAGAAATCCGGCCAGAAAGGTCTGCACGCCCAAACCGACCGCCAAAAGGGCTATGTAGAACAGCGGCTGGTCGGTCACCGGCCGCAGCGGCATCCCGTGGTGCTGCAAATACAGTTTCTCGGAAATAAGGTATATGGTGATGACCAGCCCCACCAGAAACATCAATGTCCCCAGCCCTCCGAAAATATACATCGGCCGCCGCCCGAACCGGGTCATAAAAAGTACCGTCAACAGGTCGATATACCCCTTGATCATCCGCTCCCAGCCGAATTTGGAAACGCCGAACTGCCGCGCCCGGTGCTGCACCACTTTCTCCCCGATGCGGCGGAACCCTGCCTGTTTGGCCAGTATCGGGATGAAGCGGTGCATCTCGCCGTACACTTCGATCGACTTGACTACCTTTTTCTTATAGGCTTTCAGCCCGCAGTTGAAGTCGTGCAGTTTGATCCCGCTGGTGCACCGCGCCGTGAAGTTGAAGAACTTGGACGGCAGGGTCTTCCCCACCGGGTCGTACCTTTTCTGTTTCCAGCCCGACACCAGGTCGTAGCCCTCTTCCGTCACCATCCGGTACAGTTCCGGGATCTCGTCCGGCGAGTCCTGCAAGTCGGCATCCATCGTAATCACCACCTCTCCCTGTGCGACATCGAAGCCGCAATACAGGGCTGGCGATTTGCCGTAATTCCTGCGGAACCGGATTCCGCGTATACCCGGATAGAGCTCCTTCAGACGCGTAATCGTCCCCCACGAATCGTCCGTGGAGCCGTCGTCCACGAAGATCGCCTCGTACGTGAAACCGTGCTCCTCCATCACGCGGGAGATCCACTCCATCAGCGGAGTGAGGGACTCCTCTTCGTTATATACCGGAATGACAAGCGAAATATCCATTCTGTCCTTTCGTAACAATATCAAATAGAACGGGCGCCCCACGCCCGGAATTATACCGGCCCGGCGAACGGGTCACCGCAACGGCGGCATCGGATTGTACGGCCGGCGGTACCGCACGACCGCTGCGGTGAACAGGGCCAGGAATCCGCCCTGGAGCAGCATCGCGATCATATTGGCGAAGATCACCACGAAAAGATTGTGCATCAGCGCCATCCCCGCCCGGACCTGCTCGGCGGTCATCATTCCCGACGAGACATACGCCTCAGAGACCCGTTCCATCGCCTGCCCGAAATAAGCCGGATCGACCACCTCGGTCAGCAGGAAGTACCCCGTCCCGTACACGATACCGCTCAACATGGAAACCAGCAGCGAGAAGCCGAAAGCCTTGCCGTAGGTAAAGCCGTTCGGGCGCAGCACCGGGTCCGGCGGGCACAAGGCTGCCGCCCGACGTCCGTATATAATGAGTATAGCCCCGATCGCCGCGAAATTGGCGAACGAAAGGAAACCGGCCAGAAATCCCCCGGCGTTCCGGGCCAAGTATTGCAATACCAGGATCAGGAACATCGCCAGCCCGAGCACCATGCCGCCCGTGAGCAGCTCTCCCCTGTATTTTTGTCTGCGTTCTTTTTCGTCCATAACCGTTAAAATTCGAGTTCCTGCCGTCCCTGCCGCACGATCTCCACCTCGCCGCTGACGGTACAGTCCACCACCGTAGAGGCGGAATTGTCTCCCATGCCGCCGTCGATCACCGCATCCACCGCCGGATAGCGTTCGTGGATCAGCTCCGGGTCGGTAATATATTCGATCTCCTCCCCCACATCGTCCGTCCGCACGGAGGTGGTCACCAGCGGCATCCCCAGCTCCCGCACGACAGCCTGCGCAATGGAGTTGTCCGGAATCCTGACCCCCACAGTCTTACGCCCGATCATCACCTTGTCGGAGATCCGCGACGAGGCGGGCAGGATAAAGGTGAACGGCCCCGGCAGGTTCCGTTTGAGCAGTTTGAAGACCAGGTTGTCCACTTTGGCGTATTCGGCCACCTCGCCGATCTCGGAGCAGACGATGGACATCTCCGTGGAATCCTTGCCGCCGCGTATGGTCCGCAGCCGCTCGATCGCCTTGGGCTGGTCCAGCGCACACCCCAAAGCATAGACCGTATCGGTAGGATAAACGATCACCCCGCCGCCGCGAAGAATATCGGCCACCTGCCGCACTGTGCGTTCGTTGGGATTTTCGGGATATAACTTGATTATCATGGCACAAAGGTAATGAATAAATGGTTTCGCGGAAAGCGCGCGCACTACCCTGCCGGAAATAAAAAAAGTGGGCAAGCTACTTGCATCGCACCGCTGCGACCGCCTACCCTTGCTGCCTTCCGGCCCTGGGGGATTCAGCAGGAGCTGGTCGTACAAGACTTACCCACGCCACAAAAGTAAGCCATTTTTCCGATTTCCCCAACCCGCGCCGGCGATTTTCGTTTTTTGCGTACCTTTGGCTTTGCAAAACAAGAATTCCCCTCCATGGCAAAGACGAAGACCTCCCGCCGCAAAAAAACCGCGAAAGGCAAACACCGGAAACTCTCGGCCCGCGGCATCGCCATGATTGCGGCGCTGGCCCTGATCCTGGTTGTGATCGCCGGGGCGATCGGCTGGAAGCAGTACGACTACCGTTTCGGCACGGCCATCGTCCGCAGCGGCACCGTGCAGGTGAGTACGGGAACGACTTTCGACGAATTGAGCCGGATGCTGGCCGACAGCGGTTACGTGAAGAACATCCGCAAATGGGAGTCTTACGCCCGGTCGAACGACATGGACAGCGTGCAGGCCGGGAACTATGCGCTCAAGAACGGAACGTCGTACCGCACGGCGCTGGCTGATTTCCGTTACGGGCGACAGACCCCGGTCCGGCTGACGTTCAACAACATCCGGACGATGGACCGGCTGGCGGGAGTGGTGTCGAAATATATCGAGGCGGACTCGCTGACGATCCTGAAGACCTTACGGGACACGAATATTATCCGCAAAACGGGGCTGACTAAGGCAACCTTCCCGTCGCTCTTTATCCCGAACACTTACGAGGTTTACTGGACGATGACGCCGGAGGAGTTCGTGGCGCGGATGAAGAAGGAGCACGACCGTTTCTGGAACGACGAGCGGCGCGCGCAGGCCAAGAAGCTGGGCTACACGCCGGAACAAATATCGACGATAGCCTCCATCGTGATCGAGGAGACGAAGTTCAAGGGCGAAATGACACAGGTGGCGGGGGTCTATGCGAACCGTTTGCGGGCCGGGATGCCGTTACAGGCGGATCCGACGGTGAAGTTCGCGCTGGGCGACCCGTCGATCCGGCGGGTGCTGAATAAGCATTTGCAATACGATTCGCCGTACAACACCTATAAATATGCGGGACTGCCGCCGGGACCGATCTGCGTGCCGCCCATCGCGGCGCTGGATGCGACGCTGGCCTATGCGGACGAGGGCCAAAAGCATAACTATTACTATTTCTGCGCAAAGGCGGATTTTTCGGGCCGGCACGCTTTTGCACGGACTTTGCCGGAGCATAACCGGAATGCGGCAGCCTATGCGGCGGAATTGAACCGCCGGGGCATCCGCTGATTTTTCAACCGTTGGATTTTGCACTTCCGGCTACAACAAAGCGGGCCCGGCGGATTTCCGAGCTGTGCCTCCTTAAAGTTGGACGGGCCGAACAGAAGCGCAAGGAGAAAGTCCGAAGCCAAATTTTCGAGCGTCTGCCGGGGAGTCCAGTCTGTTGAACCCCTTATATTTGGCGCAACAGGTGGAGCCGGAGCCAGCGGGGGCGCATAAGGGTAGTTACAGCCCGGCTGGAGCACCCGGCGGCACCGGTCGGCTCCGGCATAATCCAAAACTCAACGGGCCGCTTTGTTGTAGCCGGAAGTGCAAAATCCAACGAATAATTGCATTATGGACAAATATATCAAGCTATTGCAGCGGTTGATCGCCACCCCGTCTTACAGCCGGGAAGAGAACCTGACCGCCGACCTACTGGCCGCGTTCCTGACCGGCGAGGGCGTGCGGGACGTGCAGCGCGAGCACAACAACGTGTGGGCATACAACCGGAACTTCGATCCGACCCGACCGACCATCCTGCTCAACTCACACCACGACACCGTCAAACCCAACAGCGCCTGGACCCGCGACCCATTCAGCCCCGATATCGCGGACGGTAAACTTTACGGTTTAGGAAGCAACGACGCCGGAGCCAGCGTGGTGTCGCTCATCGCAACGTTTCTGCACTTCTACGAAGCCGAGGAGCTGAAATACAACCTCTGCCTCGCCCTGACAGCCGAAGAGGAGGTGTCGGGACAGAACGGCATCGAAAGCATATTGCCCCGGCTGGGCGAACTGAGCTTCGCCATCGTCGGGGAGCCGACCGAAATGCACCTGGCAATCGCCGAGCGGGGTTTGATGGTACTGGACTGCGTGGCCCACGGCAAGGCAGGCCATGCGGCGCGCGACGAAGGGGAGAACGCGATCTACAAAGCGGTGAAAGACATCGAATGGTTCCGCACCTACCGGTTCCCGCAGGAGTCGGAGCTATTCGGGAACGTTCGGATGAACGTGACGATCATCAGCGCAGGGACACAGCATAACGTGGTGCCGGCGGAGTGCCGCTTTACGGTAGACATAAGGGTGACCGACCGCTACACGAACGAGGAGGTGCTGGAGATCGTACGGAAACATGTGGAATCGGACGTTTTCCCGCGCTCCACGCGACTGAAACCCTCCTACATCGACCCGTCGCACCCGATCGTGGCGGCAGGCATAGCGCTGGGACGCGAAACCTACGGCTCGCCGACCACCTCGGATCAGGCGCTACTGTCGATACCATCGCTCAAGATGGGGCCGGGCGACTCGGCGCGGTCGCACAGCGCGGACGAGTTCGTGCGGGTGGACGAGATCGAAAAGGGGATCGGGCAATATATCGCCATGCTGGAAGCGGTCTGCCGCTAAACCGGCCTTGGCAGTTTCCCCCTTTTTGATTACTTTTGCGGACACGATACCAGCGGATGTGGTGTAATTGGTAGCCACGCCAGACTTAGGATCTGGTGCCTTGACCGGCGTGGGGGTTCGAGTCCCTTCATCCGCACTCAGGTTTTTCTGCGGGATTCGGAGATTCGGGTTGACCCGAATCTCCGAATCCCGCAGCCTTTTCCGAACCATCCCGACCTTTCGCCCTGCGAGGCCATTGTCCGAAGCCGCACCGTGCGGAGGCCGGCAATGTCTTCGCCCACAGTGCGCGCCGCCACTGTCACGGGACCCACTATTCCGCAAGCCAGCCGAACATCCACCGAAAATAGGGCCGCCGCAGGTTTCGTCCGCCCCGCCAAAAATCATTCGCCCAACATCCGCCCCAGCCAGTCGAACACCAACCGGAACGCCTCGGCTCTCACCGGTTTCCTCGACAAGAACAGGTCGTGTATCCCGTCTCTGACTTGCACATAGGTTACGTCAGGCCCTAAATTCGGCGCAAACTTCCGGATATCCTCCACGTTCAACACCGAGTCCGAACGGAACAACTCGTCGCTCCACTCCTTCCCGAAATAAGACTTGTCGGAGCTCATCACCAGCACCGGCACCCCGATACGCAGCCCCCGCCTGACTCTCCGCTGCCCGGCGCGCACCGCCCGCAGCCACGAAAAGTAGAGCGGAATCCCTTCGATCGGCTTCAGCGCCGTGTCGAAATGCCACTCGCCCCGGTAATGCGTATGCACGCTCTTGGCATAGAGCGGCGGCAGCTCGTTCCTTTTGTGCGCGAAAGGCAGCACGACGCTCACCAGTGCCGCCAGCGGTATCTGGACATGTTTTTTGAACCACGTGGTATTGAATTCCAGGAACGGGCTGTTCAGCACCACGCACTTCACCGCCGCCCGCTCAGCGGCAGGCCCGTCGTCGGCATACAAGGCCGCCAGCAAGCCGCCCGTCGAATGGCCCAGCAAGACGATCTCCCTTGCCCCATCGCCCAAAATGCGCCGGATGCTCTCCGTCACATCCGGATAATACTCGTACATCGACCGGGCGAAATCCGGATGCTGCCCCTCCAGCAGCGAATGGCCGTATTTGCGCAGCTCCACGGCATAGAACCGGTAGCCGTGCGCCACGAACTCCTCAGCCATGTGCTCCTGGAAAAAATAGTCAATATAGCCGTGGATATAGAGCACCGCCCGCCCCGTATCGTTCTCCGGGAGCGGAGCCCGGATCAGCGTGGCGACCACCGGCCCGTCGTAATCGGGCGGAAAATTCAATGTCCGGTATTCGAATTCCATAGGTATCAATGCGAGCAATGGCTCAAGCCGCAATCTTCGCCTGCCGTCTCGAACTCGATAGTGGCATGTTCTATGCCATTCCGGACGCAGATCTCCCGGATCTCCGTTTTCAGCTTTATCTGGTCGGCACAGACCACCGGGCCGTCCGTCACCACATGCAGTGTGCTGATATTATGTTCCCCGTCGAGGCTCCACAGGTGCAGGTCGTGGATCGACTGCACGCCGGGCAGCGCCACGATCTCCCGCTCCAGTTTCCCGGCGTCGATCTCCGAGGGCGTATGCTGCAACAACACGCGGAACGTGGCTTTCAGGTTCCGGTAAACGTTATAGAGCACCCAGCACGAAATCCCGATCGAGAGCAGCGGGTCGAGCACGGGAACTTCCACGAAGAGCATCACTACGCTGACCACCAGCACGGCGATCCACCCCAAAACGTCCTCCATCATGTGGAGCATCACGGCGCGTTCGCTGATCGAGCCTCCTTTCTTAAGCCTCAACGCCGCAAATCCATTGACCAGCACTCCGAAAATGGCCAGCCAGAACATCCCTTCCGCATTCGGTTCCTGCGGGGCGACGACCCTTCCAACACACTCTTCGATGATAAAGACCGACCCCACGAGCAATACCGTCGAAATGAACAAAGCCCCCAGCAGCGAGAACCGTTTGTAGCCGTAGCTGTACCGCGCGTCGCTGGGCCGTTCCGATACTTTCTGCAACCGCCACGCCACGGCTAGCGACAGGCTGTCCCCGAAGTCATGGAAGGCGTCCGAAAGAATGGCGATACTGTTTGTCCACAGCCCTCCGACCAGCTCGACAACGGCGAATCCGAGGTTGATAAAAAAGGCGACGGCGATATTCCCCGTCGCCGCATGGCTGTGCATATGGCCGTGCCCGTGATCGTGATCGTGCGACATGGTATTACTCCTGCTTGTCATTATCCGGTATGGCCTGCACCCACCGGGTCAGTTCCACAAACTGCGCCACCGACAAGGTCTCCGGCCGCAGCCCGAAAAACGGGTGCGCCTCGACCCGCCCCTCGGCCACCGCGCGAAGCACCTCCGGGAATGAAGAGCCCAGCGAATTCCGTACCGTTTTGCGCCGCTGGTTGAACGTCGCCTTGACGATCCGCTTGAACAGCGCCTCGTCGCAGTCCAAAGACGAGATGCCATTCCGCCGCAGCCTAATGACTGCGCTCTGCACTTTCGGCGGCGGATTGAACACCCCCGGCGGTACGGTGAACAGGTATTCGATGTCATAATAGGCCTGCAACAACACGCTCAGGATACCATACTCTTTCCCGCCCGGAGCCGAAGCCAAACGAACCGCCACCTCTTTCTGGATCATCCCCACCACCTCCGGCACCATATCCTTATGGTCCAGCACTTTGAAAAATATCTGCGACGAGATATTATACGGAAAATTCCCGATCACATTCACCCCGCCCGGATAGCGGTCGGCCGGATAAAGGGCCGCCAGATCCATCCGCAGAAAGTCCCCCTCTATAATATTGAGGCCCGGGTAATGCACGCGCAGATAGTCCACGCTTTCGCCGTCGATCTCCGCCACCGTGAGCCGGTCGCCGTAAACCGGCAGCAGGAACTGCGTCAGCACTCCCATCCCCGGCCCGACCTCCAGCACACTCGAAATCTCGCCCGGAACGGAAGCCGGGGTGAGTGCCTCCGCGATCCGCCGCGCAATATTCAGGTCGGTCAGAAAATGCTGACCCAAGTGTTTTTTCGCCCTTACTTCATCCATTCCTTGCGTCTTAATCATTATTGCCAAACGGCTCCTTTTCCGAGCCTGCGTCTTCGCCGAACGTGACGCGCTATCGAAGATCCGGCCGGCCACCATCCGTTCCTCCCGCTCGTTCAGATATAAAGCCAAGCATTTCCCATTGCCGTTGCAAAGGCTCGTATCTGCACTCCCGACAACGGAACTTCACTACCGTCGATCCGATGGATTCTGCTGTCCGGACCGGTGATTGCGAAACACGGCTCCGGGGTCAGCGTCGTATCGCCCGGCATAATCGTCGCCATCCCGAACAACGGCCGGGATGCCGTGTCCGCCGTGTCCGTGACCCTGCAAGAAGTGATTACGGACAAGTGTCTCTGCTCCGACACTCCCCCGCACCGAAACAGGTTCGGTCTTCAGGGCCTACCTGCCATATGCAAGTTGTCCCCTCAGTCATTCTCTTGAAGGAGGCCGCACTCCACGGCGGTGTCGGTTGCCCGTATGCAAAGTTTATCCCGGCAACGACTGCCTGCGAGGCGGCAAAAGCCAACCGGTTTTTATCGTCTGCGAACGTTTAATTCCCCGCCTCGGAGAGGAACTTGACCCGTACCAGCCGGATCTCCTCCTCCGTGTAATCCGCGCCCAGCTCCCGCACCGCGTCGGCCACCGAGTCGGTCTGCGCCACCTCCGTAAAGTAGTCGATGATGTCCAGCACCTTGTCCTCGTCCACCATCTCGTTGATATAATAGTCGATATTGAGCCGCGTCCCCGATCCCACGATCGCCTCGATCTCGTCCATCAGTTCGTCCATTCCCAGCCCTTTCGCGTCCGCGATGTCCTCGAAATCCATCTTGCGGTCGATGCTCTGGATGATAAAGACCTTGTTGCCGCTTTTATTGACCACGCTTTTGACCACCATCTCCTGCGGCCGCTCGATCCCATTCTCCTCCACATACCGCGCAATGAGCTGCGTAAAGGGAAGCCCGTACCGTTTCGCCTTCCCGGCCCCGACCCCGGTGATATTCTGCATCTCTTCGAGTGTCACCGGATACTGGATCGTCATATCCTCCAGCGACGGTTCCGAGAAGATCACGAACGGCGGCAGGCCGTGTTTTTTGGCCACCTCCCTGCGCAGGTCCGTCAGCATCGAGAACAGGATCGGGTCCGCCGCTCCGCCCCCGGCAGCGTTCCGGCCTCCGCCGTGGGGCGCCAGCGAATCGTCGTCGTCCGTATCTTCATACCGGTGGTCGGCCACCAGCTTCACGCTGTACGCCCCGCCCGGAGCCAGGTACGCCCGCCCCGTCTCGCTGATGGAGAGCAATCCGTAGTTTTCGATATCCTTGTCCACCAAGCCCAGGATAAGTCCCTGCCGGATGACTGCGCTCCAGAACTGCGCGTCGTGGTCGGCCCCAGCCCCGAACAGCTCCAGCTTATGGTGTTTGTATGACTTATTCAGGTTGGTCACCTTCCCCAACAGTATCCCCTCCAGATAATCGGCCTTGAATCCTGCCCCGATCGCTTCCAGCGTTTCGAGCATCAGCCGCATGAACTCCCGCCCCTCGAACTCCTCGCGCGGGTTGCAGCAGTTGTCGCAGCAGCCGCAGTTCGGATTGTCGTACTGCTCTCCGAAGTAGTGCAGCAGCATCCTGCGGCGGCACATCGCGCTCTCGGCGTACGACACCGTCTCCTGAAGCAAGAGCTTTCCGATCTCCTGTTCGGCCACAGGCTTGCCCTGCATGAACTTTTCGAGCTTCTGGACATCCTTGTAGCTGTAAAAGGTGATGCAATGTCCCTCCCCTCCGTCGCGCCCCGCGCGCCCGGTCTCCTGGTAGTATCCTTCCAAAGACTTCGGAATATCGTAGTGTATGACGTACCGTACATCCGGTTTGTCGATCCCCATCCCGAAAGCGATGGTGGCCACGATCACATCCCCCTCTTCCATCAGGAACTTGTCCTGGTTGGCCGCCCGCGTCACCGCGTCGATCCCCGCATGATAAGGCAATGCCTTGATCCCGTTGACCACCAGCAGCTCGGCCAGCTCCTCCACCTTCTTCCGGGAGAGGCAGTAAATGATCCCGCTCTTGCCCGGATTCTGCTTGATATATTTGATGATCTCCTTGGCGGCGTTCACCTTCGGCCGCACCTCGTAGTAAAGGTTCGCCCGGTTGAACGACGATTTGAACACCTTGGCGTCCTGCATCCCCAGGTTTTTCTGTATATCCAGCTGCACTTTCGGCGTGGCCGTGGCCGTCAAGGCAATGACCGGCGCCTGCCCGATCTCGGCAATGATCGGTCGGATACGCCTGTACTCCGGCCGGAAGTCATGCCCCCACTCCGAGATACAATGCGCCTCGTCAATCGCATAAAACGACACCTTGATTTTCCGCAGGAACTCGACATTTTCCTCCTTGGTCAGCGACTCCGGCGCAAAATAGAGCAGCTTGGTCTTCCCCGCCAGCACATCCTCCCGCACCCGCTGCACCGCGCTCTTGTTGAGCGACGAATTGAGGAAATGGGCCACCCCGTCCTCCATGGCGAACGTCCGCATGGCATCCACCTGGTTCTTCATCAGGGCGATCAGCGGCGAGATGACAATCGCCACCCCCTCCATCATCAGCGCCGGCAGCTGGTAGCACAGCGACTTGCCCCCCCCGGTCGGCATCAGCACGAACGTGTCGTTCCCCGCCAGTACATTGCGGATCACCTTTTCCTGGTTACCTTTGAACTGCGAGAAGCCGAAATGCCGTTTCAGGCTCTCGTACAGAATGTCGGATGTCGGATACTGAGACATAACTTTGCCTTGATAATGGAAGCCGTGAATAACCCCTGCGCCCGCCCCGAAAAGAGGCCCGCCCGGGCACAGGCAACAATAAAGGTAGCGATTTTTCACGAAATCCAACTACCTTTGTCTAAAAATCAACCGAAAGTGACTCCCGAAAACACCATAGAATTCGCCCGGAACATCATCCGCACCGAATGCGCGGCCGTCGAAAGGCTCGCGGAATATATCGACGCGGGATTCGTTGAGATCGCCGACACCGTCTTCCGCAGCAAAGGAAGGCTGATCATCACCGGGATCGGCAAGAGCGCCATCATTGCGAACAAGATCGTCGCTACGCTGAACTCCACCGGAACCCCGGCAATCTTCATGCACGCCGCCGATGCCATCCACGGCGACCTGGGGATCATCCAGCCGGACGACATCATCCTCTGCATCTCCAAGAGCGGCAACTCACCGGAGATCAAGGTGCTGGTGCCGTTCATCAAACAGATGGGCAACCTGCTGATCGGAATGGTAGGCAACCTCGATTCGTTCCTGGCCCAGCACAGCGACAAAGTACTGAACACCACGGTCGAAGAGGAGGCGTGCCCGAACAACCTGGCACCGACCTCCAGCACCACGGCCCAGATGGTGATGGGGGATGCGCTGGCAATGACCCTGCTCAAGATGCGGGGCTTCACGGCACAGGACTTCGCCCGATTCCATCCAGGCGGGGCTTTGGGCAAAAAGCTCTACACCACGGTGCGGGACATCATGTCGGGAGAGGAAGCTCCGCGGGTGACTCCGGATGCCGGCCTCAACCAGGTCATCATCGAGATTTCGGGCAAGCGGATGGGAGCCACAGCGGTGGTCGACCCGGCTTCGGGCAAGCTGGTGGGGATCATCACCGACGGCGACCTGCGGCGCATGCTCCAGAGCGGCAAGGACATCACGGCAGTACAGGCGCGGGACATCATGTCGGTGTCGCCCAAAACCATCCCGGCGGACGAGCTGGCAGTAAAAGCTTTCCGACTGATGGAACAAAATAAGATCACGCAGTTGCTCGTTACCGATCCGGAAGAGAACGATGCCTACTGCGGCATTATCCATATCCACGACATCCTCCGCGAAGGGGTGGTGTAGTATGCCGGGACGCACCCGCGGGAAGGTTCGCAATTCATTGCGGTCGGGCCGCAGGGAGAAGCTGCGCCCCGCCCGCTGGCGCGGAAACCATACCGGCTGATGCCGTAAAACGAACGACCATGGAAAACCCACTGGAGATCAACGCACCGAACGAGAACATGCGCCTCTGGACGCAGGACCTCGTCAAGAAATACAAATCCCGCACCGTGGTGAACGAAGTCTCGATCGACGTCCAGCAAGGCGAGATCGTCGGACTGCTCGGGCCCAACGGAGCCGGCAAGACCACCACGTTCTACATGACCGTGGGCCTGATCAAGCCCAACGACGGAAAGATCTTCCTCAACGACCTGGAGATCACCAAGGAACCCGTTTACCGGCGGGCGCAATTGGGTGTCGGGTACCTGGCCCAGGAGGCTTCGGTGTTCCGGCGGCTCTCCGTCGAGGACAACATCAAAGCGGTGCTCCAGATGACCGACTACTCCAAGGAGTACCAGCGCGAACGGATCGAATACCTCATCAAAGAGTTTTCGTTGCAGAAAGTGCGCAAGAGCCTCGGCCAACAGCTCTCCGGGGGCGAACGGCGGCGGACCGAGATCGCCCGCGCCGTGGCCATCAACCCGAAATTCATCCTGCTCGACGAACCGTTCGCGGGCGTGGACCCGATCGCCGTAGCCGAAATCCAGTCGATCGTGGCCTCGCTCAAAGAGAAGAACATCGGAGTCATCATCACCGACCACAACGTACACGAGACTCTCTCGATTACCGACCGCACTTATATATTGGTGGAAGGAAAGGTGATCCGCACCGGGACGGCAGAGGAGCTGGCGGCCGACGAATTCGTCCGGCGGGTCTACCTCGGGCCCGACTTCGAATTGCGGAAGGTCAAAAAACAATAAGGTATTTTCAGTTACTTCGGAGCATAAAACCAGACTCACCGTTTTTATGCTCCGAACTCTTTTCATCACCCTGCACGCCGCCGCTTCCTGCGCATAACTTACGAGCACGCCTTCGACATTATCGCCTCCGGACCGGGAACATTCCGCTACAACGGCACGCAGGAGCACGACCAGTATCACTCCACGCCCTACTTTCCGAAGACCGGGAGCCAGACAATGAAACCGCAGAGGCAAGACCCCGACCGCGCCCGACGGAAACAAGACCGGTACGGCCA
>CAZAPI010000021.1:0-17199 GCA_964486945.1 uncultured Rikenella sp. | reverse complement strand
CGTAAAACAGCGGCCTATACCACCGAACCGATCTATAACTATATCCAATACCCCAACTCGACGATCAATTCGCGCAATCCTGCCAAAGTTGCCTCGATGATCCCCTACCTGCGTTGGATCGACCGCTACTTCGACACTCCAAACGACAATCTGAGGGCGGCAGCCGACTTTTTTATTCTTCACGAATACTTTGCCTACCTGATGTACGGCGGTCGATGGGAAATCGAGGCCGAAATGCGGACCATTTTTGCGCGATGCCGCAAAAAAGCGTTACCTTTAAAAATCCGGTTTGCTTTCTCGCCCCTGGGGAAAGGGTTGATAAAGGCGGCACGCCGGATTAAACGGTAAAGATGAAATTATTCAACGACCCACAACTCGCTTTTCGCGTGCGGTTCTGTTTTGGGCTGCTGTTGGTGTTGTTCGCCTTGCCATTATGGGTGATGAGCGAGGCGGGCTGGGATACGTTTTATTATGTCGTGCCGTTGGTGTGCCTGATGCAAGCCTACCTGGTGGTGCGATTCCGGAACGCCCAGATGCTGCTGATCCTGACACTCTATGTCTTTCTCTATTTTTCGTACCTGATTCCCTATTTCTACAGCGGGAGCCAACTCTCCGAGCACAGCGAATACCAAAGCTATCCGCTCTTTTGCCAGGTACTCTACCTGTTCTACCTCTTCTATGCCGGTCTGACACTTTCAGCCACACACAATTATAACCCCCACAAGATTCGTCTTCAGGATACGATCCGCATCGAATGCGAACCGTGGAAACAAGTGTTTTTTATTGTGTTTCTATTTGCCATATTTACGATAGTCATTCGGCAAGGAACCAATGTACTGGGAGCTGAAAACCCCTATCAGGCCTACATGGAGAACTTGGAGAGCAACAGCGCGCTACCGATGTTTATGTTGCTCTTTATGTTCTTTACTTATTTTGTGGTTGGCAGCAAAGCTGTTCGCAGGGTAATCTATACCATACTTTTTGTGGGGCTGTTATATTATTGCGTTACGCGGGGCTACAGGGTGTTATTGGCTCCGTTGGGTTTTATCTTCTTTTTGTTATTTTTGGACGGTCGGATCCATGTGCGATGGATCGTTGTCGGCGTGGTGGCGGCTTATGTCGGAATGCTGGGGGTCAACGCGATAAAAATGGGTGATAGGTTCGAGTGGAACAAGTTGTTTTCAGAGCAAGAAGAGTTTATTTTGTCGCACCACGCCGACAACCTCTACGTGTCGGCGGCGGCGATCGGGTTGGTCGAAGATGATAAGATAGACTTTACGGATCGGCTGCGGCTCAATATGGGCTTTTTTGCGGAATCAGTGGTTCCGGCCACCTACCTGCCTCTCGATATGAAGTATCCTCTGATTATCTCGACCAAAACGACCAACGGCGGCGGCGGATTGTGTTTGGCGGGGGCCTATATGATGTGGGGCTACGCAGGAGTGCTGCTGTTCGGGTTTTTGCTGGGAGAATTTATACGGCGGAGTTACTTGTCGGATTCGATGCTGTGGCGGTTGCTGGCTATGATTGTGTTACTCTATTCGGCCAACTGGTTCTCGTATGATTTTCACGTCATATTGCGTTTTAGCGTTTTTGCGTGGCTGGTATACTATTTATTAAAACATCTTAGGATCAAATATTATGAGTACAAAAAAAATTTTAGTGGTTAGTAATGCACCCTTTTTTGGCGGCGGAGAAACGTTTGCAGCCGAGGTGCTCTCACAGCTAGACGGAGCTTGCTTTGCCGTGTGCGATACAGTCTTGGCTTCGCGGCTCGATCCGGAGCAAACCATCGTGCTGCCCGTAAACCATTGGTGGTCCCAAATGCGGCAAGTCAAGCGCCTGATCCGCCAACGTGGGATTGATACAGTGGTACTAAACGGCGGCAGTACGATTTTTATGGCCCCTTGTCTGGCTCGGCGAGGAGTTCACATTGTGGTCTACCGCCATACGACCAACCGGAATGTCAATCCGTGGTGGAAAAGGGCGGTATACATTGCACTACTGCACATGAGCTATACTTTTGCCCGGAGAGTAATTCACGTATCGAACCATTCGCTCGGCGAACAAAAACTGTTCCGATCGCGGAGCCGAACGATCCACAATGGAGTGCGCGACACGTACCACTCACCGGAAACAAGAGCGGAAGGGCCATTGCGTGTGTTGTTTTTGGGTCGTGTCGACCGATCGAAAGGACTGAAAGAAACCGTAGAGGCAGTACGACGTTTTTCAGCCCAACAGGCCACGCTCGATGTGGTGGGGACCGGACTCATGGACGCCTGGCTGGCTGGACAATGCAATGACCAAATCCGCGCACACGGTTTTCAGACCGAAGTAGATCGTTATTACAGTCATGCGGATCTTTATATTTTGTTATCACACTTCGAAAACTGCCCCTTTACGGTAATCGATGCCATGAAATGGGGATTGCCGATTGTGGCATCGCCCGTGGGCGGAATACCCGAGCTGGTACGCGAGCATGAGAACGGTTTTTTAGTACGCGGGGTAAACGAAGCAGCCGAAGCAATCAACAAGTTGATCGCCGACCCCAATCTTCGAAAACGTCTGGGCGAGCGCTCGCGCGAGTTATACCTTGAGCATTTCACACTCAAACATACATTAGGCCAAGTACGCAGCACGATAGACGAGTTATGAAAATAGGGATAGACTACAGCCTGGCCACCGCCTCCACGCGAGGCATGGGGCGCTACATACGTGAAATTACCCGCTGTCTGGCAGCCTCAGACCGCGAGAATACTTATTTTCTATATACCCACCAACCGATCTCCGAACCACTGCCCCCCAACTTCATTGAACGCCGCCTCCCGACGGGAAACGAGATTCTGGCCGAACAGTGGTACCTTCCTCGAATGGCCCGGCGCGATAAGCTCGACGTGCTGTGGTGCGGAGCCAATACATTTCCACTGTTCCTGAAACGCAAAATACGGTTAGTCGCCACGATTCACGACCTAATCTTCATGCACCCAACCGAGGGGCGCTCGACGCTGCGCCAAAAAATCGGGCGTACCTACCGCCGTTCGGTGCTGCGATGGGGCCACAGGCGGATCGACCGCTGCGCCAGCGTGTCACGCTATTCGGCCGACGAGATCGAACATCTGCTGGGGATCTCGAACGTGGAAGTCACCTACAACTGCATAGACACCTTTTATCGCGTGGTCGAAAGTCGCCCAAAACCCGAAGCCCGTGCAGATTTTTACTTCACCCTGTCGGGCGACGCACCGAGCAAAAACCTGCCGTTGCTGCTCGATACGTTTGAAGAACTGTTGCCCGACCAAACGCTGGTCGTCGGGGGCCTTCCATCCCGCTCGCCGCTTCGTGCGCGCGCTACCGACCGGATCCGATTCCTACCCCCAGGCATCACCGACGAAGAGCTGGCCGACATATATTTACGGTGCCGGGCATTTGTCTTTGTGTCGCTCAGCGAAGGGTTCGGCATTCCGGTGCTCGAAGCCTTGGCATGCGGGGCACCGATGGTCTGTTCCTCGACCACCTCGATCCCCGAAGTGACGGGGACATTGGCGTTGTTAGTGGATCCGACCAACAAAAAGGCCATTTCAGCGGCCCTGAAGAATATTTGTACCTTTGTGGTGGATCACTCTCAAAAAGAGATGCACTTGAGCAAGTTCTTACATTGGAGCGATTCCGCTGAAAAGATAAAACAGTTGCTTGTTCGATGAAAAAAAAATGTTTGCTGATCTTGCCGCGACATCTTTTCCCCACCGTGGGAGGATATGCTATCAAGACCATCAATGTAGCTAAAATTTTGTGTGCCGAGTTCGACACAAAAATCGTTGTTGTGTCCGAACAGCCCATCACAGACCAGGAACGTGCGTTTTACGAAACCCACGCGGTGGAGTACTGTTACTTTTCGGCTCCGAAATGGCGCTTCTATCTCAATGCCCTGATCGGGTTGATCAGTAGCCGGCCGATCCAATGCGCCTACTTTTCGTTCGGCAAAGTGCGCCGAGCCGTACAACGTATGGGAGCGGACGTAGATTTGGCCGTGGCGACGATCATACGTATGGTTCCCTACCTCGAACAAGTCAAACCCCAGTCCCTGCGAGTGATCGACATGGTCGATTCGATCGGATTAAACTATACCCGATCTGCCGAAAAGACCGTATCGTCGTTTTGGCGTATGCTCTATAAAATCGAAGCCAAACGACTGATGCGCTACGAATCTCAAAGCGTCGCCCGGGCCGACCTGACATGGTACGTCAACCGCGAAGAGGCCCAACATTGGGCCGACACAGGCCCTACGCTGTGGACACCGATGGCCGTCAAAGAATTTCTGTTCGACTACCGCGCCACAGATCCTCAATACCAAGACGCGGTGGCCTTTTTCGGCAAGATGGACTACCAACCCAATGTCGATGCCTTGATGTGGTACTACGAAAACGTCCATACCCGCCTGGCGAATGCGCCACGGTTGATTGTCGTAGGGGCAGATCCAGGCCAAAAGCTACGCCAGCTGGCCAAGCAAGACGGCCGGATAACGCTTACCGGATTTGTAGACGATCCCTATCTTATTCTCAACAGCGTGCGGGCCATAGTCGCCCCGATGCAGACAGGGGGAGGAATGCAAAACAAAGTACTCGAAACAATGGCCCTGGGCAAAGTCAACATTCTGAGTACATTGGCCGCTGAGCCGATCCAACAGGCCGTAGACGGAGTCCACCTGTTGGTGGCCAATACGCCCGAAGAGTACGCCGCTCATTTCGCTCTGCTTGATGACGCAACCTATTGCACGCAAATCGGCCAAGCTGCTAAAGAACTAATATCAAACAACTATCGATACGACACATATAAAGCAACTCTATTGAACTCGATCCATGATTTACGATAAAAGGTAAGACACCTAAATATAACCCGGAATACCCGGACAGCCCATGATTGTCCGACAGCAAAACAACATCTTCACACCCGCCGAAAAAACTGGATTCCACATCGGGTATTCCTGTGTAAACTGGAGGTTCTTTCCGGAATAAACCGAGCCGGTCAGGAATCGGTAAAAAAAACATATGTCATAAATTTGTGTCGGCTTACCGGCATACGTGATGCCAACTTGCGCGCCGGATCCGAAAGACAGAACACCTGACCTACCTCGCGTTAACTCCCCCACTTTCACGAAGCAGACGGAAATCAGATTCCCGTCCACATGGCACCCCGCACATAGGATTCAATCCGGTTAATTCTAAAAACTTTACACAATAAACCATATTAAACTATCAAGAACTTTTTGGTAGAATAAAAATCGCATCTATATACTTTAATATGCCAAATACATTAAATATAGATGCAGAAAACAAAGGGCCAGAACTGCTTCCGCTCAATAATGAACCTTATTCGCTGTTTTCGGCTCAGGAACAGAAACAACGTCTTGAGACCGCCCCCTGTTGTTTACCAACCGCTGGGAGAAGATAAAATCGGCAGTCCCGATCGGGACGGATGTAAAAACCGGTGTGTCGAAAAATGTACGGGCCAACGCAATGTGAGTTAGACCTTGATACCGACATCGAATAAACCGGATTAAAAGTCGATAAACGCACTGCTCCGGTACTCTTTGGGCGAGACACCCTCGTGCCGCTTGAAATAGCGCCCCATGTAGGACTGATCGGGAAAGTTGAGCCGGTCGGAAATCTCCTGGATGCTCAGTTCCGTGGATTGCAGCAACACCTTGATCTCCAGCAGGGCGAAACTGTCGATGATCATTTTGGCAGAGTCGCCGTTCACGCGGCGGCAGATGGCGGTCAGGTATTTGGTCGAGATGCAGAGCTTGTCGGCATAAAAAGTCACCTCGCGCTCCGAAGCCGAAAACTCGTGCACCAACGCCATGAATTTCTTGAACAGCTCGTCCTGCCGGTTACCCCCTTTGATCTGCTTTCGACCGAAATACCGGTACGATTTGTCATACATATCCAACAGGAAACACTGGAGCTGGTTTTTGGCGATCAGGTTGCGGAACCGGTTCTCCCTGTCCGCATAGACGGCCGCCGTGGCCTGCATCAGGCCTTCGGCAGCCTGCGTATTTTCCGCCGGCAGGTACGGATGCTCTTTCAGGATGCCGAAAAAACCGGGCTCCATCCGGAACGACGCCTCGCGGAACATATCCCTCGGGAAGCTGAAAATAGAGATGGAGAAATCGTCGCTCAGGCTGTCTATCCGGAAGATCGAACCGGGCAGGAGTACCACCTGCGCGTGCTCCACGATCTCGTAATCCTTCAGGTCGATGTTCATCCGAGCCGTCCCCCCCCGGCAGATGAATACGACTCCCCCGTCCAGCTTCCACAACCGGCTGGTGGTATACGTCAGATTGTAGGTACCGGCAATGAAAGATTTCTGTACCAGAACCATTTCCGAATTTTTCCGCTTCATCGTCGTTTTTATGATAATGGCAGTAAAATTAATACTTTTCACAAAGCATCCACCCGTTATTGTTCCGAAAATGAACAAAACTAAGTTTACTCCGAATAGTTTTCCAATGCCGAAAATATCCTATCTTTGTGGCTTAATTCCAAACAGGTTACATAAAAATGGGCAAAATGTTAGGTAAGATGAAGCAGGCAGGCATATTGGCCACCTGCTGTTTGGTTGCCGGAGGCTGCAAGGAGGCCCCGACGGCACAGATGGAAACGGAATATGCAGTGATGGCGGTCGCCCCGACGGACAGGATGCTCTCCAGCGCCTATTCGGCAACGATCCGCGGTCGCCAGGATATCGATATCTATCCGCAGGTGAGCGGCACGCTGACCAAAGTGTGCGTAACCGAAGGGCAACGGGTCAAGAGCGGCCAGCCGCTGTTCATCATCGACCAGGTGCCTTACCAGGCGGCCCTGCAGACGGCCCAGGCCAACGTGGCGACCGCTGAGGCCGCACTGGCTACCTCGCAGCTGACTTACGACAGCAAACAGGAACTTTTCAAACAGAACGTCATCTCGGAATTCGACCTGAGCACGGCCAAGAACTCGCTGCTCGCGGCCCAAGCACAGCTGGCGCAGACCAAAGCGCAGGAGGTGAACGCGCGCAACAATCTTTCGTACACAGTGGTGAAAAGCCCCTCGGACGGAGTGGTCGGCACCCTGCCCTACCGGGTGGGAGCCCTGGTCAGCTCCGCCATTCCGCAGCCGCTGACCACCGTTTCCGACAATTCGGACATGTACGTCTACTTCTCCATGACCGAGAACCAGCTCCTGGGCCTGATCCGTCAGTACGGCTCCAAAGATGAGGCACTCAAGCAGATGCCGGCGATCGCCCTGCTGCTGAGCGACCAATCGGAGTATGCCAGCAAAGGGCAGATCGAAACCATCAGCGGCGTGATCGACCGTTCGACGGGTACCGTCAGCCTGCGTGCCGTGTTCCCCAACAAAGAGGGACTGCTGCACAGCGGCGGCACGGGCAACGTAGTTATCCCGGTGGAAAAGACCGATGCGCTGGTGATCCCGCAGTCGGCTACTTACGAAATACAGGACAAGAGGTTCGTCTATAAAGTGGTGGACGGCAAAGCGCAGTCCGCGCCGGTGCAGGTGACCCGCGTGAACGGAGGCAAGGAATTTATCGTAGACGAAGGGCTGACCCCGGGCGAAGTGATCGTGACCGAAGGCGTCGGCCTGCTCCGCGAAGGCACGCCGATCAAGCCGAAAACGGCTCCGGCCGCAGCCGCTGCGGATAACCAAACCAAGGAGGACTAATTCATGAACCTGAGACATTTTATAGAACGCCCCGTCTTTTCGTCGGTTATCTCCATTGCGATCGTAGTGGTGGGGATCATCGGGCTGTTCACCCTACCCGTCGAGCAATATCCCGACATCGCGCCGCCGACCATCCAGGTCAGCACCACCTATTTCGGGGCGAGCGCCGAAACACTGCAAAAGAGCGTTATCGCCCCGCTGGAAGAGGCGATCAACGGGGTGGAGGACATGACCTACATGACCTCTACGGCAACCAACGCCGGGACAGTTACCATTACCGTCTACTTCAAACAGGGGACCGACCCCGACATGGCGGCGGTCAACGTGCAGAACCGCGTATCGCGGGCCACAGGCCAGCTGCCGGCCGAAGTGACCCAGGTCGGGGTGACCACCTCCAAACGGCAGACCAGTATCCTGCAAATGTTCTCGCTCTACAGCCCGGACGACTCGTATGACGAAACCTTCCTGGCCAACTACATGAGCATCAACCTGAAACCGGAGATCCTGCGTATCACCGGCGTGGGCGACCTGATGATCATGGGGGGCGACTACAGTATGCGAATCTGGATGAAGCCGGACGTCATGGCGCAGTACAACCTGATCCCGTCCGACGTGACCATGGCACTCTCCGAGCAGAACATCGAGTCGGCGACCGGTTCGTTCGGCGAAAACTCCGACGAGACCTACCAGTACACGATGAAATACCGCGGCCGATTGATCCTGCCGGAAGAGTTCGGCGAAATCGTGATCCGCTCCACCGAAGACGGCGAAGTACTGAAACTCAAAGACATCGCCGACATCGAACTGGGACAGGAAAGCTACGCCTACCACGGCACGATGGACGGCCATCCGGGGATCTCGTGTATGATCTTCCAGACCGCCGGCTCCAACGCGACCGAAGTCAACCAGCAGATCGACAAGTTCCTGGCCGAAGCCGCCAAAGACCTGCCCAAAGGGGTCGAACTGACCCAGGTGATGAGCGCCAACGACTTCCTGTTCGCCTCGATCCGGAATGTGGTGAAAACCTTGTTCGAAGCAGTCATCCTGGTGATCCTGGTGGTCTACGTCTTTCTGCAGGACCTGCGCTCCACGCTGGTTCCGCTGGTAGGTATCACCGTGTCGCTGGTGGGTACTTTCGCTTTCATGGCAATAGCCGGATTCAGTATCAACCTGATCACCCTGTTCGCCCTGGTGCTGGTGATCGGTACCGTGGTGGACGACTCCATCATCGTGGTGGAAGCGGTGCAGGCCCGTTTCGACGTCGGCTACCGCTCCTCCTACATGGCCAGCATCGACGCCATGAAAGGGATCAGCGGAGCCGTTATCACCTCCTCGCTGGTGTTCATGGCCGTGTTTGTCCCGGTATCGTTCATGGGAGGCACCTCCGGTACGTTCTATACGCAATTCGGTCTGACCATGGCAGTGGCCGTGGGTATCTCGGCCGTCAACGCACTGACACTGAGCCCGGCCCTGTGCGCCCTGCTGCTGCGGCCCTACCTCAATGAAGACGGGACCCAGAAGAACAACTTCGCAGCCCGTTTCCGGAAAGCCTTCAACGCCGCTTTCAACACACTGAGCGAAAAATATAAGAAGATCGTCCTGATCTTCGTGAAACACCGCTGGCTGACCTGGGGTCTGCTGGCCTGCTCGATCGTGCTGTTGGTCGTCTTGATGCGGAGCACCAAGACCAGTCTGGTGCCGGAAGAAGACCAGGGCGTGCTGTTCGTCAATGTCAGCACCGCCGCCGGCAACTCGCTCCAGACGACCGACGAGATCATGAACCGCATCGAAAAACGCCTCGAAGGGATCCCGCAGGTCCTGCACTTGCAGAAAGTGTCCGGTTACGGCCTGCTGGCCGGGCAGGGCAGCTCGTTCGGGATGATCATCGTCAAACTGAAACCGTGGGACGAACGGCCCGAAAAGAGCGATAACGTGCAGGCGGTGATCGGGCAGATCTACGGTCGGACAGCCGACATCAAAGACGCCCAGATATTCGCCGTCGCACCGGGTATGATCCCCGGCTACGGGATGGGTAACTCGCTCGACATCCAGATGCAGGACAAGACCGGCGGGGACGTAGGCACTTTCTTCACGACAGTGCAGCAATACCTGGCGGCACTGAACCAGCGGCCGGAGATTTCGATGGCCTACTCCACCTTCGACGTGCGCTATCCGCAGTGGATCGTGGACGTGGACGCCGCGAAATGCAAACGGGCCGGGATCACCCCCGACGCCGTGCTGAGCACCATGTCGGGCTACTACGGCGGACAGTACGTCTCCAACTTCAACCGCTTCTCGAAAGTGTACCGTGTGATGATCCAGGCCGACCCGAAATACCGGCTGGACAAAGAATCGCTCGACAACTCTTTCGTGCGGCTGTCGAACGGCGAGATGGCACCGCTGAGCCAGTTCGTGACCCTGACCCGTACCTACGGGGCCGAAACGCTGAGCCGGTTCAACATGTACAACTCCATCGCCGTGAGCGCCATGCCGGCCGAAGGATACAGCTCCGGCGACGCTATCCGCGCGGTAGAAGAGACGGCCCAGGCCGCCTTGCCGATGGGCTTCGGCTACGACTTCGGCGGTATCACCCGCGAAGAGAGCCAGCAGAGCGGCACCACGACGATCATCTTCGGGATCTGCTTCCTGATGATTTACCTGATCCTGTGCGCGCTGTACGAGAGCTTCGTGGTACCGTTCGCCGTGCTGCTGGCCGTACCCTGCGGGCTGATGGGTACCTTCCTGTTCGCCAAAATGATGGGGCTGGAGAATAACATCTACCTGCAGGTAGGTCTTATCATGCTGATCGGCCTGCTGGCCAAGACCGCCATCCTGCTGACGGAGTACGCCACCGAGCGCCGACACGCAGGCATGAGCCTGACGGCCGCAGCCGTCAGCGCGGCCAAGGCCCGTCTGCGCCCGATCCTGATGACAGTGCTGACCATGATCGTCGGGCTGTTCCCGCTGATGGTCGCCAGCGGCGTAGGCGCCAACGGTAACCGCTCGCTGGGTTCCGGCGTGATCGGCGGTATGACCATCGGTACGCTGGCCCTGCTCTTCATCGTCCCGTCCCTGTTCATCGCCTTCCAGTGGCTCCAGGAGAAGATTCATCCCCTGCAGATCGAACCGACCGAAGACTGGCAGATCCAGGAAGAGATGGAAGAGACCGAAAAAGAATTGCACGATGCCGGCATCAAGTAAGCCGGAGCGCCCAAACCAAGTAAATTCCAAGTATGAAGAAGATCATCCTGATGTCGGCAGCTGCACTCGCCTTGAGCAGCTGCGGCATCTATAAAAAATACCAACCCGCCACCACGGTTCCGGACGGGCTGTACGGCAGCGAGCTCTCCGCCTCCGCCGACACGGCCAATTTCGGGAACCTCTCGTGGACAGAGGTCTTTACCGACCCCTACCTGCAAACGCTGATCGACTCGGCGCTGGTGCGCAACACCGACATGCAGACGGCACACCTGAAAGTGCAGGAAGCCGAAGCTGCGCTGCTCTCGGCCCGGCTCTCTTACCTGCCCTCGCTGAACTTCACCCCGGAAGGGAGGGTCAGCAGCTTCGATACCAAGAAAGCCTCGCAGACCTATTCGGTACCCGTGGCAGCCAGCTGGGAGATCGACGTGTTCGGCAAGCTCACCAACGCCAAACGCCGCGCTCAGGCAGGCTACGAACAGAGCAAAGAGTACGAGCAGGCAGTCAAGACACAGCTGGTGGCCGGTGTGGCCAACACCTACTATACCCTGCTGATGCTCGACGCGCAGTACGAGATTGCAGTCGCCACGGAAGCGACCTGGAAAGAGAGCGTCGCCACCACCCGCGCCATGAAAAACGCGGGGATGGTGACCGAAGCGGCGCTGGCCCAGACCGAAGCTACCTACTACGGCATCTGCACGACAGTGCTCGACCTAAAAGAGCAGATCAACCAGGCCCAGAACACCATCTGCCTGCTGCTGGCCGAAACGCCCCACCCCATCGAACGGGGCAAGCTGGCAGGACAACAACTTCCGGAGAACCTCTCGGTAGGCATCCCGATCCAGATGCTCGCCAACCGGCCGGACGTGAGAAGCTCCGAACTGGCACTGGCCCAGACCTTCTACTCAACCAATGCCGCGCGTTCCGCCTTCTATCCGACCATCACCCTCGGGGGTAGCGCCGGGTGGACCAACAGCGCCGGAAGCATGATCGTCAACCCGGGCAAGTTCCTCGCATCGGCCGTAGCATCGCTGACGCAGCCGCTGCTCAACCGGGGGGCCAACATCGCCCAGCTGAGGATCGCCAAAGCCCAGCAGGAAGAGGCTCGCCTGAACTTCGAGCAAACCCTGCTGAACGCCGGCAAGGAGGTGAACGAAGCGCTGGAACAGTACCAGACCGCGCGTGAAAAAGCCGCTTACTACGAAAAGCAGGTAGCTTCGCTGGAAACAGCGGCACGCAGTACCCAGCTGCTAATGCAGCACGGCAACACCACCTACCTGGAAGTGCTGACGGCCCAGCAGACCCTGCTGAACGCCCGGCTGACCCATGTAGCCAACCGCTTTACGGAGATCCAGGGTGTAATTACGCTCTACCAGGCCCTGGGCGGCGGGAGGCTGTAAGCCCCCCAACAGCCGGAATGAAACAATCGGAAACAGCCCGCAAACAGCTTGCAGACTATGTCCGGCAGGAGATATGCCGGTACGGGGTCAGCACGATGGACGACATTGCCACAAGAGGATGAAAGTCTCCAAGCGCCACCCTTTACCAGCTTTTTCCCCGGCAGACAGCCTGATCCGCCGATACCTCTCGGACATCGGCAGCGAGACGTAGGACGCCCTTTACCGGAAAGGCACACCGCAGTGTGGCGGGCAACAGGCGATGATGCCACCGGCAGTTCTGGTAATGCACGCAGTTTCCGTAAATAACCGGTCCCCGTTGCCCCTTTCAAGGGGTAACGGGGACCGGTGCATATAGGGGGGCCGTTCCGGGAGGGAGCCGTTTCCACGGGGCTGTCGAACTTCAATACGAGACTTGTCCCGGCTGCACTGCTGCCAGCATACGACGAATACCTGATCAGCTACAAGGGCCGTACCGCCCGGAACATCAAACTGTGGTACTGCCGGACTGTCGGGTCATGAAGAATTGCCGCCCGGCGAAGAGAGGCGACACCGGGATCGAGATTTGCTATTTCGAACCGGATCAGTATCTTTGCCCCGGACCCCCGGACGGACCGCAGAGACAGAACGCAGGTACATCACATTTTACCGAGACAGGAGATGAAAAAGCGAATTACGGAGAACGACTACCTCAAGGCGAACCGCCGGGCGAGCCGCAGCGAGGAGATCGAAGCGCACGGCCGCCCGGTGGGGTTCCGGCGGGTGCACGAATCGAAAAAGAGTTACAATCGGCAAAAAATGAAGGCAGGCTTAAAACGCCTGCCTGATTTTTTTTGCACGAATGAGGATTGCGTCATAGCTGCTCCGCCATATTGTCCGTCTTGGGGTGCAGGAATTTCAGCTGCACGGCGATGGCCAACGCCACGATCACGCTGAGCCACGCAAAACCGGTTCCCAAGTCGCCCCCGTCCGTCCATCGGCCCAGCATGTCGGTCACCGCCGCCCCGGCAAACACCCCGATCATGTTCATGATCCCGTATGCCGTAGCCCGGTAGCGGTCCGAAACGAACTGGCAGAGGATCGGCATATTGTTGGCGTCGAACATCCCGTAGCCGATACCGAACAGCAGCCCTGCGCCCACGATCCCCGCCAAGTGGTGGGCGAAACCGAGCAGCAGCAGCGACGGAATGGTCATCCCCAGCCCGATGGCCCCCGTGTAGATACGTCCCCGCAGGTTGCGCCGCACCCAGCGGTCGGACAGGACACCTCCGACGATCACCCCGACAAACGAAGAGACTGCGATGGTTATGGTGGCGATAGGCCCGGCCTGCGCCATCGGGATGCCGAGGCTGTCCGAAAAGAGGGTCGGCAGCCAGTTCTTCGTGGCCCATCCCGGCAGGCTCGGCGCCGCGAAATAGAACAGGATCGCCCAGAACGCCACATTAGAGAACAGCAGCCCGAATCCTTTGAGCAGCGTTTTGAACTGCCCCCCGCGTCCCGCCTCGCTCGCCGCCATGCGGTTCATGCGCCGCGAGATAACCGCCTCTTTATTCTCGTGCAGGAAAAATACCAGTATGATGGCATACACCATGCCGATGATCCCGAACCACTGGAACGTGGTGTGCCACGTGAATGCCGCCGCCACGGTGGCCCCGAAACCACCGACGGCCTGCCCCGTGTACAACCCCGTCATATGTATCCCCACGGCCAGCGATCGCGAGCGGTCGCGGTGCCAGTCGGCGATCATGGCCAGCCCCGCCGGAATATAAAGCGCTTCGCTGACCCCCATCACGGCCCGCAGGAAATAGAGTTGGTTGAAGGTGCCGGCATAGCCCATACAGAAGGTCACCGCCGACCAGACAAATAAACTAATGACGATCAGCCATTTACGACTGATGCGGTCGGCCACGGCCCCCGCAACGGGACTGACCAGGCCGTAAATCCAAAGAAACACGGCCATCAGCCGTCCGAAGTTGGCCGCCGACTGCAATTCGGTAATGTCCGCTTCCATGGCGTTTTTCATGGTCGAGAGCATCTGGCGGTCCATGTAGTTGAGCAGGGCCACGCCCCACAGCAGCCCGACCACCACCCAAGGATAGATCCTGCGGCGGGTAGTTTGAGGGTTGAAAGTTTGCATATCGAGAGAGTTTGGTTTCGGTTAGGTTATCTTGTCCCGGAGCCAACGGGAGCGGATATTTAGATTGGCCCCGGTCTGAAAATGCGGTTTGAATTGCCCGGTCCCTGCCGTTATGCAGCCCGACGGCACAGCAGCCTTGCTCTACGCTCGGCCGCACGAAAAAATCGGCTACTTGCTCGCGAAGTTTCAGGCCGCCACCCCCGAAGCCCCCCTGAAAGCCGCTACACAGCCTGGCGGCAGACCATGCCATTGACATGGCAAACCGGCTACTCGCTCCTCTCGGCCTTACTGCCTCCAGAGCCACACCTCCGGCGTCCGGACTCCCGGTTTCAGTTCGCCGTTGAACAGTACAACGCCCACTCCGCCCGACAAGGCTACCGCCGCAGCTCCCGCCCGTGCACTCTGCGGCGCAGATTCCGGCATTACGGACCACCGCCCCGCCGCCGTATGATAGACCAGCACCCGGTCGTTGAATCCGTACCACGCCGCTTCATGCTTCATATAAGCCCGCTGCGCGTTCCTCAGGCTGTCATTTTCCGGATCGGTCGCCAAAGCCCGACCCCGTTGTAACGCTTCCGTTAAGACCATCGCGTTCACCCCGCCGAAGCAGACGATCGAGTCCCTGCCCCACGCGACTCCCGCACCGCCTGCCGCCAACAAGGGCCGCCCGTCGGCGTCCTCCGGCCCGCTAACGGCACTCCACTGATTCGTCGCCGGATCATACATATAGCCCCCCGGAGCAACGAATTCCGGGCCTGCCGGATCATATCCTCCGAACAGCCACACTTTCCCCGCCTGCCCAACCAGCACCGGCTGAACCCTCCGTTCCGGCAATTCCGGCCCCGCCGACCAAACGCCTGAGGCAAGATCAAAGATATAAAAAGCCTGATTCCCCGCCACATAGAACCGCCCGTCCAGAACCGTCCCAGCACAATTGTCGACCGCCTCCGGCAGCGGTGCCAACGGAGTTGTTCCGTTCAACGTCAACAAAAAGACATCCCGCACCGCCCGTCCCGTCGAGTCGGTGCCTCCGGCACAGATCACCCCCTCCGGTACGGATGCCGACGCCCCGTAAGCCAGCGGCTGGGGCAAAATGCCGACAGGCCGCCAAGCCTTAGCCGCAGTATCCAGTGCATATATATTATTATAGTACCTCTTCGCCCCGCCATCGCAAGCCGGAGTTTCCGGGAAATTGCATCCTCCCGCCACGACAATCTCTCCACCCAGCAGTCCGATAAAAGGGGCGGAAACTCCCAGCCCATAGCCACTGCCGGCCGGAACGGTCACGGCGGGCAACGGCGACCACTCCCCTGCACTATCCGACGGTGTAGGGAAGCAGGCGCTCAATAAAAAGAGACTAAGGCAGAGCGTCGAGAATCTCATGGCACAGGGTGTAAGACTTGATCATCATGCGCGGGATATGGAACGGTCCCTTGAACATATTCCCTTTGGCCGGCTGCGCCACCGTGCCGTCGCGGTGCAGGTAGCCGTACCACTCGCCGTACTGAACGTCCGGGAAGTGCCCGTAGGTATAGTCGCTGACCGTGCGGTGCATCCTGAGGTATTTCTCGTCCTTCGTGGCCAGATAGGCGTAGAGTGTGGCAATGATCGCCTCGGTCTGCGGCCACCAGAACTTCATATCCTGCGAGTAGTCCTGGCTCGGGAATCCCTTACAGTCGCGGAAGTTGATGATCCCCCCGTAAGCCTCGTCCCAGCCCCACTCCCACGACCAGTCGAGAATCGTTAAAGCGGTGTCGGTAAGCGATTTGTCCCATCCCCTGAACCGCGCCTCCTCCAGCAGGAACCACGCTGTTTCGATGCAGTGCCCCGGATTGATAAGCCGTCCGGCCATTGAATCGATAAACTCGCCGTTCGGCCCCACTGTCTCCAGCAATGCCTTGAACTCCGGGTGCATAAAATCGTTCTTTATCTCCCGGATCGAGCTTTCGATTTGCGCGGAAAGCACCGGGTCGTTTCCGATAGCCTCCCGTATCCGCGAAGCGGTATTGATGAGGATCATCGTCAGCGAATGCCCTTTCCCCTTAAAGCCTTCCAAAAACTTCGGTTCCAGGAAGCCCGGGGTCGAGGTCATGTGCAGGATACGTTTGAAAAGCTCCAGCGCTTTGGCTCCATAGGTCAGGTCACCCGAAGCGATCGAATATTCGGACATTGCAATCGCCGCGAAGCACTCCGAGAAGACGTAACGCCGCTTGCGTACCGGAATACCGTCGGCGGTCACTTCGAAGTACATATGCCCGTCGGTGTCGGTACAATACTTTTCGATAAACTCCAGCGTCGATTTCGCCGCCGCCAGCCATTCGGGATTGCGTTCAATATGGTTATAGGCGAACGAGCAGACGAACGCGAACCGTCCCTGGAACCAGACGGACTTATCGCTGTCCATAATACCGCCCTCGCGGTCGAGCGCGGTAAAAATACCGCCGTGTTTCCGATCCAGCCCGTTCCGTAGCCAGAACGGCAGGATATTCTCCGTTAAATCGGCCTTGTACTGTGCCGCCCAATGGCGGAGGTATGTCTTTTTGTCCATAAGGTTTTTAATTGAGGTAGGGTTAATGGTTCTGTTTCCGCGTCAGCGGGCGGGCCGGTGCCGCCGGGCACTCGATCCGGGAGCTTACTTCGCCTAAAGCGCAGGCCCGCAATTCAGGCGGCGTATATCTCGGTCGGCAGGCCGGCAGAAAGTTTGCATTGCCTTAATGGGAAGCCCGCAACTCAGGATGCGAACCTTTCCGCTGGCTGC
>CAZAPI010000020.1:0-17518 GCA_964486945.1 uncultured Rikenella sp. | reverse complement strand
ATAGTCTCGGTCAGTTTGCCGAGGATATACATCCGCCCCTGGCGCGCCTGTTCCAATGCGGCGGCCAGCACGTCATAGCTCAGACCGTCTACCTTGATGTCCATCTGGGTGGCGGTAATGCCGTCGGCAGTCCCGGTCACTTTGAAGTCCATATCCCCCAGGTGGTCTTCGTCACCCAGGATATCGGAAAGAACGGCGACCCGGTCCCCCTCGGCGATCAGCCCCATGGCGATCCCCGATACCGGTTTTTTGATCTGCACCCCGGCGTCCATCAGGGCCAGAGTCCCTGCGCAAACGGTCGCCATCGACGAAGAACCGTTGGACTCCAGGATGTCGGAAACCACACGGATGGCATACGGGCAAACGCTGGAGTCCGGGATCATCGGCTTCAGTGCGCGGAACGCCAGGTTGCCGTGGCCGATCTCCCGACGTGACAAACCCCGTGCCGGACGCGCTTCGCCGGTCGAAAAAGGCGGGAAATTATAGTGAAGAACGAATCGTTCGGTCCCTTCGCGCAGGACGTCGTCGATCATTTTTTCATCAAGTTTTGTGCCAAGCGTCACGGTGGTCAGCGACTGCGTTTCGCCGCGCGTAAATACGGCCGAGCCGTGAGGCGCGGGCAGATACCCGACTTCGCACCATATCGGCCTGATCTCTGTGGTCTTACGCCCGTCCAAGCGCACCCCTTCGTTCAGGATCATATTGCGCATGGCGGGTTTGAGCGAATAGTCGTGGAAATAGCGGCAGATCATGCTTTTCTTCGCGGCCAGCTCTTCGGCGCCGTGCTGCGCTTCGAATTCGGCGAGGTACTGGTCCAGGATTTCGTCGAATTTGTCGCTGCGTTCATGCTTGGGCAGCTGGCTTTTGGCGATTCCGTACACTTTGTCGTAGGTAGCCCCGGCCACGGCGTCGCGCAGCGCCCAGTCGTTCTGTTCGTGGCAGTAGGTGCGCTTTTCGGTCTTACCGACCTCCTGCATCAGTCCGATCTGTGCCCGGCACTGCTTTTTGATCTCTTCGTGGGCGAATTTGATGGCGTCGAGCATCACGGCTTCGGATACCTCTTTCATTTCACCTTCGACCATCATGATATTGTCCTCGGTGGCAGCCACCATGATATCGAGGTCGCAGGCGTCGCCGGCCATCTGCGAGAAAGTCGGGTTGATGACGAACTGGCCGTCGATCCTCGCCACGCGCACTTCCGAGATCGGACCGCCGAACGGCACGGTCGATACGGCCAGTGCGGCCGAAGCGGCCAGCCCTGCCAATGCGTCGGGCTGGATGTCGGGATCGGCCGACAGCAGGGTGACGGTCACGAACACTTCGGCGTGGTAGTCGCTGGGGAACAGCGGACGCAGGGCGCGGTCGATCAGGCGCGACACGAGTATCTCGTAGTCGGACGGGCGTGCTTCGCGTTTGAGGAACCCGCCGGGAAAGCGGCCGTTGGCAGCGTATTTCTCTTTATATTCTACGGAAAGGGGCATGAAGTCCACGTCTTCTTTGGCGTCTTTAGCCGCCACGACGGTAGCCAGCAGCATGGTGTCTCCCTGGCGCACGACCACCGCGCCGTCGGCTTGCTTGGCCAGCTTGCCGGTCTCGATTTGGATGGTGCGTCCCCCGCTGAGTTCGATGTTTTTTTGGGTTGCGTTGTAATACATTGTGTTTTCCTTGAAAATTTGGGGCTAAGATACAAAAAAAACGGGCCGCGCAAGCGCAGAAAGCCCGTTATCCGTAAAAAAGAAGACGGTTTCTTTACAAAGAGCAAAGAAACCGTCTTTTTCGGCTGAAATAAAATTACTTACGCAAGCCCAAAGCCTTGACGATGGCGCGGTAGCGCTCGATGTCGGTTTTCACCAGGTAGTCGAGCATGCTGCGGCGTTTACCCACCAGTTTAAGCAGGGCGCGCTGGGTGTTGTAGTCGTGTTTGTGCTGTTTGAGGTGTTCGGTCAGGTGCGCGATCCGGTAAGAGAAGAGCGCGATCTGGCTTTCGGCGGAGCCGGTGTCATTAGCGGCTTTGCCGTAGTTCTGAAACAGTTCCTGTTTCTTTTCGGTGTTGATGTAATTGCTCATGTAATTATACGGTCTATTAATTAGAAGCGGGGCAAAGGTAGCATTTTTTTCCCGACTTCCAATCCCGGGCCGGAAAAAGTTTCGATCCAGCGAGCGGCACCGGACAAACAGCGTTCCCTGGGGCTCGACGGTCCCCTCCTGCCGCAGCGCGGCGCGCACGACGGCGCATCGATCGGGTCCCTGCCCGGCGGCCTGCGCCCAGGGAACGATGCCGATAAGCATAAAAAAGCCGCGGCGGCGATTCATCGGCTGAGCCTGCCCCTGATTTTGTTATGGATTAAGGTATATACACTTCCAGCACTTTCCCCTGCCCTTTGAGGGTCACTTCGTCGATCTCGGCGGGGAGCAGCACGGTTTCTCCTTTCTTCACGGTTTCGGTTCCGCCTTCGTACTCCAGCTCCAGGCTGCCGTCGAGGCAGATATAGACCACGAATGAGTCCAACGGGGCGTAATCCCGCACGGTCTCGCCCTCTACGACCAAGGAGTTGGTCTGGAAATAGGGGCATTTCTCCAAGGTCACCGGGGCATTGACTTTCGGCGCGGCCACGGTCTTGTAGTCCGACCGGGATTTGTATTCAATGGCGTCCAGCGCCAGTTCGGTATGGAGTTCGCGCCCTTGCCCGGTCTTGGGATCGACACGGTTCCAGTCGAACACGCGGTAGGTAATGTCGGAGGTTTGCTGGATCTCGGCGATCAGCAGCCCTTTGCCGATGGCATGGATCGTCCCGGCGGGAATAAAGTAGGAGTCGCCGTCCTGCACTTTATAGGCAGTCAGCAACTCCGCAAGCCGCCCGGCATTGAGATATTCGAGGTATTTCTCCTTGGTCACCGGCTGGTTGAAGCCGAGGTAGAGTTCGGCGCCTTGCTCGTGCCCCACGACGTACCACATCTCGGTCTTGCCGAAGGAGTGGTGCCGCTCGGCGGCGAGTTTGTCGTCGGGATGCACCTGAATGGAGAGGTTGTCGGCGGCGTCGATGAGTTTGATGAGCAGGGGGAATTCCTCGCCGTATTTATCGAACACTTTGTCCCCGACCAGATCGCCCATGTAGATCTCGATCAGTTCCTGCAGGCTGTTGCCTTTGAGCTGGCCGTTGGAGACGACGGAGACGTCGCCGTCGACACCGGACAGTTCCCAGCTCTCGCCGATCTTCTCCCCTTCGGGCAGTTTCTTGCCGAAGGCGGTCTCTATCTTACGCCCGCCCCAGATGCGTTCTTTGTAAATGGGCTTGAATTTCAATGGGTAAAGCATATCTCTATTTTATTCCGGTTTTTAAGTTTTATCGTTCGTTTATTCGTACGCCTCACGCGGCGGGACTTACCGTTCATATCGCGGTGGCACTTGCTTTCCTGGATAGACAAGAAAGCGAGCAAAGAACCCGCCGAGAGCCTGCCGTTAGCATGGCGACCCTCAAATACGGCACATTCGGATCTTCCGTGTCTGCCCTTACCGGGTCGAAGCCAGCGGAGACGCAATTGCGGCGCGTAAGCGGCAAGAATTGCGGTCCTCCGCCCGGAGCGGTTCCGGCCCGCCCGCCATCGCGGGAATGTAACAGAGCAAAAACACCCGGACAACGTCGCGTTTTGCCTTAAGCCGTCCGTGAGGGTGCGCGGGCGGCGACAAGGCGAAACCGGCTGGAGGCACTTTTTCTTTGTACACTTTGCCCTGCTGCTTTCCTTCTGCCAGGCCATAGTCCGCAGCGGCCTCCGCTCCTGCTGCGAGCGTCCGTTCTTTGGCGGCAAAGAGAGCAGAAGCCCCGGCTTAAGGTTTACGAACGAACAGACGGTTCGATAATCAGAACGAACGTCCGGCACCACCGCCGCCACCCATGCCGCCGCCGAAACCGCCGAAACCGCCTCCGCCGAAGCTGCCCCCTCCTCGACCGCCGCCGAAACCGCCGATGATCGGCGGGAAAATGATCGGCCCGCGACGGTAATTCCGCCGTCCGCCCGAACTCCCTCCGGAACTGTCGTCATCGTCATCCTCCTTGTAAGACTTGTTCAGAATGATAAAAATAAAGATGATCACCCCCAGCGAAAAGAGGCCTCCGATCCAGTCGAAAGCATCCGCACCCTTATCTTTCCGTGAAGAAGTGTACTCGTCCCGCACTGCAGCACGCACTGCCGCCGTACCCGCCGCCACCGCCCGGTAGTAGTCCCCCTCCCTCAGGTAGGGCATCATCTCGTTGTCGATGATCCGCCCCGCCGTGATGTCCGGCAAAGCCCCCTCCAGGCCGTAACCCACCGCGATAAAGACCTGGCCGCCACCGTATTGGTTCCGCGGCTTGACCAGCATCACCACCCCGTTGTCATGCTCCTTGCTCCCCACGCCCCACTTTTCCAGTATCCGCGTAGCATACTCCGATGCCGGGCAGCCGTCCAAGTCGTTGACTGTCACCACCGCCACCTGCGTCGAAGTGGCCCGATCGAAAGCCACGAGGCTGTCCTCCAGCGCCTGCCGCTGCGCCCCCGAGAAGAGGCCTGCATAGTCGTTCACTAACCGCGGCGGCGACATCGGCTGCGGGATCTCCTGCCCGCGGGCCGTCCCCCCGGCGAAAGCCAAGACCAACGCCAGCCCGGCGACAAAACGCTTTATGTTCGCAAAACGAAGCAAAGTGACAATTCTTTAAAATCGAACCTCCGGCGCCTTCTCGGCCCCCGCCTCGGCGGCGAAGTAGCTCTTCGGCGTGAAGCCGAACATCCCGGCGATCAGGTTGCGCGGGAACTGCTGCACATAGACGTTGTAGGCCTGCACCATCTCGTTGAACCGCCGGCGTTCGGTGGCGATCCGGTTCTCGGTCCCTTCGAGCTGCGTTTGCAGGTCGCGGAAGTTCTGGTTCGCCTTCAGGTCCGGGTAAGCCTCCGAAATGGCCATCAGCCGGCTCAACGCCGACGACAGCTCGCCCTGTGCCTGGGCATACTTGGCCAGCGTCTGTTCGTTCAGGTTGTCGAAATTGACCTGCATCCGGGTAGCTTTCGCCCGCGCGTCCACGACCCCTTCGAGGGTCGATTTCTCATGCGCCGCATAGCCTTTGACCGTATTGACCAGGTTGGGGATCAGATCGGCCCGGCGCTGGTACTGGTTTTCCACGTTCGCCCACTGCGCTCCCACTGCCTGGCTGCGTTCCACCAGCCCGTTATACGTGCCCTTGAGCCAGAAGAAGATCCCCAGCACGACGACCACGACGATCAACAATATCCAGATTCCTTTTTTCATAGCTTTGAAACTTTATTTCCTGCACCGACGATCCGACCACCCGGGGAGTGGCCCGGCCGCCGTTCGTCTTATGCAAATGTATGTTTTTTACACCGAAAACGAGCGCCATCGCCCGGTTATTATATCAGCCCCATCTGTTCGAGCAGGATCGAGGCGTTCATGTTGCGGCTCACCCCCGGATGGAGTTTATAGTCGTAAACGATCTCGCGGCCCCGGTGGGCGATCTCGAAACAAACGTTCCGGAATCGGTCCGGGAAACGCTCCTGCAACCCGCCCAGCGCCAGGTCGTGCGTGGCCACCAGCCCCGACACCCGGTACGAGGCGAGCTTCTCGAGGAATCGCAGCGAACCGTTCAGCTTGTCCTGCGAATTGGTACCTTTAAGCATCTCGTCGAGGATGATGAAGAGCCGCTCTTCGCGCTCCGCCGTTTGCACCAGCTCCTGCAAACGCAGGAGCTCGGCATGGAAATAGGAGGTTCCCGCCGAGAGGTTGTCCGTCGTCCGCATGCTGGTGAACAGCGCCGTCGGACGGCACCGGAACGCCTGAGCGCACACTACGTTTCCCGACAAAGCCATCACCAGCCCCACGCCCACTGTCCGCAAAAAGGTGCTCTTGCCAGCCATGTTGGCTCCCGTCACGATATAAAACTCATGTAAATCCCGCACCAGAAGATCGTTCGTCACCATTCCGCCGGCTCCCAGCATCGGATGGCCCGCGCCGCGGACTTCCAACAACACCTCGTCCGTGATCTCCGGCACGGCATATTCCGGACGGCCGAAACGGAACGTGGCCATGCTGACCAGCGTATCGGCTTCGGCCACCGCGCCGAGCCACTCCCCGACTCGGCCACCGTACTGCCGCCGCCAGTTCTCCAGCCGCATCACCAGGTGGATGTCACGCATCCACAGGGCATTGGTCACTAACCCGGCAAAGAGGTTGGCCCGCTGTTCCAGCCCGGCCATAATGCGTTCCAACCCCCGGAATGCTCCCAAAGCGCCGCCCTCTTCGCCTCCGGCGATCTTCCCGTGCAGTTCCCGCAGCCGCACAGCCTCGAACCCGGTCCCGGCCAGCATCTCCGCCAGCCCGGTATAGCTGCCCATCATGCCGAGAAAAGCCTCCAGTCGCTCCTGCATCCGCCCCACCCGCTTGGCATAGGCCCCGACGATCCCCAGCTGCAAAAGGGAGAGGATCACCGCCGGCCACACCAAAGGCTTCCCGGCTACGATCACCGCCAGCCACGCCCCGACGGTCAGCACCGTCAACAGGTACGGCAGCCACCGCCACAGGCCGCTGCCGAACAGCTCCGGTTCCGCCAGGAAAAGACTCCACGCCCTACCGTCCGGCCCGTTTCCTCTCTTTTTTCGGCCCAACGTACCCGCCACCCGGAAACGCAAACACCACTCCGGCATACCGGCCAGCTCACCCGCAGCCTCCTGCCGCGCCCGTATCTCTGCGACATCGCGGCAGGGTTCGAGCAGCCAGTCCGCCAGTTTCCGTTTCCCGTCCGGCGTCACGGTACGGTTGATCCGCCGGAAGAGCGAATCGGCTCCGAAAAGATCGAGGTCGGAGGAGTAGGCATGGCCGGGGTCGGTGAACTCTTCGCCGGTCGGCAGGTCGCCGAAATCATCCTCCAAAGCCCCCAGTTCAGTCCGGCAGCACCGCGCCAGCTCTTCGTAATAACGGATACGGCGCACCACGCGTCCATCCAGTATGCCGAGTGCGATAAAGAGGACCACACTCCCCAGCGCGGCCCAAAGCCAGAAGCGGCTGTCGAGCGCCGCTATTCCGTATATATCCCAAATCAGCAGCCCGAAAACGGCCACCCGCAGCAGTGTCACCCAGTTCCTCCGACGCTGCCACCGGCCGGTCTCCCGGTCGGCTTTCCCGGTCTCTTTACTATAATATGATCGCGGTTCAGGCATATTCATACGACAAATGTATAGATTTCGGTTGCATGTTGCGAATTTTTGCACACAACATATAGTGTTCCACAACAATAATATACCGAAATTCCTACTGGTTAAGCGACATACTCTCCGCCCGAGACATGCCGGACATCGGCCAGGGGCCGATGTGAGTCTGTCGATGTCCGAAAGCTCGGTCTACGGGCTGCCGGGGCCGCTCGGCGCGGGTATGGTCTGGGCCTGCGACGCGCCGAAGCCGCAAGCCAAAGCAGTGCCGAAAAGGAGTTTCTCAAGATCTGATATTTGAATGTTATTCCCTGCTAAAAAAATAAGGCCTGTTCGGCCTTATTTTTTAGCAGGGATAATTTAAAGTTTAAGCAGGGCTTCGAGATTGTTGAAGCGGTTGTGGTAGTCCTCCATCGATCGGCGGATCACCTGTTTGGCCTCCTCCGCCCCGTAGATATGCGTGATCTCCACATTGCGTTTGGCCCCCGGCAGATCCTTGTACGTCAGGAAATAGTGGCGCAGGCGCTCCACCACCAGCGGCGGCAGCTCCGACACATCGTCGATATTGCCGTACACCGCGTCATGCTTCAAAACCGCGATGATCTTGTCATCCGCCTCGTTGTTGTCGATCATGCGGATGCCCCCCACCGGTTTGGCATGCACCAGAATATCCCCGTGCGTGATGGTCTTCTCCGTCAGCACGCACACGTCCACCGGGTCGCCGTCTCCCCGGATGTCGTTCCGTTGCAAAGCGTCGTTGCTCATCTGCGCCACCGCGTCGCCGCTATACGTCTGCGGCAGGAAACCGTACAAAGCCGGCACCGTATTGGAATACTTCTGCGGGCGGTCGATGAACAGGTAGCCCGACTCCTTATCGACCTCGTACTTGACCGTATCGGTCGATACGATCTCGATAAAGCAGGTCACCTTGTCCGGCGCCTCGTCCCCGATGTTCACCCCGTGCCACGGGTGCGACTTGTAGCGCAACCCCATCAGCTGACCCACGATCGGGTCCATCAATTTCGACATGATCTATATCTCGGATTAAGCATTGTTCACCTCGCACAGCCCGTTCTCGGCGATATATCGTTCGCACTCCAGCGCCGCGATACACCCCGACCCGGCCGCCGTGATCGCCTGCCGGAAATGCGGGTCCTGTACGTCGCCCGCCGCAAATACCCCCGGCACATTGGTATGCCCGTGGTGCGTGACGATGTAGCCCTGCTCGTCCAGGTCGATCTGCCCCCGCACCAGTTCCGTGTTCGGATGGTGGCCGATGGCCAGGAACACCCCGTCCACGTCGATCCGCCGCTCTGCGCCGTCGTTGGAAACCAACAGCATGCCTGTCACCCCGTTATCGTCGCCCAACACCTCCTTGGTATTGTGTTCGAAAATCACCTCGATGTTCGGCGTGGTGAAGACCCGCTGCTGCATTGCTTTGGAAGCCCGCAGGTAGTTCTTGCGCACGACCAGGTAGACCTGTTTGCAGATCGAAGCCAGATAGGTGGCCTCCTCGCAGGCCGTATCACCGCCGCCAATCACCGCCACGTCTTTCTTGCGGTAGAAAAAGCCGTCGCACGTGGCGCAGGCCGAAACCCCCATGCCCCGGTACTTCTGTTCCGAAGGCAGCCCCAGGTACTTCGCCGTCGCCCCCGTGGCGATGATGATCGAATCCGCCGTCACCGTCCGGCTCGCGCCGTCGATCTCCACCACGAAAGGCCGCGCGCTCAGGTCGAGGCGTGAAATGATCCCGAACCGCACGTCGGTGCCGAACCGCTGCGCCTGCTTCTTGAGGTCTTCCATCATGGCCGTCCCGGAAATCCCCTCCGGATAGCCCGGAAAGTTCTCGATTTCGGTCGTGGTGGTGAGTTGCCCCCCCGGTTCGATCCCCTCGTACACCACCGGGCTCAGGTTAGCCCGCGCCGCATATATAGCCGCCGTATAGCCTGCCGGCCCGCTGCCGATGATGAGGCATTTAATTCTTTCGGTCATTTTTTCGCTTTTTTATGTCAGAATTGGTCTGTATCGACGTTTTAATTACAAAGTTAATTATTTTTACGTTCCGTTTGAATGAAGATGCGCATCACGCAAGGCAAACAAGTTCATTTGCGCCCGGCTTTCATTATCTTTGCAGCGTGAAACGACTTTTATCCATGAATAACCGGCCCGGCCCGGCAGCTCTCCTGCTGGGCGCGGCAGCTTTACTGGCAGCGGGCTGCTCGCCGCGGGTGGCGCCGGTCGGGACGGGAGGACTGCTGACGCGCTCGTTCGCGAACTACTCGCAGTCCACGGTGGTGCGCAGCGAAGCGCTGATGACCGCCGGGAAGCCGGTCGAGACTCCCAAAACCCCGGTGCCCAAAAAAGAGTACAGCCGCAAGCAAAGCAACGATACGGAAAACGAGGCGGTGCGGAGCAAATCGCTGGTGATCGCACCGGCAGGATATTCCGTTGCGGCTTCACCGGACGCTGCGACTGCACGGGAGGAGCCCCGCGCTACGACGCCTGCACGTTCGGCGGGCATCCCGAAAGTGACGGAAGAGTCGGTTTCGGGTCTGCGGAACGTGACTTTCGTCACCCCGCAAGCGGTGGAGCCCCCGACCCGCACTGCCGAAAGCCATGCCGCAACGACGCGGGTTTCGGAAGCGAAGCCCCCGATGACGGCGAAAGAGCGGCGGGCGATCGAGAAAAAACGCAAGGCGGAGGCCAAAAGGTTGCTGGCGGAACGCGAAGCGGCTGCCCGGCAACCGGCGCAGGCTGCACGGCCTGCCACTGCAACGGCAACTGCTCAGGATAAAGACAACGGGCCTTCGGTCGAAGATTTCCTGCCGGCGAGTTCGTCCGCAATGGCGCAGGCGGTGGCCATGCCGGACCCGGGAGTGACGGACAAACCGGCACCTGAATTTATCCGAACGCCGGCGGACGAAAAAACGGTTGTCGACAACGGCGCGGAACCGGGGGCCATAGCGCCGCCCACCCATAATTTCAGACCGGACGAAACCGAGCATGTCAAATTCTCGTATTACGACCCATTCGGGACGGGCAACAACCGTTTCGTGGTGGTGCTGAACGAGCAGCGCTTCTGCTATCCCTATCCGGGCAAGTTCCTGTCGGGATACGGCGCAAGGGGACGCAGCATGCACACGGGGATAGACATCAAGGGAGCCAAGAACGACACGTTGCGGGCGGCTTTCGCCGGAACGGTGCGCATGTCGAAGCCCTACAGCGGCTACGGCAACTGCGTGGTGATCCGACACAAGAACGGGCTGGAGACGCTATACGGGCACAACAGCCGCAACCTGGTACGGGTGGGCGACGTGGTGCAGGCGGGCGACCCGATCGCACTGATCGGCCGCACGGGGCGGGCGACCACCGAGCATTGCCATTTCGAAGTGCGGGTACAGGGGCAGCATATCAATCCGGCCCTGATTCTGGATTACCAGAACCATAAGTTGCGCACGGGGGTGCTCTCGGTCACCAAACAGTCGAACGGGCGCATTCTGGCAGTGAACCGGGCCAGTGGACTGGCGCCGTCGGAGGCTGCGGACACGGAGGATGCCGGCTCCCGATCGGCTATCGCGGCGGGAGGCGGGCAAACGCGGCCGGCTTCTTCGTCGGGAGGCTCTTCGACTGCGGGCGTTTCGATCTATACGGTCAAGTCGGGAGATACGCTTTGGGGAATCGCACGGCGCTACGGAACGACGGTAGCGAAGATCTGTTCGCTGAATAACCTCGACCGCGAGGCGACGCTGCCGCTGGGGAAGAAATTGAGGTTGAAATAGCATTTTCGCTGGTTTGACCTGACAACCCGGAGGGGGAGCGATGCCGCGTGCGATTCGCTTCCCCTTTCTGTATCCCTGCCTCTTTTCCGTATGCAGTGCACGGGAAGAGCTGAGGACGTGCAGGCCGGTGCCGAATGTGACGGCGCTGGGATTGCCGCTGAGAGTGGTTGTCCAATGAGAAATCTCGACGCTGGCGTTGCGTACCCTGCCGTCGGCGCAATGGCGATTTCCATCGGCAGGGGCCAAGCCGGGACCGCCGAAACGACGGTCTGCCAGCGCGCTGCCGTTGCAGGAACTTTCCCGAGGGCTGTTCTCCGGCGTGAATTGCCACAGGGCCGCCCCTCTCCGTCGCTGCGTTTGAGCACACCCCAGCCCGGAGAATAGGGGCGAAGTCGCTTCGACAGTGCCACCCGGCACTCGATCCGGGCTGTAATCACCCCAATTTTAGAAGGACGCAACTGCTTCGCGCCGGCTATTCGACCCGGCTCCGGAACTTCTTTCTGTCCTTGCATTCTGCGGATACCGGGCACCCGCCGCATCCGCCGGACGGGCAGCCCGAACCGTCGCTGCAACCGCATCCGCCCTTTTTACCCCGAATGCGGCGCACGATGCCCCTCGCCACAAGAACGGCGCACAGTGCAACGATAATCAATACGATCGTATCCTGATCCATCGCCTTAGCCTCCGATAACCAACGAACCTATCTGGTACACAGCAAAAGAAACGAGCCACGCCAATCCCGTAGTATAGAACACCGTGAAGACCGCCCACCGCCATCCGGCCTCCTTGCGGATCGCCGCTATGGCCGCGATACAGGGAAAATAGAGCAGGATGAAGATCATCATCCCATAGGCCACCAGCGGCGTGTAGACCGGTTGTCCGGCTTTCGGACCGGAGGTATAGCGCTGAGCCTGCAAACTGCGCACCAGTGCGCCGTCCACTTCCCCGCCATCGGCCGCTATCGCCTCTTCCGCCAAAGCTGCGTCCTGCGGCGACAACGTCAACGACGCAGAGTCCGACACCTCAGCCACCGGATTGTTCAACACCGCCATGGTACTTACCACGATCTCTTTGGCAGCCAAGCCGCTCAGCAGGCTCACCCCGATCTTCCAGTCGAAGCCCAGCGGCCGGATCACCGGCTCGACAGCATGCCCCAGGCGGCCGATATAGGAGTTTTCGGCCTGCCACTCCGCCGCCGCGGCAGGCGACTGCTGCGTCTCCGTCGGGCGCGGGTAGTGTCCCAACGCCCAGATCAGCACCGACGCCAGCAAAATAACGGTACCCATCTTACGCAGGTACTGCGACCCTTTGCTCCACATGTGCCGCACCACGCTGCGCCACGTAGGTATGCGGTAGGGCGGAAGCTCCATCACGAACGGCGCCTCCTCCTTGTGGAACAGGATGCGCTTAAGCATCATCGACGACAAGATGGCGACCAGGATCCCCGCCAGGTAAACGGACATCAATACCAGCCCCTGCCCCGTCGGGAAAAAGGCCGAGATCAGCAAAACGTAGACCGGCAGCCGCGCCGAGCACGACATGAAGGGCACAATGAGCAAGGTCAGCACCCGGTCTTTGCGGCTTTCGAGCGTCCGCGTGGCCATGATCGCCGGCACGTTGCACCCGAATCCCATCAGCAGCGGGATGAACGACTTGCCGTGCAGTCCGATGCGGTGCATGAAGCGGTCCATCAGAAAGGCCGTGCGGGCCATATAGCCCGTGTCCTCCATTAGGGAGATAAAGAAAAACAGGATCAGAATATTGGGCAGGAAAACGATCACGCCGCCCACCCCGCCGATTATGCCGTCTACCAGCAGGTCGCGCAGCGAACCCTCAGGCATCGCGCCGGACACCCACGCGCCGAACCACTCCACCCCGTTCTCCATCCACTCCGCCGGAATGCCCCCCAGCGAAAAGGTGGCCTGGAACATGGCCCACATCAACAGCAGGAAGATCGGGAAACCCCAGAATTTATGGGTCATGATGCGGTCGATCCGGGTCGCCTTGCGGTTCTTGTCGGTCGTGCCGGGCGTAAAAGTCTCGCCCAACGCTCCGGCGATAAAGCCGTAGCGGGCGTTGGCGATGACCGTTTCGGCCTTGTCGTGGTAGAGTTTTTCCAGCCGGGCCGTTTCGCGCTTCACCGCCGTGTCGATTTCGCCGTAATTGGAAGCCGTTCGCAACAGCGACAGCGTATCCTGATCCCCTTCCAGCAGTTTGATGGCCAGGTAGCGCGACGAATAGTGCGCCACGATGTCGCAGTTCTGCCAGATCAGGTTCTGGAGCAACATAATGCTCCGCTCGATATCCTCGCCGTAATTGATATGGATATGCCGCACCACCGGCTCGTTGTCCTCGAACACGGCCGCCACGCGGTCGAACAGCTGCCCGATCCCCTCCCCTTTGGAGGCCACGGTCGGCACGATCGGAATACCGATCATCCGCCCCAGCGCCTCGTAATCGAACTTGGCGCCGCTGGCCGTCAGCTCGTCGTACATGTTCAGGGCGATCACCACTTTGAGGTTCATGTCGATCAGCTGGGTGGTCAGGAAGAGGTTCCGCTCCAGGTTGGAGGCGTCCACCACGTTGACCACCACGTCGGGCATCTGCTCCAGAATATGCCGCCGCACATACAACTCCTCCGGGGTGTATTCGGTGACGGAATAGGTTCCCGGCAGGTCGGAGAGTTTCAGGGTATAACCGTTGTGGTGCGCCGTTGCCTCCTTGGCCTCGACGGTCACGCCGCTGTAATTTCCCACCCGCTCGTGCGACCCGCTGGCGAGGTTGAAAAGCGAGGTCTTGCCGCAGTTGGGGTTACCGACCAGCGCGACGTTGACGGTGCGCCCGGCTTCGTGCAGAAACCGATTGGCCGTGGCACCCTCCAGCATCACTTGCGCCGAAGGCCGCCCCAGCACGTCGTCGGCGCTGTCCACCGCGGTCACCTCGATCAGGTCGGCCTCGCTGCGCCGCAGGGCGATATGATACCCCATGATCTCGTACTCGACGGGGTCCATGAACGGGGCGTTCTTGATGACCGTCACCTGTTTGCCGCGGATAAAGCCCATCTCGGTGATGCGCTTGCGGAACGACCCGTGGCCGCGCACTTTGACGATCACGCCGCTCTCCGAGGTGGAGAGGTCCAAAAGCCGACGGCATGCTATCTCGTTTTCCATAATTTTTTCTGAAGCGGGGCAAAGGTAATGAAAGCCGGGCGCAATCAAACTCGTTTGAATTTGCCGAGGCGTATCTCGTCTTAAACGGGACGTCAAAGATAACGATTTCTCACCCTCGATTTGCAAAATTAGCGCATTCAGGCACGCGGAACCACCCCCGTTTATGGGGATAAGCGGGCCGCGGCATCCCTGTTTATGGGGAGCCTCCCTCCTCGCCGCTGCGGACCACGCCGCAGCGGGGCCGAAGGTCAACGATTCTTTAACGCGGGACGATATTTGGCGGCTTTTTTGCAGCTCACCTTTGCGGAAAGAAACAAAACACGACCCATCATGCTGTACAACAGAGAATTAAGTTGGATCTCCTTCAACGAGCGCGTCATGCAGGAGGCGCAGGACCGCAGTGTGCCGTTGCTGCAACGGCTGCGCTTCCTGGGTATCTACTCCAACAATCAGGACGAGTTTTTCAAAGTTCGGGTGGCCAATCTGGAGCGGATGATGATGCTCCGCGGGGCACAGACGAAGGAGATGCAGGGAGGGGATACGCCGGAGGTGCTGCTGGGCAAGATATACGACCGCCTCAACGGCTTGCAGCAGGCTTTCGAACAGACCTACCGGGAGATTCGCATGGAAATGGAGGGTTACGGAATTTTCATAGTCGACGAAACGCTTTTGACGGAAGAACAGATGCTTTTCTGCCGGGACTATTTCGCGGACAAGATCAGCCCGCTGCTGGTACCGTTGGTGGTGCGCAAGAGCACCAAGCTGCCGTTCCTGCGGGACGGACGCATATACCACGCGGTAAAGATGACGGGATGCGGAAGCGGCAAAGGGAGCGTCGTGCGCTATGCGGTGATCGAGATCCCGGGCACGGCGACCCTGCCCCGTTTTATCGTGCTGCCGCCCTCGGCGGAGGGCAAGACGGATATTATCTTCGCGGACGATATTATCCGGCTGTGCCTGGACGAGGTTTTCTTCATGTTCGACTACGACCGGATCGAGGCTTATGCGTTCAAGTTCATGCGCGACGCGGAAATGTCGCTGGACGACGACGTGAACAAAAGTATTATCGAGAAGATGGAGCAGGGGATCGACAAGCGCAAGCACGGGCGGCCGGTGAGGCTGGTGTACGACAAGGAGATGCCGGCGGACTTGCTGGCGACCATCACGGGTAAACTGGGCCTCAAGCCGGGGGAGAACGTCAGCCCGGGGGGACGCTACCACCTGATGCGCGACCTGATGAAGTTCCCGAAAGTCGATCCGGAACTGGAATACCACAACCCCGCTCCGCTGCGGCACCCGACGATAAAGCCGTTTTCGAGCATCATCGACACGATCCGCAGGCAGGATATTCTGCTGAACTACCCGTACTACACGTTCAATCATTTCATCGACTTCCTGCGCGAAGCGGCGATGGACCCCAAGACGGTGAGCATCAGCATGACGCTCTACCGCACAGCGGAGCGATCGAAGATTATCCGGGCCTTGATCAACGCAGCGAAGAACGGCAAGAAGGTGGTGGTGTTCATAGAGCTGTTGGCGCGGTTCGACGAGGAGCGGAACATCGAGAACGCGGAGATGCTGCGGCAGGCGGGGATCAAGGTGATCTACGGGATCGAGGGACTGAAGGTGCACTGCAAGCTGGTGTTGGTGGAGCGGCGCGAGGGCTCGAAGATCAAGGGCTATGTGCATGTGGGGACGGGCAATTTCAACGAGGACACGGCGGGGGTGTACAGCGATTTTTCGCTCTTCACGGCCAACCGGGAGGTGGCGGAGGACGCGCGGCAGGTATTCGAATTCTTCCAGACCAGCTACAAGCACATGGATACGCGGCTGTTGCTGGTGTCGCCGTTCAACATGCGCAAGTCGTTCAACGACCTGATCGACGCGGAGATCGAGAACGCGAAGAAGAAAAAGAAGGCGTATATCCATGCCAAGTGCAACAGTCTGACGGACGAGAAGATCATCCAGCGGCTCTACAAGGCGAGCGCGGCGGGGGTCAAGGTACGGCTCATCATCCGGGGGGCGTGCTGCCTGCTGCCGGAGCAGGACGGGATTAGCGAGAATATCGAAGGGATCAGCATCGTGGACAAGTACCTGGAACATGCGCGGCTGTTCATCTTCTGCAACGGGGGCAAGGAGCGGGCGTTCATCGGCAGCGCGGACTGGATGACGAGAAACCTCAGCCGGCGGATGGAGGTCGTTATTCCGATTCTGGACAAGAAAATCCTGGCGGTGCTGCGGAAGGTGTTCTCGATCCAATGGCACGACAATGTGAAGGCGCGGGACCTGAAGGATCCGCTGCTGAATCTCTACCGGGGCGACGAGGAGGGTGCGGCGGTCGGCGAACGGGTTCGCTCGCAGGTGGCGCTCTACGACTACTACGCGTCGCTGGAATAGCTGAAAACGAATTGCCGCCTCTCCGCGTCAGCGGCCGGCCCGAACCGCCGCTGTAACTGAGTCGTCATTAGACTTGCCTAAATGGCCGAGGCGCAAGGAGGAAGCCCGAAAGGCAACCCTCCCATAGCACAGGCCTGGTGCCGCTGGCACTCCATCCAAGAGTTTGCATCGCCTTAACGGGAGGCCCGCAATCTTAGGGTAGTTACAGCCTCACGCTCGGCGCGGGCTCGCGCCGAGCGGCGTCGATGTTTATTACGACAAAGATGGCAATACGCTGCTGCTACCCGTTAATCGGTTCGCACATTGAGTTCCCTAAAAAGCAGGCCCGGTTTCGGGCCTGCTTTTGTGCCGAAATATCCACAAAAAAAGAGGCCGGGAAATCCTGACCTCTTTTTGCGGAACCGACACCGGTTCCCATTCGGAATGGAGCGGAAGACGAGGTTCGAACTCGCGACCCTCAGCTTGGGAAGCTGATGCTCTACCAACTGAGCTACTTCCGCTTGATTTGGTTATGCAAAGATAATCGCTTTCCCGAAATCGGCAATAGCTTTCTCTAAAGAAAAAGTGATGAACCGCACGGCACCTCGCTTTTCTAAGGGAGGGCGGAGAGGATTAACTGCGCCGCTCCGCGGCCTGTTTTTCCTTCACCTTCCAACGGGACCCTTACTTTTTACACGTACTGCGAACTGGTTATCCATTTATCCGCAGCCCCCCTGCTTTTCAAGTCTTTCCCGGAAGATGGATTACGTCGCTTACGCTCCGTTTTCCATTGCCTCCCGGCGGGGACCCTTACAAAAAAGTTTTGCTGAAAACCTGCACTCTACGTTTGTTATCGATTTTTATGCCGGTCAAGCAAACCTACCCCGGCACCGTCTTAAAAAGACGAACGGTTTTCATCAAAAAAGAACTCTTTTGTTTGTGGGCGGAGATGGATTCGAACCACCGAAGGCGTAAGCCAGCAGATTTACAGTCTGCCCCATT
>CAZAPI010000019.1:0-17871 GCA_964486945.1 uncultured Rikenella sp. | reverse complement strand
GCGGGGGAGTAATTCCGGACTGACTGGTTGTAGTTTTTATGCCGGGCTTCGCATTCATGCGAAGCCCGGCTTTTTTATCGGCGTTTCGCCGGCGAAAGGTTGTCTTTGCACACAACTAATGCCGACTTAATGACCTCTCGTTTTTCTTCCGTGCCTGTCCGGGCGCAGCCTTTTCGTTGGCTGTGCGGTACCGGTGTGCTTCCGGCGCATTATGAGCGGACCTGAGACGGTTCGCCGTTTCGACCGATTCGGTGATGAACGATTATTGCTGGAGCGGCCTGGTCGGGTACGGCCTGTTGGAGCGGCGGTCTATCGGCAGCCGGGGATGCTTGCAGTACCTTCGGCGTGGCCTGCCATCTTTTTCGAGGGGCTGCGAGGTGGGTGCGGTGTGACGAGGGAGGTGGCGGTAAGGAGTTTGTGCGGAGGCTGGTGCGAGGATTTCTGCGGAGGTGCGGCGGGTGAGGGCATCGAAACGGATTCGGGGTTCGGACGGGGAGAATGGGGCAGTGTGTTTGGAGATTCCGAAGGGGAAACGGTGGTGCTGGTGCGGGGGAATGATGTTCCGAGTCTTTGATTTTCAGCGGATGGCTACCTATGATAGAAAAGAAAAAGGATTGCAAAATTCATTGCAATCCTTTTTCAGTAGCGAGAGAGAGACTTGAACTCTCGACCTCATGATTATGAATCATGCGCTCTAACCAGCTGAGCTACCTCGCCATGATGCCGTATCTCCTTTCGAAGACAGTGCAAAGGTAAATGTTTCGTTCCGAATTTCCAAAGGCGGGAAAATTATTTTTGCAGATTTTCTGCGTTCCGACATCGGAAAATATTCAGTAAGCCATGCGCCGGATCAGGTACCAGACCGAGCGGGCGATGTCCAACAGCTTGGGTTAGTTGATCTTATCGGCCGTGTCGGTGGGTTTGTTGTAGCCCGAATGCCCGTCGGTATGCTGCCGTGTAATGGCTTCGTACTGTTTTGTCCGGTATTCGCGACTCGGCGGCCTGAAGGTCGTTGGTTGCCAGCAGCAGGGCAATACAATGTGTGAAGTGGAATGCCCTGTGCCGGAGTGTAATGGCTTTCAAGGCCATCGGGATAAATTTAATATAAGAGGTTACTGTTCCGGAAATCGTCGATGGTCACGCGCAGCGACTCGTTGCGGTCGCGCCATGTGCCGCCCTTGAGCAGCGACTCGCGCGTGGCGTTGAAGCGCTCTTCGATGGGGAAGACTGGCTGCGGATAGCTGTCTACGATGGATCGTTGCGACGGTCGCACGGATCGTTGCGTAATGTCGTACCTGCTTTGGGGCTGCCGATCCAGTTCCCAGCTGAAGTTCGGGAGCCGCTGCGGCTGACTTGCCGGGATTTTGTCGATCGGGTCGATGTGCCAGTCGCCCTGGCCGCCCCAGACTATGTGGATCGGTTCCTGGTCTTCGAAGTCAATGGTCAGGCTGGCGCAGGAGATGACGGCGAATTTGTCCGGGGGCAGGCTGTCGTCGCCCATGTAGTAATAGTTCAGGACATTGCCGGTCATGATGGCGCGGCTGATCTCGTTGTTGCGGAACCAGGCCTGTAGGAATCGACCCTGGGCCTGGTTGAAGAGGGTGTCAGCGTGCTCGACCTGTTGGGTGATGAATGGCGAGCCGATAAATTCGGCGTAGTCCAGTTCTTCGTCCCGGCTGTAGATGTCGATCCGGTCCGAGGTGAGCTGGCTGGCGCCGTTCCAGATCAGGGGATGTCCGAAAAGACTGGCCATGGAGTCTACCGAGTAGGCGGTCAGCGAGTCGCACACGCCTTGCACGTCGGTGCGCCACAATTTCACGTTGTGCCGTGCCCGGATAACGCGTTCCAGCGTATCTTTCTTTTGTCCGGTGCTGTCGGGCGGCAATAGCGCTGCGAGGCTGTCGGTGTCCGGCAGGCTGTCGGGTGCGGCTACGAATACGGAGTCGGGTGCTTCCGGCGCGGGAGGCTCTTCGACGTTGATCGCCGGTCTGGCCGTGTCGGCCGGTGCCGCGGAGACTGTATCGGCTGCTGTCGTCAAGCTGTCTGCCGCATGGATTTGGGCGAAAGCGGAGCTATCCGCTTCCGGCTGTCGGGCGGTCGCAGGCCGAGGTTTCGATTTACCGGGAGGATAGCTGTTGAACAGGATCGTATCTGCCCGCGTGAATGCGGAGTCCGGTCTCGGCGGTGTTGCAGGTGTGTCGATCCGGATGAGCGGCTGTACGATCGTAGGGTCCTCTGTGGTCGTTGCAAAGTTGTCTTCCGTTTCGATCTGGAGTGTGTCCGCTTGCGGCGGGATCATGGCTGCGGTGTCGATCGGGGCAAGGGTGTCGGGCCGCTGCGGTTCGTCGTAGAGGATCACGGCGGGGTTGTCGGTCAGCATCCCGTTTTTCAGCGAGTCGTTGTAGAATCCGAAGTCGCCCAGTCCGATAGCCCGCTGGGCGGTGTCGAGGATCTGGATGTCGCGCCGCAGGGTCACTTGGCGGATCGCGCTTTCGTAATCCATGGTGTCGGCCCAGAATTCCTGGTCAACGGTCATGGCATAGGCGTTCCGGGTAAAGTGGTAGGTCTCGGTGGCCCGGATGTAGTCTCCCCGGTCGGCGGTCAGGAAATCGCGGTCTTTGTCCCAGATGTAGGCTTTGCTCAGGAAAGTCACCACTTCGTTGTCCAGGTGGTAGCTGATCGAATCGGTGCGTATCTTGTAGTTGTCGTTGCGCATGGCCACGTGGCCCGCGAAGGTGATGGTGGAGGAGTCGCCGTTGAAGATCCCCCGGTCGGATTCCATCAGGTTGTCGCGCTGGACGATCACGGCTCCTTCGTTATACTCTCCGATGTTGGTCCGGGTGTTGAATTCCAGGTAGTTGTAGACCCACATGGTAGCGTCTCCGTTGACCAGTTTGAGTAAGGGGGAATAGACTTTGGCGATGTTGGTGTGGCCGTCGTAATCGGCACGGTCGCCGTAGATGTAGGTGGAGTCTTTGTTGATGATGACGTTGCCGAAGCACTCCATGCGGTAGTCGTCGTACCGTTTGGCGCTGTCGCACTGGATGAAGGTGCCGTTGTGGTGGAACGCCACGTTGCCGATCAGGTAGAGAATGGTGTCTCCGGCTCCGCGTTTGGTCATCAGGTCGCCGAGGTAGTCCACGGTGGTCGTCTCCGTGCCGGTTTGCGCTCCCTGGGGAGCTGCCAGCCGTGCGGATTCGTCTTGCGGTTGTTGGGCGCGGAGGCCGAATGGCAGCAGGAACAGCAACAGCAGTCCCGACCGGAAATATGTGTTGCGGCGTTGGGTCATAGGTATCCCGGGCGTAATGGACGGTTATTTTTTGAGCCAGTTTTGTTCGAACGGGTAGTCGCGGTATTCGGGCGAGATCCAGACGTACATTTTGCGGATGGTCTCTTTGATCCACTTTTCGAGTTCGCGGTTCTGTTTGTCCTGCAAGGCGAAATCGGCGATGATTTCGTAGTCTTCCTGGAGGCTGGCGTGGTGCGTGGGGATGATTTTGTTGAGCCGAACGATCTTGTAAACGGTGCTCCCGGTGTTGAGGTCGATTGCTGAATAGGGGGCCGACACTTCGTCCTCTTTCATGGTGGACAGGGGGATATAGTCCTGCGGTTCGAGGGCGTCTTTCATGAATCTCGTGGTGGCGTATTTGGTGTCGAAGAAGTGTTTGGCGGCCCGGCTGTTGAATACGACTCCGCCGTTCTGGTTGGTCTCTTTGTCGTCGGAATAGATTTTGACTGCGTCTTCGAACGCTTTTTTGTCGGTGCCGATCTTGCGGGCCAGGCTGTCCAGCAGTTTCATCTCTTTTTCGGTCTCTTCGACGGTGAATGTGGGTTTGAGCAGGATCTGCCGGAAGTGCACGAGGTTGCCTTTCAGCGAGATGAGTTCGACGATATGGTATCCGTATTCGGTCTCGATGATTTCGGAGACTTTGCCGGGTTTGAGGCTTTCGAGGGCTTCGGCGATGGGGTAGACCAGCTGGTTGATGTCGCCGGGGCCCCACTCGCCGCCGTTGCGCGAGGTGCCCGGGTCCATGGAGTAGAGGCGGGCCAGTGCGCCGATGTTCTCGCCTTCCAGTATCCTCTGGCGGTATTCAAGCAGCTTTTGTCGCACTTCGAATTTGCGTTCTTCGGTTTCCGGCGGAAAACGGACGATCTGGGCGTAGACATACTGTTCAGGAACCATTTCGAGCGAATCGGTGGGCAGTTTTTCGAAGAATCGGGCTACGTCCGTGTAGGTGATGGTCACTTTTTGCATCACGTTGCTCTGCATGATATTGGCCAGCTGCAAGTCTTCGGCTTCCTGTTTGAGGTCGTCTTTGATGGCGTATATCTCTTTGCGGTGTTTCTTTTCGAGGGCTTTGACGGACCCGGCTTCGCGAACCATCTCTTGTATCTGGTGTTCCACCTGGTCGTCGAGGTTTCCGCGCAGGTCTTTGTCCAGCGAGTCGGCCCGGGCCTGCTCGGCCAGCATCTTTTGCAGCAGCAGGGTCTCGAATGCTTCGGCGCGGGCGGGACGATTCGACAGGGTGCCCTGCTGCTGGCGCAGTTTGAGCACTTCGCCGGTGGTGCGTTCGATGTCGGAGAGCAGGATATGGCTGCTGCCTACGATGGCGGCCACTTCGTCGGCGATGTATTGCGGCTTGGACGAATGGGCTTGCGTTACGGTGTCCGGGGCCTGTGAAAAGGCGGGGGCGGAAAGGATGCCCAGTATGCAAACGGCTGCGAAGCTGCGGAGTGTAGGTGTGGATCTCATGGGGTTATATGTCTGGGTCTGCTTGAATTACGGTTAGGGGTTTATTGCTTGATCTTGATGTCGAAAAGCCGTTCGTTCCGGGCCGAGGTGTAGAGGCTGTCTTCGAGCTGCTCCAGGAGCGCCTGCCTCCGCTTGTTGAGGATGATCTTGCGGATGTTCTCCGTTTCGCGCTCCATGGGCGAGTAGTCGCCGGTGGGCCGGTAGGCGTCGATGACCATCATGTATTTGTATTGGTCGTCTTCGACTTCGTAGTATTTGCGGGTGCGGAGGAAGTCGTCGAAATTGCTCTGCGAGAACGGGAGGTGTTGGATTACGGTGCTGAAGTCGGTCCATTCGGAGCTGAAGTCGTCCGTGCTGTATTGGTTTTTCTGGCAGATGTTCAGGAAGTCGTTCCGGTCGTTCTCGCGTTCGGAGCGGAACATCTCTTCGAGTTTCCGGCTCTGCCGCAGGCCGGCGGGAATCCGTGCGATGCGGGCTTTGACGATCGGCCCGGCCAGCCGGAAGTCGTCCCGGTTGGTGTTGTAGTAGTCGCTGACCTGGTCGGCGGTCACTGTGGTGTCGAGCCGTCCGCCGAGCCATTCCTGTTCGTATTTGTAGGTCAGCAGGGCGCTCCGGTACTGGGCTACCATCTCTTCGATGTCGCGCCCGTGGTCCGAGAGTGCCGCTTCGGCCGCCGCGGTCTTGACCTCTTTGCGCACCCAGGTGTCTACGATGGATTGCAGTGCGGCCAGGCTGTCTTTGGCCGGAATCCCCGGCTCGATCATCCTGGCGATGTCGCTGGCGTAAAGTTCGCGCTCGCCCACGGAGGCGATCACTTCTCCTTTGTCGAAGGTGTAGAGTTTCAGTTTATTGCATCCCGTCGCCAGCGCCAGGGCGGCCAGCAGGGCAATGATGCTCGGTGGTGTGTGTTTCAAGGTCGGTCGTCTTGTGATCGTAAGATGCTAACGAACAAAAATAGCGATTCTTTTGTGAAACCCCTAATTTTCGGCGGAATCGGCTGTGCCGGGGGCTGTTTCGCGTCGCTGGCGGCGGATGCGGCTGACGGTGTACCAGGCTCCGATGAGCAGCAGGAGAACGGAGGTGGTGTAGGCCTGGTTCCACAGCGCTCCGTCGCCGAGGATCTTGCGTTCCAGCCCGTCGGAGGTGCCGAAGACCATGTAGAGCAGGGAGGTGAGGCCGTTGTTGACGAAGTGGACGGCCACGGCGCTGTTGAGCGATCCGGTCAGGTAGTAGATCGAGCCGAGGATCAGGCCCAGGCTGCTGGCGTAGACGATCTGCTGGGGGATCAGGTGTATCGCTCCGAAGATCAGGGAGCCGAGGACAATTCCCCATAGTGGCCCCATGCGGCTGACGAGGTTTTTTTGGATGATGCCCCGAAAGAGGAACTCTTCGAGGATCGGGGCGGCCACCACGGCGGTGAGCATGGGCCAGAATCCGCCCTGCATGTAGTCGTCGAGTATTTCGATGTAGGTGTCGGGCAGCCGGTCGAGCAGCGGGTTGAGCACGATTCCGGTGGCGAGCATCAGGATCACGCCGGCCACGATCAGCCGCGGGTTGGCTCTCCATTTTTCGGGCCGGAAGGAGGGTATTTCGATTTCCCAGCCGCTGCGCAGGGCCACGGCGTAGCCGATGGTGGCCAGGAAGCTGCCGGCGTAGGCGGCGAAGCTCCAGAATGCGGGGTCGTAGATGGCGCTGAGGTGAGCGAAAAGCATCCCGAGCAGCATGCTGGTGCCGATGTAGACGGCCAGGATGCTGAGGATCGGGAACCAGAGGGTGCGGGGTGTATTTTTGTCTGTCATGGAATGGTGGTGTTGGGCCTGATGTCCGTATGTTTGCTGCCGGTTTGGCCGGACTGTGTGTCGGGAAAATATCGTTCCTGACGCTTATGCGTCACGACCGATTTTCCTCTTTCGGTATGGCGCGCGCCCGTCGGGGTATTTTGTCGAACCTGCCGATGGCGGAATAACCTGTCTTTGAAGGCGACTGCGCTGCCGTGCGGGGGCGTGTGCCCACGGGGTATCTATTCTGCTTTCGGAATGTCTATGATCCGGGCCTGCGGCCAGTAGGTGTGCAGGTATTGGGCGATATAGCTCCTCGTGTCGGCCGCAATGACCGGATCGCCGGCGGGGTAGAGTTTCCACAGCACGGCGGCAATGTCTATCCCCCGCTTCCGGCATGCCTCGAAACTCAGTAAGGTGTGGTTCAGGCTCCCCAGCCGGGCCGAGGTGACGAACAGCAGGGGCATCCGGTGTTCGGCCACGTAATCGGCGGTCAGGTATTCATGGGGTTCGCGCGCCGGGTCGAACGGTTTGAGGGGTACGAGAAGTCCCCCGGCACCTTCGACCAGCACGATGTCGTACTGTTCGCGCAGCATTTTCGTGGCTGCGGCGATTACGGCGGTGTCCACGGCTGTCCCTTCCAAAGCTGCCGACAGGTGCGGTGAGGCTGGGAATTTGTAGATAATGGGGCTGGTAGTCCGGTCGATGTCCGCCGGCTGCATGGGGATACCCATCAGCCGGCGGTGCAGCTCGATGTCTTCCGAGGTGCCGGTGTTGCCGGTCTGGATGAATTTCTGGGTGATGGTGCGTATGCCGCTTTCGGCGAGCATCCGGGCGAGGATACCGGTGGCGTAGCTCTTCCCGGCATCTGTGTCGATGCCGCTGACGAAGTAGGTGCCGGGGTGAAGTAGGGTCATGTCTATCGGTGCTTTTTCGCGATGATAATGATCGGATGAAATGTCAAAGTTACGCATTCCGTTCCGTTTTCCTCTATGGTGTATGCCTTCCGGTAGTCGGCTTCGAATCGGCGCAGGCGGCTGTGTGTCCAGCGTTCGGCGGCCACGGCGTTGACCCCGGTGAGCCGCAGGTGGCGAAGCACGTCGGTGGGCGTTGGATAATGCTGCCGCTCGATCCACTCCTCTTTGATGAGGGGTTGCAAACCATTGGCGTTGAGGATGCTTACGAGGCCGGAGAGGGGGTAGTATTCCAGCCCCTGTCCGGTGGCGGCGGTGATCTCGCGGAAATTTTCCGGCCCGAAGGTACTGACGGCCAGTATCCCTTCCGGAGCGAGGCTCCGGGCGGCGCGCGCGATAAAGTCCGGCAGGTTGTCGAACCACTGCACGGTCGAGGCGCTGGCGATCAGATCGTAGCGACCGGAAGGCAGGGGGATGGCTTCGCCGTCGCCAGGGGCGAAACTGACGGGAATGCTGGTGCCGGTGGTGGCGGGCAGGAAATCCCGGCTTTCGGGTACCAGGTCGTTCACAGTCCATTGCGTCGCTGGGAAAAGGCGTGTCAGATGGCGGGTCAGGAATCCTGTTCCGGCCCCGATCTCGATCCCTCGGTTCACGGCGGCCGGGTCGCGGTGCGACAAGATGTCTCCCAGCCGGTCGGCGATGGTCCGCTGCACGGTGGCCAGCGTGTCGTAGGTGTTCAGGTTCCGCGAGAAGCGCCTGCGCAACAGTTCTTTATCGTGCTTCATGGATGAGTCGGATCAGTATGTTCGGGTCGAACAGCGGGTAATGGGGCATCGTTTCGACGGTGGTGAGCGGAACGCCTGCTTCGCCCCAGTAGCGGGCCATGTTTTCCGGCGGAAAGATCGCATCCCTGCCGCCGATCATCGCTGCTGTCCAGAAACCGGGTGCGGGCAGGCCCTCGGAAGCGGTGGCGAGCGCCTCGCGCTGAAGCGATTGGAGTTCGTCGTAAATCTCCTCCAGGGGTCGGGTGGAGCGGTGCCGGTAGTATTCGCGCAGGATCTCCGGCGTGCCGCATATGCGCTCCAGAAATTTCCCGGTTCCGGTCCCTCCGATGCTTCGCACGGTGACGGCGAATGCACGCCGGGGTATTCCATAGTCGTCGCTGATGGGTAAAGGAGTGCCGTTAATGGCGGTAGCGGTGTCCCAATGCAGGGGCGAATCTCCGAAAATCGCAACGGCGGCCCAGACGCCGAATGACCAGGCGATCAGGTGCTTGTGCCGGTAGGGGGCTATCTGTGCATATAGTTCTTCGGCTTCTGCCGTGTCGGGGAGGTGGCGGTAGTCGAACAGGCACAGCAAGTCGCAGTCCTCCGGCAAGGTAAGGTGCTGTGCAAGCTCATCCGACCCGGCCCATCCGGCGGCGAAAACGATGATGTTTCTCTTTTGCGCCGGGTTGCTGTCGGGTGTGCGGGTTATCCAAACTGCCTGCATAGGGTGGCGAATTGTTCGATTTTGTATGGAGTGTGGCTTGCGCACAGCGAAATCCTGAGTCTCGCCGCTCCCCGCGGGACGGTTGGGTGCCGGATGGCGGTCGCCCAGAAGCCTTCCGCTTTCAGCAGGTCGGCCATCCTCAGGGCATTCTCATTCGAGCCTGCCGGGATGGGGATGATCTGCGAACCGTAAGGAGTCGATGGCTGTAGCGTTTTGTTGACGATGGCGATCAGGTCTTGAAGCCGTTTGCGGCGCGGGCCGAATTCGGGAAAAAGGCCGAGCAGGAACCGTGTCCACTCCAGCGAGATGTCGGGCAGGGCGGTGGAGAAGATCAGCGGCCGCATCCGGTTGACCAGCAACTCCCGGGTCTTCTGCGAACAGATCACGGCGGCCCCTTGCGAGGCCAATGCCTTGCCGAATGTAATCACATGGTATTCGGCGGTCAGCGGCAGTTCAGGGTGCTCGGCATTATACGCGGCCAGTAGTCCGGTGCCGCACCCGGGGCCGTCGTCGGTGGGGCCGTAGATGCCGAAGGCGTGGGCTTCGTCGAGGTATAATAGGAATCCGTATTTATGCTGCAATTCGGCCAGTGTAGCTAAGGGGGCGAAGTCGCCGTCCATGCTGAACAGGCTCTCTGTCACCACTATGATCCGTTCATAGCCTTTACCTTGTGCTTTGCCGAGCAGGGCGGCCAGTTGTTCCATGTCATTGTGCCGGAAACGCTGCCACTCGGTGCCGTCGCAGAGTTTCAGCCCGTCGATCAGGCTGGCGTGCACCAGTTTGTCGGCCAGGATCAGGTCGCCTTTGTGTGTCACGGCGGGCAATACTCCGGTGTTTGCGGCGAATCCGGAACCGAGCACCAATGCGGCTTCTGCTCCGTGTAATCCGGCAAGGGTGTTTTCCAGGGCTGTGTAAGCCGGACTGTTGCCGGTCATCAGTCGTGACGAAGGGTTCCCCAGCAGGAAACGCTCCATGTCGACGGAGAGCAGGAAGCGGTTTTGCAAGGCCGGTTCGGCCAGTCCCAGGTAGTCGTTGGAGGACAGGTTGTAGTACTCTTTCTCCCCTCCGTTGCCGTCCGGCACGAAAATATAGGAACCGTTGGTCCTCAATGTCCGGAGGGTGCGCAGGTTACCCTCTCGGGCCAAAGTGTCGAGTGTCTCTTGCTCGCGTGTCATAGGCAGGTTCGGGTTTATTCGTCGTCCGCGGGCAGCGTCGCTCCGGGCACGATCCGGACCGCTTCCGCGGCATCGGTTTCGGCGACGAGCAGGCTGACTTGTCCCTGGATGAACGGCAGCATGGTGCCGCCGATGGCCCCGTCCACGCTGCATTCGATGTCGTGGTTGCGGAGCAGCTCGGCGTCGAGCCAGGCTTCGCTGGGCGTGGTGTAGCGCTTGATGACTGTCACGCGGCTTTGGTCTGCGGTGTTGTTTGTCATGGCCGGATTCCTCCTTCTTTAGTAATGTGCGGGGCGGTGTCCATGGCATTGCGCATAAGACACCACTCGATGTCCGCTCCCCAGCGTCCTTTGATGTTGTGGTAGTGTTCGCAGTGGTCGAGGGCTTGCCCGAGATCGTTCTCGTACCGCTGGTACACGTCGGCGCACCACCACGCAAAGTCGGTGAGCGTATATCCGTAGTTCTGCGCCAAATATCGTGCCATCATCCCCGCGCACAATCCGTCTTCGATGGTGAACCGGTCGTGCCGCCCGGAACAGACTAAAACGACCTCTTGCCCCAGTTCGCCCAATTGCCTGGCAACGGCGTCGGCGTTCAAAAGGGCGGCGATGTAAATCTCGTTCGCGGCCCCCTGTGCGCAGTTGACGGCGCGGGTCCCGTTGGTGGTGTTCATCACGATGGTCGCGTCGCGCACGATCTCGGGGGTATACCGCAGGGGGGAGTTGTCGAGGTCGAAGCCTTCGATAATGACGGTATTCCGCTCGCCGCCGAGCAAAACCGGCCCGTTGTCGTCGGTTTGTTTATGTTCTTCCGCGATCTTGTCGCGCAGGCGGAAGCTCTCTTCGATTTCGGTCACAGGGATGATTTCCCGCGCGCCGTTTCCGAGGGCGGTAACCATCACGGAGGTGGCGCGGAAGACGTCGATCACGGCGACGTTCCGTCCCGCTACGCGTTCGTCGCTGACTTCGGCGGCTGTGCCAATTATATCGACTTGCATTTTCGGTCGGTGATTTTTAGGGTAGTGTTTTTTCGAGTGATTTCGGTGCACGTCGGCGGCGAGCGCAGCGGGCCGTGCGGGCCGGATGTCCGCACCCCGTCGTTTATACGCCGTGATGCCGTTTTCCCGAGCTTCTGTTCCGAGTTTATCTAACGTATGGACTGCGTGTGCCGCATTCCAAAGGGGCTGTAATGACTCCGAATGGTTTCTGATGGCTGGTGCCGCGCTGTCTTAGAAGCTGGTTTCGGGCTGCCGGCTCAGGGTGGCGACCATCACCGCTTTGATGGTGTGCATGCGGTTTTCGGCTTCGTCGAAAACGAGGGATGCCGGGGACTCGAACACTTCGTCGGATACTTCCATCTCCCGCAACCCGTACTGGCGGTGGATCTCTTCGCCCACCACGGTTTCGAGGTCGTGGAAGGCGGGCAGGCAGTGCAGGAATTTACAGTCCGGATTACCTGTCATCTCCATCATGCGTTTGTTCACCTGATACGGCTTGAGCTGCTTGATCCGCTCGTCCCATATTTCGGCGGGCTCGCCCATCGAAACCCACACGTCGGTGTAGATGAAGTCGGCCCCTCTGACTGCTTCGGCTACGTTGTCTGTGATGGTGATCCGAGCGTTCTCCTCCCTGCGGAGCTTTTCCACCAGGGCCGGGTCGGGATGGTAAACTGTCGGAGCGGCGGCGGAGTATTCCATCCCCATCTTGGCGCACCCCACCATCAGCGACAGGGCGACGTTGTTGTCGGCGGTTCCGGCGAAGCAGACCTTGATCTTATCCAAGGGTTTGTCGCTGTGCTCGGTGATGGTCAGCAGGTCGGCGAGGAACTGGGTCGGGTGGCATTCGTTGGTCAGGCCGTTCCAAACGGGCACGCCGGAGTATTCCGCGAGGGTCTCGACGATCTCCTGCCCGTAGCCGCGGTATTCGATGCCGTCGTACATCCGTCCGAGCACGCGTGCGGTATCTTTGATGGACTCTTTTTTCCCCATCTGCGAGCCGCTGGAGCCGATATAGGTCACCCGCGCACCCTGGTCGAAGGCTCCGACTTCGAATGAGCAGCGTGTCCGGGTGGAGTCTTTGGCGAAGAGCAGCACGATGTTCTTGCCTTGCAGGTATTGTTGTTCGGTACCTTCGGCTTTTTCCCGCTTGAGCCGGGCGGCGAGCCGGATCAATCCTTCTATTTCGTTCCGTTTCAACGATCCGATGTCCAGAAAATTTCTTTTGTACATGATGCGGTATATATGAACTTTGATTCTATGTCTTGGGGGGATTTCCGGCGGCGAGCTGTGCGAGCCGCAGAAACGGGTGGTTACAGCTTGTTGGGCATCCGGGTTGTGTTTCCTTAAAGTTTCCGCGTCAGCGGTCGGGTCGGAGCCACTCCCGGCGGAGGCCTGCAACTGCGCTGCGCTTGTTTTGTCCCCGCTGGCTCCGGCCTTTGCAATCGGCGGGGCCGGTGCTGCTGGGACTCCAGCCGAGAGTCTGCATTGCCTTAACGGGAGGCTCGCAACTTTAGGGTAATTACAGCCTCTCGCTCGGCGCGAGCACGCGCACCGGGCGAGAGGCCCCATCTCACCAGCCGAAGATAAGGATTGCGGAGCCTAAAGAACAGTGTCACACGGCATAGTACAAAATAACCGATCGGTTATTTGCGGTAGATGACCAGCGTTTGGCCCGGCCGCAGCGATTTGGCATTCTTGATGTTGTTCCAACTCATCAGTTGCTTGACCGTGACGTTGTAGCGCGCCGCGATCCGCCCCAGAATATCCCCGCTCTTGATCTTATATGTGATCTTCGTGCCTTTCGCCGAGGCCGAACTGCTGCGCGACGAGTTGGCAGCCAGCTGCTTCGGTGAAAGATTGCTGATGTTCAGGTACTTGTCTAAGTAGAGGCTGTCTTTGCCATAGATTTCCGGGCTTTCGCGCACGAACGACGCGGCGTATTCCTGCGGCAGGGTCAGGGCGTAGGTCTGGTTCTTGGCCGGCACCACGTCTACCGTGTACTGCGGGTTCAGGCCGCGCAGCACTTCGATCGGGATGTTGAGGGTCGTGGCCACCTGTTCCAGGTGCAGCATGCGGTTGACTTGCACGGTGTCGGTCGCCAGCGGGTGCCACGGGATCGTCGGGTTCAGGTTGTGCGCCTTATAATAGGTGTAGGCGTACGTCGCCGCGATAAAAGCCGGAATGTATCCGCGCGTCTCGCGCGGCAGGTATTCGTAAATATCCCAGTAGGTCTTGGCATCCGCCCCTCCGTGCGACGAGCGGAACCGTTCCAGTGCCTTGTTCACGTTCCCGGCCCCGCAGTTGTACGATGCAATGACCAGCGTCCAGTCGCCGTAGATCTTGTACATGTCTTTAAGGTACTTGCAGGCCGCCTCGGTCGATTTGACGGGGTCGCAGCGTTCGTCGACGAACGAGTTGATCTCCAGTCCGTAGTATTTCCCGGTGCGGAGCATGAATTGCCACAGTCCCACCGCCGCAGCTTTGGACTCCGCGCGGGGGATCAATGCGGATTCGATCACCGGCAGCATCTTCAGCTCCATAGGCAGCTTGTAGCGGTACAGTGCCTCTTCGAAGATCGGGAAATAGTACTGTGCCAGCCCCAGCACGCGCTCCATCACTCCTTCCTTGCGGGTGTAGATCTGGATGTATTTCTTCACTACGTCGTTGTAGGGCAGCTGCACTTCCGTGGCCATCATCTTGAGCCGCTCGGCGTATACCTCGTCGGGCAGCGCACCGGTCATGTCCACGCTGTTCAGGTCCACGTCGATGAATTCGTTGACGAAGGTGTCGTAAGAGTCCACCACGGTCCGGCGGGTATAGTTGGCCAGCAGGGAGTCGTAGGTGCTGGCCGAGGTGCCGCTCAGGGCCAGCATGCCGAACGAGCGGGTGTCGCCGGTCTGTGCGTGGCTCACGGCTGCCGTCCGGAGCATGAATGCCGCCCCCAGGAAGAGCAGGCGGACGGCGTTCAGTAGATGTTGCTGCATGGTATGTGTCGTTTTCGGTGTTTTATGTGTATTGGATGCGTTTCGTCTGCGAAGGTCAAAACCGGAGTTTCACGGCCAGCCCGTAGGAATTTCCCTGCGACGGACTGAGTGTCCGTCCGTTGAATCGGGTGTCGATCAGGGTCGGTTCGACCCGCACGGAGAGGTTTTCGTCCACGTCCCAGTTTTTGAGCGAGGCGATCACGTAGGTGTCGATCACGCTGAGCAGGTAGGCGGCTGCCATGCCGATGATGGCCAGGTCTCTGTCCCGCCGGTAAGCGCTGCGCACCCGCGAGAGCAGTTCCGGCGAGTAGCGCCCGTTGAATTCGTCGACCGTCGAGGGGTTGCCGTCGGTCAGGGCGTCATACGCGGTTTTGTACCGCTGGTAGTTGCGGTTGTTGTAGTCCACGACGGTTGCCAGGGCGATGAATCCGCCGTAGTAAATCGGTATGCGCCAGTAGGTTTTGGTGTAAACAAATCCCATGCCGGGGAAGATTGCCGCCAGCGTCGTGGCTTTGCGCACCGGATCGACCGGTCCCCGGTAGTTGAACACTGCGTCGGCCACGGAGTAGAGGTAGGTGGCTCCGGCCATGGCGAACATCAGGGTCTGGCCGCTGCCGGCGTTGCGCATCCGGGTCCGCGCCCGTTTCTGGATGTCGGGCGGGAGTCTGAGGTCTACCGTCCGCTGGTATTCCGTTTTGTAAGTCCGGTATTTGTTATGGAACAGGATGCCTCCTGTGAGGAATCCGCCCATGCCGCCGTAGAGGATCGGCAGTTTCCACGGCTGCCGATTGTATATCTGTCCGAAACCTGGCACCAGCGAGAGGAGCGTGTGTTTGCCTGCCGCTATGGTGTCCTGCGTGATGCGGAATTTAGGTTTGAACAGCAGCGCCGAGTCTGCGGCGGTCAGTTGTCGTCCGGCTGCGCCGATATGCTCGGTTTCCGCTTCCGGATATTTCAGCCCGGCCATTTTGAAGGGGGCGCGCCACAAGACAGAGTCCGGATAGTATTCCACGAGCAGGCTGTCGCTGAATTGCCGGGCGATGATCGAGTCGACGGCAGTGCGGTAGCCGAGACTGTCGAGTCCTGCCTGTGCTACCAGCGTGCTGTCGGGCCGCAGGGTAGTCCGCACGAACCGTGCCCGTTTGGCGATGCTGTCCTGGATCGAGTCGAACGGGGTTCCTTTCTGGCCGGCCGAGATGCGTACGTGTTGCCCGACGGCCAGTCCGTCCATCTCTTTGACCCGCTCGTTGAGTTGTTTGCGCTGGTCGTGAGTCAGGTCTTGTTTCATTTTGCGCTTTTCTTCGCGCCGCCTGGCTTTGTCCTCTGCCTTTTCGAGGGCGCGGAGGGTACGGGCTGCCAAAGCCGCGCTGTCTTTTGGGGCTTCGGCCGCGGGCACGGTTATGGTCCGGCCCGCAGCCGGGGAATGCAGGCTGCAAAGCGAAAATGTCCCGCACAGTATCAATGTGGGGAACAGTCGTATCGGGCGGTATGTCGGGCGGCTGCGGCGCATTATTTTTTCCGGGACAGTTTTTCGAGGCGGTCGAGGATCTCTTTCACCTGCTCGTCGGATTCGAAATCGATCATGATTCGCCCGCTGACGACGGTGGCGCCGTTTTTGCCTGCCGTGGCCTTGCGTTTGATGCTGATCCGGCTTCCCATTAGCGGTTCGAGCCGTTCCACTAACTGCGAGTAGTATTCCGGGTATTCGGCATTGTCTTTGCCTGCTTTAGTGTGTTTCGCGCCGGGGGTCATGGCCTGCTGTACCGCCAGCTCGGTCTGTCGCACGGAGAGGTGTCCTTTCACGATCTTGGCCAGCATGGCCAGTTGTTGCCGCTCGCCGGGCAGCCCCAGCAGCGCCCGCGCATGGCCCATGGTGATCATGTCGTTGCTCAGGGCGCTCTGCACTTGCGCCGGCAGTTTGAGCAGGCGGATGTAATTGGAGATGGTGGAGCGTTTTTTTCCGACCCGTTCCGCGAGGATTTCCTGCGTGAGGGAGCATTCGTCGATCAGCCGCTGCAGCGACAGGGCCACTTCGATGGCTCCCAGGTCTTCGCGCTGGATGTTTTCCACTAAGGCCATCTCCAGCAACGTCTGGTCGTTGGCTTCCCGCACATAGGCCGGTATGGTGTCGAGGCCGGCGATCTGCGAGGCGCGGAAGCGGCGTTCGCCGCTGATAATCATATATTCCGGTTCGCCCTCTTTTGCGTTTTCGATCCGCTTGACGGTGATCGGCTGGATCACTCCCAGCCGCGAGATGGATTGTGCAAGCTCTTCGAGCGCCTCTTCGTCGAACAGGGTGCGCGGCTGCCCCGGATTGGGCGTGATGCGTCCCAGCTCGATGTCGGCGACGGTGTTGTCGCGGCGCGATGCGGCGGTCTGTTTGGGGATATTCAGCTCCTCGATCTCGAAGATGGCACCCAGCCCTTTGCCGAGTCCTGTGTTTTTCGGTTTCATATAGTCGTTGGGTGTGCTATGCGTTATTGTTGCGTTCGAGGAATTCGCGCGCGAGGTTCAGGTAGTTTACACTCCCGCTGCTCGATGCGTCGTAGGTGATGACCGGTTTGCCGTAGCTCGGCGATTCGCTCAGGCGGGTGTTGCGCTGGATGATCGTCCGGAAGACGAGGTCTCCGAAGTGGTTTTTCACTTCGCCGACCACTTGGTTGGCGAGTCTGAGCCGTGAGTCGTACATGGTCAGCAGGAACCCTTCGATCTCCAGCCCCGGGTTCAGCCCCGCTTTGACCATCTTGATGGTGTTGAGCAGCTTGCCTAACCCTTCGAGGGCGAAGTATTCGCACTGCACGGGAATAATGACGCTGTCGGCGGCGATTAGGGCGTTAAGGGTCAGCATCCCCAGCGACGGCGAGCAGTCGATGACGATATAGTCGTAATTTTCTCTAACGGAGTCGAGCAGGGTTTTCATGCGGAACTGCCCGCTTTCCATCTGTGCGAGTTCGGTCTCGGCGCCGACGAGGTTGATGTTCGAGGGCAGCAGCTGCAGGTTGGGTATCTCCGGCGACTGGAGTATGGATTGGGCGAGGTCGGCTTCCCCGGTCAGTACGGTATAGGTGTTGAGTTCTCCCGGCTCGAAGCCCAGCCCGGAAGTGGAGTTGGCCTGCGGGTCGGCATCCACGAGCAGCACGCGCTTTTCGAGCACGGCCAGCGAGGCGGCCAGGTTGATGGAGGTGGTGGTTTTTCCCACGCCCCCTTTCTGGTTGGCAAGAGCGACTATTTTTCCCATATATCTGTGTCTGCGTGGTCCAATGTATTTGTTCGTTTAGTGCCTGCCGGCGCTGTGTGTTTTTGGGCGGCGGCGGGCTTTGCGAGCCGCGCGGGCCTGCGCTGGCTCCGGAGCCGGGTGTCTTTGCTTTGGAAAAGGCATCGTGCGTGTTGTCCGGCGCAACTGTTAAACGAACGGTTGTTCCCAAACCACAAAAATAGCTTTTTTTTCGGAGATACAGGCTAAGGTTTTCGGTAAAGGGCGCTGTTCCCGGCCTGGAGGGACGGAAATTCAGCGCAGGTCGATGTTTGCTTTGCGCGCCTGCGCATGCTGGAGCCGTCGCTGAAATCGGAGGCTTACGATGCAAAAGTACGAATCCTGCCGGGGCGGGAATGGTGTCGGGCCGATTTGTTTTACGTTCTTTCCCTCGGTATATCCGGTATCGTGCCCATCATCGGGCGCAAGTAAATCTCCCTGCCCCTGCACAAAATTCCGGTCAGGATATGCTTTGCCAATCCGCTGCGGGTGACCCCGTTGAGCGCCGAACGTGCCGTCGGCAGGC
>CAZAPI010000018.1:0-18447 GCA_964486945.1 uncultured Rikenella sp. | reverse complement strand
AGAAGCCGGAGAGGCTATTTTTCCCCTTTTTCCTCCCGGTATTTCTGTTGAATGATCTCGGCGATCGGGATATTTTGAATTTTGCTCTCCAGCCACGAAATAATATCGAGGTAGAAGAACGGCCTGCGTTCGTACGGATGGTTCTCGAACGGTTTCAAGTGCTCGTACAGCCGGATGAGCTCGCCTTTGAAATCCGAAGCGTACGTGTGCGGTATTCGCTTCAGGAACGTGATGATCTCGTGTTGCACCGAGTGCATATCGTTGACCTTCACCACAAAAGCAAAGACATTTTTGATCTGGTACTCCAGCGAATAATCGTCTCCCGCCTCGTAAGAGGCGATCAGGTGGAGGATACGCGCGAAAACCTGCAAGTCGCGCCGGAACTGCGGGTTCGGGATCGAGATGATCGTATGCAGGTAACTGATGCACTTTTTATAGTCCCCGTTGCCGAAATACATGCACGCGATCTTGTAGGAAAGCAGCATCCGGTAGTGCTCGTCCACGCTGCGGCCGTACTCCTTCAGGAAATCGTCCACCTGCGAGACCAGCGATACCCCTTCGGCAAAACTCCCCTCCAGGAAATGGACATTGATCTTGGCTTGCAGCAGGCACAGGTTCGAGATGACCACCAGATTATCGGTCATCGGCTTGATTTTCGGCAGCTCCCGCTCGAACTTTTCGATCACCCGCACCATCTGGTCGTGCCGCCGCGTCATGAACAGCACGTCCAGCAGCCGCGACACCGCCCGCACATAGTGGTCGTAATAGGCCGAAGTCAGGTCGGGCCGCTCGTCGAACAAGCCCACCCACCGGCGGGCATACCGATAGCACATCACGAAGTCGTGCCGGATATAACTGTACCACATCCGCGCCTGGTAGAGATAGAGCCGCTCGTGGAAACTCATCCCCCGGTCATCGTAACTGTCCAGCCTCGCCTTGAAAAAGTCGGTCACCAACTTGCGGTCCTTTTCGCTGCGGACATACCCCAGCTGGAGATTGAGGCTGTAAAGCTGCACCGACAGGTTCGACAAATTGTTGATATTGGCGATCCGCTTCGAGAGGGTTTCCGCCTGGTCGCTCAACTCCTCGGCACGATCCGTCGCGCTGCGATTCATATGGAGCGATTCGACCCGCTTCTCGAACTCCACGATCTCCAGCGCCAGCGTGAAATTCTGGAACTCCAGCGCCAGCGTTTTGGCCTTGTCCAGCATCTGCAGCGCCTGGCGGAACATGCCTTTGTCATAGAGTATCCGGGCGAAATCGATCATCTGGCGGATCTCCATCACCCCGACATGCTGCACGTTGAGCAGCCGCACGCTGACCAATATCTGACGGTACAGGTACGACTTCATATTGGGCAGCTGCTCCTTCCGGATCCCCGTTTTTTTGAGCACCTTGGCCTCGTCGTACCCCTCCAAGGAGTCCAGCGCATCGAACAGGGCGATGAACTTCGCATCCTGGTTAGCTGCGCTGCGGGACGCATAGAGCTTGAAATTCCGTTTTTCCGCCTTGCTCATCCCCCGGACCAGCTCGAATACCGCTTCCTGTCTGTTGACACCCATTTTCGTTTCCCCCTTTCTGTGTTCGCCTACAAATATACCCATTTCCGCCCACACTTTCCCGCCCGCAGCCAATGGAAATACAGACAACCGATAAAACAACGAATAACTGTTAAATTATTCACACGGAAAACAAAAAAAATAAATAACTTTGCGAACGTTAAAAAACGGCATACCAAAAATGGCAGACCATTCACGCTACGCTGGCCGCGGGGTTTCATCCGGCAAAGAGGACGTCCACAAAGCGATCCGGAACATCGACAAAGGCTTATTCGACAAAGCATTCTGCAAAGTCATCCCCGATTGCTTCACGGGCAGCGACGAGCACTGTCTGGTGATGCACGCCGACGGGGCCGGAACCAAATCGTCGCTGGCCTACATGTATTGGCGCGAGACGGGCGACATCAGCGTGTGGAAAGGCGTGGCGCAGGACGCCGTGGTGATGAACACCGACGACCTGCTCTGCATCGGAGCCACCGACAACATCATTCTCTCATCGACCATCGGCCGCAACAAACGCCTGATTCCGGGCGAAGTCATTTCAGCCATCATCAACGGGACCGAAGAGTTCCTGCAGACCATGCGGGACTACGGCGTCAACATCCGCTCCACGGGCGGCGAGACCGCCGACGTGGGGGATCTCGTGCGGACCATTATCGTGGACTCCACCGTCACGGCCCGGATGCGGCGGGCAGACGTGATCACCAACGACCACATCGTGCCGGGATCGGTCATCGTGGGCCTGGCCTCCTACGGACAGGCAAAATACGAGACCGCTTATAACGGAGGGATGGGGAGCAACGGCTTGACCTCGGCGCGGCACGACGTTTTCGGCAAGAAGATGGCGGAACGTTACCCCGAATCGTACGACGGGGGGATACCGGCGGACCTGGTGTATACCGGCTCGTTCGGGCTGACCGACCCCGTGCCGACCGAGTACCAAAGCGAGGGTAATACCGTACCGTCTTATATGGACATGGGGAAACTCGTGCTGTCGCCGACGCGGACCTACGCACCGGTTATTACCCGCGTCCTGAAAGAAGTGGGCGGCAAGAACATTCGCGGCATGATCCACTGCACCGGCGGGGCGCAGACCAAAATCCTTCATTTCGCCAACAACGGACTGCACATCATCAAGGACAACCTGCTGCCGGTGCCGCCGCTCTTCGCGGCGATCCGGGAACAGTCGGGAACGCCGTGGGAGGAGATGTACAAAGTCTTCAACATGGGGCACCGGATGGAGCTATACGTGGCGCCGGAAGTGGCGGACACTATCATAGGCATTGCGCATGAACTGGGCGTGGCGGCACAGATCGTCGGCTCGGTCGCAACCCTTGCGGACAGCCAGGCGCCGGCGCAGCTCGACGTGACGGGAGCCGACGGCAAGACCTACCGCTACACCCGCTAAAAGGCCGGAGACAGACAATTCCAAAACAACAACTCAATAACCAAGTATGTCGAAAGTAATCAAACTACGCAAAGGTCTCGACATTAACCTGGTCGGTGCCGCCGAACGGGTGCTCACCAAATGTCCGGCGGCGGCCAGCTATGCGCTGGTGCCGGACCACTACCGCGGTGTGACCCCCAAGCTGCTCGTCAAGGTTGGTGACAAGGTCAAAGCCGGCAGCCCGCTCTTCTTCTCGAAAGAGAACCCGGAGGTACTCTTTACCTCGCCGGTCAGCGGGGAGGTCAGCGCTGTCAACCGCGGCGACAAACGCAAAATCCTGAGTGTCGTGGTCACCCCAGACGGACAGAATCAGAGCGAAAACTTTGACGTATGCCCCCTGGCGGAACTCACCCGCGACCGCGTGAAAGAAACCATGCTGCGCGCAGGGTTCTGGCCGATGCTGATCCAGCGGCCTTTCGGGATCATCGCCAAAACTGACGCGACCCCGAAAGCAATCTTTATTTCGGGCCTCGACACCGCCCCGCTGGCACCGGACCTGAACTTCCTGGTGCAAGACCAGGGCGAGCACATTATCGCCGGACTGGAAGTGCTCAAGAAACTGACCGACGGTAAAGTGCACCTGACCGTGGGCACCGATACCACCGCCGGAGTGCTCAGCCGCATCAAGCAGGCCGAAGTGCACCACATCGAAGGGCCGCACCCGGCAGGGAACGTGGGGGTACAGATCGCCCAAATCGATCCGATCAACAAAGGAGACGTAGTTTGGACCATCGAGCTGCAACACGTGGCCATGATCGGCCGCCTGTTCCAGACCGGCACCGTAGACATGAGCAAAGTGGTGGCCCTGACCGGCTCGGAAGTGGTCAAGCCGCATTACCTCAAAGTCGTTAGCGGAGCATTGATCACATCGATCACCGACGGCGCTCTTCGCCCGGAGACTCCGCACGAAGAGCACAGCGTGCGGATCATCAGCGGCAACCCGCTGACCGGCCTGAAAGTGGAACCGAACCAAGTGGAAGGCTACCTCGGCTTCTACCACAACCAGATCACCGTAATTCCCGAAGGGAACAAATACGAATTCATGGGCTGGGTCATGCCGCGGCTGAACAAATTCTCGGTATCGCACAGCTACTTCTCGTGGCTGACCCCGAAAAAGAAATACAACCTCGACACCAACCTGAACGGCGGACCGCGGGCATTTGTACAGACCGGCATCTACGACAAAGTACTGCCGATGAATATCTACCCGCTGTACCTGATCAAGGCCATAATGGCCGGGGACATCGACAAGATGGAGAACCTCGGCATCTACGAGATCCTCGAAGAGGACGTAGCCTTGTGCGAATTCATCGACCCCTCGAAAAACGAGTGGCAGGCCACCGTTTCGCAGGGGATCGAACTGATGATAAAAGAACTCAACTAACGGCACAGTATGAAAGGATTAAGAAATTATCTGAACAAGATAAAGCCCAACTTTGAAACGGGCGGGAAGTACGCCAAATTCGGCGCCACTTTCGAAGCTTTCGAATCGTTCCTCTTCGTGCCGAACACCGTAACGAAAAAAGGGGCGCACATCCGGGACGCCATGGACTTGAAACGGACCATGACCGTGGTGATCATCGCCCTGCTGCCGGCCCTGCTGTTCGGGATGTTCAACGTGGGGTACCAACATAACCTGGCATTGGGGAATACCGACGTTACCATCCTGCAGAACTTCTGGTTCGGCTTCCTCAAAGTGCTGCCCATCATCGTAGTATCCTACGTGGTCGGGCTGGGGATCGAATTCATTTTCGCACAGATCCGCGGACACGAAGTCAACGAAGGCTTCCTGGTCAGCGGTCTGCTTATCCCGATGATCATGCCGGTGGACTGCCCGCTGTGGATCATCGCCGTGGCTACCGCCTTCGCAGTGATCGTCGGCAAGGAGATGTTCGGCGGCACAGGGATGAACATTTTCAACCCGGCGCTGCTGGCGCGTGCCTTTATCTTCTTCGCCTACCCGACCTCGATTTCCGGGAACGAAGTGTGGGTGGCAGGCCTCAAGAACGGCTTGCAGACCATCGACGGATACTCGGGCGCCACTCCGCTGTCGGACGCAGCAGCGGCGCTGTCCAGCGGCGCACAGTCCATCGACTGGAGCATGAACACCACGCCGATCGACTGGTTCTACGGCTTGATTCCGGGGTCGATCGGAGAGACCTCCACCCTGGCGATCCTGATCGGGGCGGTTATCCTCATTTGGACAGGCGTCGGCAGCTGGCGGATCATGATATCCTGCGTGGCAGGGGGCCTGGCCATGGGCGGCCTGTTCAACCTGATCGGAGCCAACGTGGTGATGGACATTCCGGCGTGGTACCACCTGATTATCGGCGGCTTCGCTTTCGGCACCGTCTTTATGGCCACCGACCCGGTGACCGCGGCGCAGACCAACCGCGGCAAATGGATCTACGGATTCATGATCGGATTGCTGGCCGTGCTGACCCGCGTGATGAACCCCGGCTATCCGGAAGGCATGATGCTCGCCATCCTGTTCATGAACGCCATGGTGCCGCTGATCGACTACTACGTCGTACAAGGCAACGTCAAACGCCGTCTGAAACGGGCCAAAGCCAACGCATAACATTTCACTACCGAGACAATGAACAAGCAAAGCAATACATATATAGTCACCTACGCGACCATCCTGGTGATCGTCGTCGCCGCGGTGCTCTCCTTTGCCGCCATCAAGCTGCAACCCATGCAGCAGGCCAACGTCAAGACCGAAAAGATGGGCGCCATCCTCAGCACCATCGGGGAAGGCGGCGACGCTGCGACGGCACCGGACAAGAACAAATACATCGAGGCCGAGTTCGGGAAATTCATCACCAAGGCGTTCTTCGTGGATTCCATCGGCACGGTGACGGACGCGCCCACCGCTGAAGTGCTGGCATCGCTCAACAACCTGCCTGCCGTTTTTGCGGAACAGACCGCCATGCCGGTATTCGTGGCCACCGTCGAAAAAAACGGCAAAAGCCAGACCGAATATGTGGTGCCGATGACCGGCAAAGGCCTCTGGGGACCGGTTTGGGGCTACATCGCCCTGAACGACGACTGTAATACGGTCGTCGGGGCGGTATTCGACCACAAGAGCGAAACCCCGGGCCTGGGGGCGGAAATCGCCACCAAAGCCTTCCAGGACCAATTCATCGACAAACAAATCTTTAACAAAGAGGGCCAGTTCGTATCCATCAACCTGCTCAAAGGCAATGGAGCTTCGGCAGGCAACCCGTACGCCGTAGATGCCATCTCCGGCGGTACGCTGACCTCGGACGGCGTTAAAAAGATGCTGATGAACTGCCTGGGCGACTACGTGCCGTTCTTCGAAAAAATACAATCGGGCGCAGCGGCATCCGTTCCGGCCGTACCGACGGCGGACACTACCGCTACGGCAGCCGCAGACAGCTGTGCAACGACCCAAATCACGGAAGGAGGAGCCAAATAATGAGTACCAAAGAAAAAGAGCCGCTCTTCTCGGCTAAGAACATGGGCGCCCTGCTGGGGCCGCTGGGACGCAACAACCCGATTCTGGTGCAAGTCTTGGGGATTTGCTCCGCACTGGCCGTCACGGCCAAGATGAAACCGGCGTTCGTCATGGCACTCTCCGTGACCGTGGTGACCGCATTCTCCAACCTGATCATCTCGCTGCTGCGCAAAGGGATTCCGTCGCGAATCCGCATCATCGTGCAGCTGGTGGTAGTGGCCGCGCTGGTGATCCTCGTCGACCAGGTGCTGAAAGCCTTCGTTTACGACATCAGCAAGCAGCTTTCGGTCTTCGTGGGGCTGATTATCACCAACTGTATCATCATGGGACGCCTCGAAGCGTTCGCCATGGGGAACAAACCGTGGCCGTCGTTCCTCGACGGGATCGGTAACGGGCTGGGGTACGGCCTGATCCTGCTGATCGTGGCTTTCTTCCGCGAACTGCTCGGCTCCGGGACCCTTTGGGGCTACCCCGTCATCCCGCAGTGGTGCTACGACCACGGCTACGCGAATAACGGCCTGATGATCCTGCCCCCGATGGCACTGATCACGGTCGGGATCATCATCTGGATCCACCGCAGCCGCAACAAAGACCTGCAGGAGAAATAGCACTTCCCAAAAAGTAGAGAACAATCATGGAAAACATACTTAACATATTTGTCAAGTCGATCTTCGTCGACAACATGGTCTTCGCCTTCTTCTTCGGGATGTGCTCCTACATCGCCGTGTCGAAGACCGTCAAGACCGCCATGGGGCTGGGGCTTGCGGTGATCTTCGTGATGACCGTGACCGTGCCGGTCAACTACCTGCTCAACAAGTTCGTGCTGGAGCCGGGAGCGCTGACCTGGATTTCGGAATCGATGGCCGGCATCGACCTCAGTTTCCTGAGTTTCATCGTCTTCATCGCCGTGATCGCCTCGATCACCCAGCTCGTGGAGATGGTCGTCGAAAAATTCGCACCGGCCCTGTACAGCTCGCTGGGTATCTTCCTGCCGCTGATCGCCGTGAACTGCGCCATCATGGGCGGCTCGCTCTTCATGCAGGAGAGAGCCTACGCCAATATCGGCGAAGCGACCGCTTTCGCGTTCGGGTCGGGAATCGGCTGGTGGCTCGCCATCATCGGCATGGCCGCCATCCGCGAAAAACTCACCTACTCCAATGTACCCAAGCCGCTCAAAGGCGTGGGCATCACCTTTATCATCACGGGCCTGATGGGGATCGCATTCATGATCTTCCTCGGCATCCAACTCTAACGCATTACAGACAGACACGATGATATCATCAACAATCATTTCAGCAGCGGCCGTGGCCCTGACGCCAACGCTCATCACGGCCATCATCGCCTTCGCGATGATCACGCTGATCCTCGTGGCGGTGCTGCTCTTCGCCAAGAAAAAGCTCACCCCGTCGGGTAACGTGACCATCACCATCAACAGCGAAAAAGAGATCACCGCGGAAACGGGCGGAACGCTTCTTACCACGTTGGCCGAGCAGAATATTTACCTGCCCTCCGCTTGCGGAGGCGGCGGTTCGTGCGGGATGTGCAAATGCCAGGTGATCGAAGGCGGCGGCGAGATCCTGCCGACCGAAGTCAACTTCTTCAGCCGCAAACAGCAGCAGGAACACTGGCGCCTCGGCTGCCAGGTCAAAGTGAAGGAAAACCTGAAGATCCGGGTGCCGGAATCGGTGCTCGGCGTACGGAAATGGGAATGCGAAGTGGTTTCGAACCGCAACATCTCCACCTTCCTCAAAGAGTTCGTGGTCAAACTTCCGGAAGGCGAACAACTGAAATTCCGCAGCGGCGGTTATATCCAGATCGACGTACCGAAATACGACGAGATCAAATTCTCGGATATGGATGTAGACGAACAGTACCGCGCCGACTGGGATAACTTCAAAATGTGGGACCTGACCACCAAGAATCCCGAGCCGACCTTCCGCGCCTACTCGATGGCCAACCACCCGGCCGAAGGCAACATCATCATGCTCAACATCCGTATCGCCACTCCGCCGTTCGACAAGGCAGCGGGCGGTTTCATGAAAGTGAATCCCGGTATCTGCTCCTCTTACATTTTCAGCCGCAAACCTGGCGATAAAGTTACGATCTCCGGCCCTTACGGCGAATTCTTCCTGCCGGACAACCTGCCCGACACTCAGGAACTGATCTTTATCGGCGGTGGTGCCGGTATGGCTCCGATGCGCAGCCACATCATGCACCTGTTCAAGACCGAAAAGACCCGTCGTCCGGTATCTTTCTGGTATGGCGCGCGTGCCCTCAAGGAAGCCCCCTACATTCACGAATTCCACGAAATAGAACAGGAATTCCCGAATTTTTCGTTCAACCTGGCGCTCGACCGTCCCGACCCGGAAGCCGATGCCGCCGGTGTGAAATACACGGCAGGATTCGTACACAACGTACTGTACGAAAACTACCTCAAAAATCACGAAGATCCGGAAGGCTGCCTCTACCTGATGTGCGGTCCGCCCATGATGATCTCGGCCGTCGTGAAGATGCTCGACTCGCTGGGCGTACCCCCGGAAAACATCCTTTACGACAACTTCGGGTCTTAATCCTTTCGGGAAGTTATCCCGCTTATTTTCAACCGCCGTTTTCCGACCGGGAAACGGCGGTTTTTCATTTACAGCCCTACCCTTCCGTCTCCCCGTCACTCCCGTACCAGCAGACAGGATAACCGTTGGGAAATTCGGCGTTTCCAGGTCGATATATGCCGAGCCGAAATAGAAGTCGAACACTCGGTCACCGAAGCGCGTGGCAGGCCACTGTACACCGACTGTATCGACCGACAGGAACATGCCTTTCAGATAATACCGCAAGCCCGCAGCGGGTATCCATGCCGGACATTCTGCCGGAGAACCCGGTAAATAGCGACCGTACTTGAACCGCCCTTAAGATTTCAGGCACTATTAACGATTGCCACGGACTTCGACCGCCTTCCCCGCTCTTCGGTACCCGCCAACCCGCCGGACAAGAGTCGCAAAGAGTCTTATATTCACCACGCCACAGGCTGTCGGTCCACCCGAGCGCCAGGGCCCCGAAATAGAAGCCGGAGCTAAGCTCCGGAACATCCCGGAACCGTCAAAAAATATCCGGAACAAATGCCGTTCCGACAGCCCCCGGAACTTGCTATTCCGGGAACAAATCACTACCTTAGCAGTTTGAAAAGCTAAGACAAGACTTACCTAACCTACCATGCAAGAACAGCAAGAGAGAATCATCAAGATCAATATCGAGGAGGAGATGAAAACAGCCTACATCGACTATTCGATGTCGGTGATCGTATCGCGTGCGCTCCCGGACGTGCGGGACGGACTCAAGCCGGTGCACAGGCGCGTATTATATGGGATGAGTAATGAGCTCTCCCTGTATTCGGACAAGCCGTACAAGAAATCCGCCCGTATCGTGGGGGAAGTGCTGGGGAAATTCCACCCGCACGGCGACAGCTCGGTCTACGACGCCATGGTACGCATGGCCCAGGAGTGGTCGATGCGCTACCCGTTGGTGGACGGACAGGGTAACTTCGGCTCGGTAGACGGGGACAGTCCTGCGGCCATGCGTTACACCGAAGCGAGGATGCAGAAGATCTCCGACGAAGTGATGGCGGACATCGACAAGGAGACGGTCGATTTCACGCTGAACTTCGACGATACCATCTACGAACCGACAGTACTGCCGACCAAGATACCTCTGCTGCTGGTGAACGGCAGCTCGGGGATCGCCGTGGGGATGGCAACCAATATGCCGCCCCACAACCTCTCCGATACGATCGACGCCATCAACGCCTATATCGACAATCCCGACATCGAGATGGACGAATTGATCGACCTGATCAAAGCGCCGGATTTCCCGACCGGAGGGATCATTTACGGGTATGAAGGGGTGCGCGAGGCTTATGAAACAGGGCGCGGGCGCGTGGTTATCCGCTCCAAGACCGACATCGAACATACGGCGTCGGGCCGCGAGTGCATCGTGATCACCGAGATTCCCTACCAGGTGAACAAAGCCGAAATGATCCGCAAAATCGCCGACCTGATCAACGAGAAGAAGATCGAAGGGATTTCATACATCAACGACGAATCCGACCGCAACGGGATGCGGATCGTCATCATCCTGAAACACGATGCAGTGGCGAGCGTCGTGCTCAATACGCTGTTCAAGTACACCCAGTTGCAATCCACCTTCTCGGTCAATAATATCGCCTTGGTGGACGGGCGGCCGCGGGCACTGAACCTCAAACAGTTGATAAAATATTTCGTACGGCACCGGCACGACGTGGTGGTTCGGCGGACGAAGTACGATTTGCGCAAAGCGGAGGAAAGAGCACACATTTTGGAAGGCTTGCTCATTGCGCAGGACAATATCGACGAAGTGATCCGGATCATCCGGGCGGCCAAGAACGCCGACGAGGCCAAAGCGGGACTTATCTCCCGATTCAGCCTCAGCGAAGTGCAGGCACAGGCGATCGTGGACATGCGGCTGCGGGCACTGACGGGCCTGGAGCACGACAAATTACAGGAAGAGTACAACGAACTGCGCAAGATGATCGCTTATTATAACGAACTGCTGGAGAGCGAGCCGATGCAGATGCAGGTCATCAAAGAAGAGCTGAACGAAATAAAGGAGAAATACGGGGACAAACGGCGGAGCGAGATCGTGCTCACCGCCGAAGAGTTCAACCCGGAAGACTTCTATGCCGACGAAGACGTGGTCATTACGATCAGCCACCTGGGGTATATCAAACGCACGCCGCTGACCGAATACCGGACCCAGTCGAGAGGCGGGGTGGGATCCAAGGGATCTGCCACGCGCGATGCCGACTTTATCGAACACCTGTATGTGACCACCATGCACAACACCATGCTCTTTTTCACAGAAAAAGGGCGTTGCTACTGGCTCAAAGTATATGAAATCCCGGAAGGAAGCCGTTCTTCCAAAGGACGGGCCATCCAAAACGTGATCCAGATCGAGCCGGACGACAAAGTGCGGGCATATATCAACGTACGCCGGCTGAACGATCCGGAGTACGTGAACAGCAACTACATCGTGATGTGCACCCGCGAGGGGATCATCAAGAAAACCTCGCTCGAAGCCTACTCTCGGCCACGCTTAAACGGGGTGAACGCCATCACCATCAAGGAAGGCGACCAGCTGATCGACGCCGCGCTCACTTCGGGGCAGGCACAGATCATCATCGCAGCCAAAGGCGGCAAAGCCATCCGCTTTGAGGAAGAAAAAGTGCGGGCCATCGGACGTACCGGCGCCGGAGTGCGCGGCATCAGCCTCGACGAAGGCGACGAAGTGATCGGGATGCTGACCGTGGAACCGGACCAGAAACCGGAAATACTGGTCGTGTCGGAAAACGGATACGGCAAACGCACCGAAATCGACAACTACCGCATCACCGGGCGTTCCGGCAAAGGGGTCAAGACCATCCAGATCACCGACAAGACCGGCAAGCTGATCTCGATCCAGGCCGTGAGCGACGAGAACGACCTGATGATCATCAACCGCTCGGGCCTGACCATCCGGATACCGGTGGCGGATATTCGTGTAACCGGCCGGGCGGCACAAGGGGTCAAAGTGATCAACCTGCGAGGCAACGACGCTATCGCTTCGGTGATCGCCGTACCCAAGAGCGAGGACGAGGAAACAGACGAAACGGCAGAAAACGGCGACGGTGCAGTCAACCCGGAAGTGACTACTGACAACGAATAACAAACTAACGCACTCATAAACAGAACGATGAAAAAACTCTTTTTGATCCTTGCCGCAGCAGCGACCACACTGGCGGCAAGCTCCCAGACCAAAGAGCTGGACAACCTCAGCAAACGGCTGACCAAGAGCGACGAAGCCGTGGCAGACGCCAAAAAAGCCGGCTCGGCCAATACGTGGCTCGACCGCGCGGAAGTGTTGATGGCCGCATCCAATGCCTACACCAAAGAACTGATCGCCGGTTTTTCGATCGAACAGTCGCTCAACCTGATCAGCGATGAACCCGAAGAGATCGTAGAGGTCGAAATATCAGGCAAACCCCATAAAAAATACGTATTCGCCAACTACGACATCTACGTTGACGAAAACGGGTCGGTAGCTTTCTGGAACACCAAGAATGAATTTCGCCCGAACGCATTGAACGATGCCTTCGAAGCCCTGAAAAAGGCCTACAAAATCGATCCGAGCACATTCAGCAGCAGAGGCTATATCGTAGCATCGAACCTGCTCAACCAGTTCAACACCAACGGTATGAACTTCTACAGCCTCGACCAGAAAGCCCAGGCAGCCGATCTGTTCGTGAAAGCCGCCGAGACCAACCAAATGCTCGGGACGGTGGATTCGGTGATGATCTACTACGCAGGGATCGCCTACAACGAAGCCGGCGAGTGCGACAAAGCGCTGGAATACCTCAATAAAGCCAAAGAGATCGGTTACGACCAGCAGGGAGGGGTGGATTCCTACATCGCCTACATCCAGACGCAGCAGGGCAAACCCGAAGACGCCATAGCCACCCTCGAAGCGGCTACGACCCAATACCCGACAAACAACCAGCTGGTTACCCAACTGATCGACCTCTACGTCCAGACCAAACGCAGTCCCGACAAAGTAGTGGCCATGCTGAACAAAGCCAAAGAACTCGACCCGTCGAACGGAGCGCTCTACATGCTGGAAGGCACGCTATGGGAGCAGATGGGCGAATCCGACAAAGCCGAAGCCGCATTCATCGAAGCGACGAAAGTCGATCCCCAGAACTATATCGGCTACATGAACGCCGGAATCATGCAGGCCCGCAAAGGCGACAAGCTCGTCGAGCAGGCCCAGAAGCTCGACATCAACGACGTGAAAGGTTACGACGCGCTGATCGACCAGGCCATTCCTTTCTATGAAAGCGCCATCGAACTGCTCGAAAAAGCCCACGAACTCAATCCGCAAGAGGTAGCCGTAGTCGACCTGCTCAAAGGACTTTACTACCAAAAACAGGATGAAGGGCCCGAAATGGAAGCGAAATATCAAAAATACAACACCCTGCTCAAAGAGCTGCAGGGCGAGTAAGTCCCGGCCTATACAGGGGCGCTATACCGAACGGGAGCGGATGAAGATTTCATCCGCTCCCGTTTTTTAGTATCTTTGTGAAATTTACAAAACCGGCATTCCATTTGTTAGGATACCGAAAGCTGTAAAACCATCCGTCACATGGAAGAAAAAGAGATCATCGAGAACGCCGCGCAGGGCGAATACAAATACGGTTTCGCCACCGATATCGACACCGAAACCATCGGCAAAGGGCTGAGCGAGGATATCATCCGCAAGATCTCGGCCCTCAAGGAAGAGCCCGAATGGATGCTCGACTTCCGGCTCAAGGCATACCGGAAATGGCAGACGATGACGATGCCCGACTGGGCGCACCTGACCATTCCGCCGATCGACTACCAGGAGATCATCTATTACGCCGCCCCGAAAAAAGACAAAAAGCTCAAAAGCAGCATGGATGAAGTCGACCCCGAGCTTCGGGCGACTTTCGAAAAACTGGGGATCCCCCTCGACGAGCAAAAAACACTCGCGGGAGTTGCCGTCGATGCCGTCATCGACTCCGTTTCGGTCAAGACCACCTTCCAGGAGACATTGGCCGAGAAAGGGATCATCTTCTGCTCCTTTTCGGAAGCCGTGAAAAACCACCCCGAACTGGTGCGGAAATACATGGGGTCGGTAGTGCCTTATACCGACAACTTTTTCGCCGCACTGAACTCGGCTGTATTCTCGGACGGCTCTTTCTGCTATATTCCCAAAGGGGTGCGGTGCCCGATGGAGCTGTCGACCTACTTCCGCATCAACGCAGCAGGTACCGGACAGTTCGAAAGGACCCTCATTGTGGCGGATGAAGGAGCCTACGTGAGTTATCTGGAGGGATGTACCGCGCCGATACGCGACGAGAACCAGCTGCATGCAGCTATCGTGGAGATCATCGTCGAAAAAGACGCAGAGGTCAAATACTCCACCGTCCAGAACTGGTATCCCGGCGACAAAGAAGGGAAAGGCGGCGTGTTCAACTTCGTGACCAAGCGGGGGATATGCAAAGGCGACAACGCCAAACTCAGCTGGACGCAGGTCGAAACCGGATCGGCGATTACGTGGAAATACCCGTCGTGTATTTTGGCAGGGGACAACAGCGTCGGCGAATTCTACTCCGTCGCCTTGACCGGAAACTACCAACAGGCAGATACCGGCACTAAAATGATACACATAGGCAAAAACAGCCGGAGCCGGATCGTCAGCAAAGGGATTTCGGCCGGCTTTTCGCAAAACTCCTACCGGGGACTGGTGCGCGTGGCGAAAAATGCCGCAGGATGCCGGAACTATTCGCAATGCGACTCCCTGCTGATCGGGGATAAATGCGGAGCCCACACCTTTCCGTATATCGAATGCGGCAACGCGACCAGCACCGTGGAACACGAAGCGACCACTTCGAAGATCAGCGAAGACCAGCTCTTCTACTGCAACCAACGGGGAATTCCGACCGAAGAAGCGGTGGGGCTGATCGTCAACGGATATGCCAAAGAGGTGCTGAACCAGCTGCCGATGGAATTCGCCGTCGAAGCACAAAAACTGCTCTCGCTTTCGCTCGAAGGAAGCGTGGGTTAATCACACACAACGACTAAGCAAACAGATACGAGATATGAGCCAGAATATATTGGATATCAAAAACCTGCACGCCACGGTGGCGGACGAAGGAAAAGAGATACTCAAAGGCATCGACCTGACGATCAACGCCGGCGAGGTGCACGCAATCATGGGGCCGAACGGGTCGGGAAAATCGACCCTGGCATCAGTGCTGGCAGGTAACGAGCGGTTTACGGCAACCGAAGGAACAGTGACCTTACTGGGCAAAAACCTGCTGGAGATGAGCATCGAAGAACGGGCCGCCATGGGGTTGTTCCTCGGATTCCAGTACCCGGTGGAGATTCCGGGCGTTTCGATGGCCAGTTTCCTGCGGCTGGCGATGAACCAGCAGCGGGCCTTCCGGGGCGAAGAACCGATCTCGTCCGGCGACTTCCTGCGGCTGATGCGCCAGAAAAGCGAGATCGTCGAGCTGGGAGATAAACTGATGAACCGGGCCGTGAACGATGGCTTTTCGGGCGGCGAGAAAAAACGCAACGAGATCTTCCAGATGGCGATGCTCGAACCGAAACTGGCCGTGCTGGACGAAACGGACAGCGGGTTGGACATCGACGCCCTGCGCGTGGTGGCCACCGGCGTGGCCAGGCTCAAGCGGCCGGACAACGCCACGGTCGTCATCACCCACTACCAACGCCTGCTGGAATACATCGTGCCGGACTACGTGCACGTACTCTACCACGGCCGCATCATCTACTCCGCAGGCAAAGAGCTGGCACAAGAGTTGGAAGAGCGCGGCTACGACTGGCTAATCCGGCAATACGGCGACAAAGAATAACCGCACCACGACTATGGACAGAATCCTGAAAGAACGTTATAAATACACACCGCTGGCGCGGCTCACCGCCCCGTCGCTTTCGGGCGGCGGCGGACTCTCCCCCGCATTGGCGGAGATCGAAACCGACGCAGCGGCCAACCTTTGCCGTAAATCGGCAGTGACAGCGGCGGAGCTGGCAGAAATATTCGCCAACGCGGAGAGTGCCGTCAGGAACGACGACCCGCTGGTCGCAGACAATCTCGGAACGCCGGAGAACCAGGTGCAGGGCATCCGGATCGACATTCCGGACAACTTCCTGGCAGAAGGTACGCTGTATGTGCATTTCCGTTACCCCTCCCCCACCGGAAAAGCGGGCAAATACGTGCAGCGCAATGCCGTGCGTGTGGGGCGGAACGCCAGCGTCCGCATCGTGGTGTACCACCATCCCGCACCGGAGAGCGACAACAGCGTTATCAACGCCCTGACCTGCGTCGAAGCTGCGGCCGGGGCGAACGTGGAAATCATCGAGATCGCAGAGACGCAGGCAGCCTATTTCGGAACCCTGCTGAACAGCCAACACCGGGATTCGCACGTGAAAACGACCGCCATCGACCTCGACAACGACTACCTGCGGCGGAACCAGTTCGTCACTCTGGCGGAAGAAGGGGCCGAATGCAACCTGGAAGGGATATATATCACCGACGGGATGCAGCACTGCGACAACTACATCCGGATGCACCATGCCGTGCCGCACTGCACCAGCAACCAACTGTTCAAAGGCGTTGCCGAAGACCAGTCGCACGGGATCTTCACCGGGCATATCTATGTGGCGAAAGATGCCCAAAAGACGGTCGCTTTGCAGGAGAACCACAATATCGTCCTGAACGACAAGGCTAAGATCGACAACCGGCCGCAGCTTGAAATCTACGCCGACGACGTGAAGTGCAACCACGGGGCTACCATCGGGCGGCTCGACCCGGAAGCCATCTACTACATGCGCCAGCGCGGGATCAGCCTCGATGCGGCGAAACGGCTGCAAATCGAAGGCTTTATCGATGAAATCATCGACCAAGACCTCGGTCATTTGCTGCACGACAAAGTCGCCAGACGATTGCAAAACATTTAACCATTCGTTTTTTATTATCCCCTCGACACCTTTCTTTAAAGAAAGAGCCGGCAGGGAACCGACTTTGCCCCAGCGCCCGCTAATGCGGACGCTGGGCACCGAAACCACCGCTGACCCGGGAAACGAAGCGACGGCGCTACACCGGTACATGCCAAAACCGACGGAATAATCATATATTCACGAAATTATGAAAAACCTCGCTGGGATACGTTCCGATTTTCCCATTCTCTCTTCGGAAGTGAACGGGAAACCGCTCGTCTATCTGGACACCGCGGCCACGGCGCAAAAGCCCGAGGTCGTCATCCGTACCGTGAACGACCTGCACCGCACCCTCAACGCCAATATCCACCGGGGAATACACTACATGGCCGAAGAGACCACGGCACGATACGAAAGAGCGAGGGAACAAGTGCGGGCGCTGCTGAACGCGTCTTCCGCGCGGGAGATCATATTCACCAGCGGGGCCACACATTCGATCAACCTGGTGGCCAGCTCTTTCAGCGAGAAATACATCCGGCCGGGGGACAATATCCTGATCACCGAGATGGAGCACCACTCCAATATCGTGCCGTGGCAATTCGCGGCAGAACGAAGAGGGGCGGAACTGCGGATATTGCCTTTCGACGACGCGGGGCAGCTGCGGCTGGACCTGCTGCCGGAAATGCTCGACGAACGAACCCGGATCGTAGCGGTGACGCAGGCATCCAATGTACTGGGGACTATGCCCGATCTCAGATATATTATCGATACCGCCCATGCGCACGACATTCCGGTGCTGGTGGACGGTTGCCAGGGGATCGTACACCAGAAGACGGACGTGCAGGCTTTGGACTGCGATTTTTACGCCTTTTCCGGGCACAAGCTCTACGGCCCGACCGGGATCGGCGTGCTGTACGGCAAGGAGAAATGGCTGGCCGCACTGCCTCCCTATATGGGCGGCGGGGATATGGTCGGCACCGTCACTTTGCCGCAGGGGACTACCTTTGCCGAATTGCCCCTGAAATTCGAGGCAGGAACGTCGAACTACATCGGCGCCATCGGATTGGGGGCAGCTATCGGATACCTCGACACGCTGGATCAGACATGGATTCACTGCCATGAAAACGATCTGCTGGAACGGGCCTCCACCCTTCTCCAAAACGAAATCGACGGCCTGAGCATTTACGGGACAGTACCGGGCAAAAACCCGATCGTTTCGTTCGCGGTAGACGGGACACACCCGGCGGACATCGGCATGATCATCGATAAGTTGGGCGTGGCAATACGCACCGGGACCCATTGCGCAGAGCCGGTGATGACCCACTACGGCATCACCTCCATGTGCCGGCTGTCCATCGGGCTGTACAACACCGAAGAAGAGATCGCCATCGCCGTGGCGGCTGTCGGGAAAGC
>CAZAPI010000017.1:0-18576 GCA_964486945.1 uncultured Rikenella sp. | reverse complement strand
AGGGTTGCTGTAACGGCCGGTAGGTCCAAGGTAAATAAAAAAGCGGCCTCTCGAACGGAGGCCGCTTTTTTGTGACGGGTTCCATGCGGGAGAACGTCACAAAACGGGGCGAAATAAGAGTTGCCCCTGCAAAATGGGAATAAACGGGATTACTTCTTGGCGAAGAAATCTTTCACTTCTTCGTTCGGGACGATTTCAGTCTTGAACGTGTAAGCGCCGGTCTTTTCCGATTTCACCATTTTGATGCATTTGGTCACGCTTTTGCCGTTAGCTGCGGTTTTGAGCGTTGCGACTACCTTCTTTGCCATGATTACTTAATTTCGCGGTGGATGGTTACTCGTTTCAGTATGGGGTTGTATTTTTTACGTTCCATACGGTCCGGGGTATTTTTCTTGTTTTTGGTGGTGATGTAGCGCGACATACCCGGCATCCCGCTCTCCTTGTGTTCGGTGCACTCGAGGATCACCTGTACACGGTTTCCTTTTTTAGCCATTTCTTTTCGTGTCTTCCTCTGACGGATTAATAAACTTTAGGCAGCGCGGCAGCCTCTTTCAGCGCCTTGCTCAAGCCGTTTTTGTTGATGGTGCGCATAGCCGCAGCCGATACTTTCAGAGTCACCCAGCGGTTCTCTTCTTCGAGGAAGAAACGCTTGCTCTTCAGGTTCGGGCTGAAGCGGCGCTTGCTCTTCTTGTTGGAGTGCGACACGTTGTTGCCGACCTGCGCGCTCTTCCCGGTGATTTGACAAACTTTCATTGCTTTTTAATCAGTTGTGTGAATAAAACAGAGTGCAAATGTCGGGATTTTTCTCTGAAATATCAAATTTTTTCAGTCGTGGCGGCTATTTGCGACATGGCGGCAGCCAGATCGGTGTACCGCAGCCCGACGGCCTGCATGATTTTCGAGCCGTCGTACCGCTTGTGCGGAGCGATGACCGCCGCCATGGAGGGGGCGAACGGCACCGCCATGCGCATCAGCCATCGGGGCAGCCGAATGTGCGGCCGCGGCAGGCCCAGCGCCTGTGCGATCAGGTTCAGGAAGCGGCGGTAAGGGAGATTCTCGGCCGAGAGGATATACCGTTTGCCCCACGCCTGGGGCGTTTCGGTCAGCAGAACCATAGCCCGCGCCACGTCGTCCGCAGCCACGAATGCCGTTTCGCCTTCGATCCAGAAACGGTTGGCTCCTTTGCGCATGGCCTTGAACAGCTCGTTCAGCCAGAATCCCGACTGCGGGGCCATGGTTCCGACGATAACCGCCGGATTGACCACCGCCACCCGCAGCCCGTGCGCCGCAGCTCTCCATACCTCGTTTTCCGACAGGAATTTGCTCCGCGCATAGGCCGAAGCCCCCGCCAGGTTCTCCATTACGGCGCTCTCGTCGACGCAGCCCGACGGCCCGGTCGTTCTCCCCAGCGCCGCCACGGAGCTGACGTGGACGAGCAGCGGTCGTTCTTGGTCCGGCATTTCCAGCGCCGCTGTGACCACGTTGTGGGTGATCTCCACATTCCGCGTGACCAGCTTCTCGCCGTCGCGGGCCTTGCCGACCGCCACCCGCGCGGCGCAGTTGAAGACGATGTCCGGCCGCTCTTCCCGCATCAATTCGCGGCAGTCGTCGATATATTCCAGTCCGGCCACCGCCCGTCGGTGCGGGCCGCCGGTCAGCCCGCGTTTCAGCAGCAGCCAGTCGAGTTTTTTCCACGACTCGTCCGAGTGGGCTACTGCCGTGATGCGATATTCTTCCGCCCCCTCGGCGGCTGCCCTGCCGAGCAGCTCGGCGATCAGGTGGGTGCCGACCAGCCCGGTGGCGCCGGTGATCATGACTTTTTTCATGATTTTTAGATTTTATAATAGCATTTATACGGGTCGGCCGCCAGCAGTCCCCTGGTCCGGAGCTGTCCCACGATGCTGGAGGCTTCCCAAAGCGGCACGTTCCACAGGTCGGCGAGGCTTTCGGCGTCGAGCCGGGCCCCGTCCGGGAAATCTTCGTAAGCCTGCCGCAACCGCGGCGCGAGGGAGACCGCCTGTGCCGGAACGGCGGCCGTCCTTTTCCATCCCAAAGTCTGCGCCACATCCTCGGCGCTTTGGTACATGATGGCTTTGTTGGAGCGGATCAGCATGTTGGTGCCTTCGCTCATCGGTTCGCCGATGGCACCCGGCAGGGCGAAAAGCTCTTTGTTGTAACTCACCGCAATGTCTGCCGTCACCAGCGAGCCTCCCTTGACTGCCGATTCGACGACGATGGTCGCTTCGCTCAGTCCGGCGATCAGTCGGTTGCGGCTCAGGAAGTTGCCCCGGTCGATCACCGTTCCCGGCGGCATGTCCGATACGATGGCCCCGCCTGTGTCGAGGATCTGCCGGGCGAGGTAGTAGTGGGTCTTGGGCACGATGTCGTCCACCCAGCCGGCCATGACGGCGACGGTTCCGAGCCGGTATTGCAGGGCTGCGGCGTGAGCCGCTTTGTCGATGCCGAATGCCAGCCCGCTGACGATCACGGCGTCGGGGAAGAGTAGGGAGATGTCGCGCACCACGCGTCCGGTGGCGGCGATTCCGTTCGGGGTGGCGTTCCGCGTTCCGACCACGGAGAGCCATTTCCCGCTGTTGAAGTCGATGCCGCCGCGCACGTACAGGACGCAAGGTGCGTCGGGACACTCGGCGAATGCCCTCGGAAAGTCGGGCATGCCGAGGGTGAGGACTCTCACGCCGGTGCGTTCGCACAGGTCGAGGATGCTCATGGCGCGGGGAATGCTTTGGCCGGAGGCGATCTCCTGCGCGGTGCGCAACGAGGCCCCGGCCTCCATCAACTGTTCGACGCCGGCCTCCATAACGGATTCGGCGTTGCCGAATCCGGCCAGCAGTCGCCGCATATTCTTACTGCCCACCCGCGGCACGAGCGATAGGGCTATGCTGTGTTTCATATCCGTAAAGATAATTATTTTCCGGTTGGTTCGCGTCGTGTCGGAGCCCGAGTGAGGCGTTTATGGCGGATTGTTCCCGGTGGATCCTTTGTTTTTCGGGGCGGCCCGGCGAATCTGATGGGTCCTCCGCCGCCGAGTCTCCGGAAATCCGAGCTGGAATGTCCGGAAAATCATTATCTTTACCACATGGCATTACTCACATCCGACACCCCGCTCAGCGCGGCATTAGAACAGCATCCGACTCTGATCCCGCTGGTCAGCCGCTTCGGCATCCGGCTGGGGCTGGGCGACAAGTCCGTGGCCGCCGTGTGTGCCGAGCACGGCATCGACCCTGGCTTTATGCTGACCCTGATGAACACCTACCTGTTCGAGGAGTATTTCCCCGAGCAGAAGCTCAAGTCGTTCCACGTCAGCCAGATCGTCGATTACCTGACCAAAACCAACGCCTATTACCTGCATTCGCAACTGCCCAATATCGAACGCCACCTCGGGTCGCTGATCGCCAGCGGCGAAGGCGAGAACAAGAACCTTGCCCTGATCGGGAAATTTTTCGCCAAATTCAAACAGAGCCTCGCCGCCTCCATCGAATACGACACGAAAGAGTGGTTCCCGTATTGTCTGGCCCTGAGTTCAGGTGCCGCGGCGACAGGCGGGTGCTTCTGTGCGCAGGTGCCGGAGATCCCCGACGGGGGGGAAGAAGATCCGGCTGTCAGCCAGCTGTGCGACCTGCGGAGCATCATGGTGCGTCATCTGGGCGGCCAGTACAACGACAACCTGGCCTACGCCGTGATCTTCGCCATCGGCAGCATCGAGCGGGATATCCGGCAGCACAACCGCATCCGTAACCGCATACTGACCCCGATAATCAGTACCTTATGCCGCGGGTAGCCTTGATCCTGTCCGACCTGTTGCAGGGAGCCGGCATGGCGGCGATCCTCGAACGTTATTTTTCGCCGGTCGAGGCCGAGATCTTCGGCACGGTGGAGGGAGTATTGTGCGAGGGGGCCCATTTCGACTGCTATTTCACCGACAGCGCCACCTTTGCCGCGAACGTCGATTTTTTTCTGCCCCGGAGGAACCAGTGTGTGGTGCTCGTGCCGGGCGGCAATCCTGCGGCGGCGGGCGATACGCCCCGGATCGTCGGCACGGGGGATACGCTGGAGAATCTGCTGGAAGGGATCGGAAAAGCGCTGGAGACGGACCGATCGTCGGAAGAGGCCCCTTCTGATGAACTTTCCGCTCGCGAGGTGCAGGTTTTGCAGCTGGTGGTCAGCGGCGCGATCAACAAGGAGATCGCCGACCGGCTGAAGATCAGCCTCAATACGGTGCTGACCCACCGTAAGAACATTACCGCCAAGCTGGGGATCAAGACCATTTCGGGGCTGACGCTCTATGCTCTGATGCACGGTTATATCTCGACCGAGGACATCGCTTTGTAGGTAATCTGTCCTTTGACAGTTCCTGCGTGGGGCATCCGGTATCTGGGGCGGCGGTTACGTGATCTGCGGGCTGGCCGGCAGCGGGGATATGTTTGTGCTGCGCGACCCGAACGGCCCGTGCTGCAAACTGCGCGGGTGAAAGAGTTGTTGCCGGGGAGGGGCGCTCATCGTGGCGAAGGCGGGGGAGTTGAAGCTGGTGCAGATACGCCCGGCGGCAACAAACCGGTGAACGGTGCGTTCATCGACGGGTACGAAGACCGGGGCCGGCCGGTCGCAATGCAAAGAGGGGTGCTGTTCTCACAGCACCCCTCTTTTTGCTTAAATCTCCGCGAGCAGCGGCTGCACACGGTCTTTGTCGGAGAGCAGCAGCTCGTCCGGACGGAACCCGTACTGTTCGAGCTGCCAATCCACCCCGATCTGCGGGTCGTTCCACCGCACCCCCGCGTCGAACTGCGGGTAGTAGTATTCGGTGCATTTGTAGAGGAATTCTGTGTTGTCCTCCAGGGTCAGGAACCCGTGGGCGAAATGGGGCGGCACGTAGAATTGCCGCTTGTTCTCTGCCGAAAGCTCCACGCCGTACCATTGTCCGTAGGTGGGGCTTTCCGGGCGCAGGTCTACCGCCACGTCATAAACCGCCCCCGCCACGACCCGGATCAGTTTGCCTTGCGAATGCTGCGTCTGGAAATGGAGTCCGCGCAGCACGCCTCTCCGCGACTTGCTGTGGTTGTCCTGCACGAATTCGACTTCGCTGCCGAAAAGGGCGTCGTAGTCCCGCTTGGCGTAGGTCTCCATGAAAAATCCCCGAGCATCGCCGAAGACGGTCGGGTCGATCACGATCAGCCCCTCGATCGGGGTCTCTGTTTTCTTGAATTTAGACATTCGGTAATATCGTTAAATCTTTCGAACACTTGTTTTGGCGGATTGCTGCCGGAAATAGATCGGGAGCGAACCGACGTCCGGCGTCATACCCGCCGCGGTGTTGGTCGTGGGGCTTTCGCCCGCCAGCATCGTCCAGCCCGGCACCGGGTTGAGCTGGCGGCACATATTGAGGTCCGACACTTTGGTCCCCGGCGTGCGCAGGGCGGGGAACCGTAGCCCCGCGAAATTATCGGGGGCATATCGTATGAAAGCCCTGCCTTGATGAACGGATTGACGATGGCTCACAAGACCGATGCGGCTATCGCCAGCCACAGTCCTTGCCCGATCTTCATTGTCCGCTTTCGGTTACACTACTGAGCCGGCACGATCGCATCGTCATCGGCAGCCGCGTTATCGGCCAGCAGCAGCGATTTCACCACGACGATCCCCACGGCGAGGAACGCGCCCAGGAAAGCGAATGCCACGAAAATCATCAGTTTATTCGGTGCGGCAGCCCGGTCCGGCACGATTGCCGGCTCCACCACCGTTGCGATCGGCGTCTCCTCCTGCAGCTTGATCTTGGTCACTTCGACCTGCGAAGCTGTCTGGTTGTAGACATTGTACGCGATCTCCCGCTCATTCTTCAGCCGCTCGATCCTTACCCGGAGTGCCTCCGAGCTGACTGTCCGGTTCTGGTCCACCGCCTCGACCAGCCTGTCTTCCGCCTCGTAATACCTGGCTTGCGCTTCCGCATTTTGGCGGATATTCTGTTCCAGGTCGTGCCGGGTCTTCTGCGTCCGGTAAACGGTCATGTATTTCTGGAGTTTCGACACCAGCGAGTCGGCGATGATGGCCGAAACCATCGGGTCCTGCATCGTCACTTTCGCTTCGAGCATGGACGATTTCTTGTCCTCTTGTACCGAGAGCATTCCGCCCAAGGCTCCGACGAAACTTTTATACTCCGGCGGCAGGTTGAACAAATCCACCGAATCGGCCGGCGGCAGCGATTTTTCCGGCTTGTCGTCGCGGCCTATGGAAAGAACCCAGCCCACCGCTTGGCCGGGGAATGCCGCCGCGTATTTCCACCATGCCTTTTTCTGATGGTCGGTCATGTACTCGAACAAAGTCATCCGTACCGGCGGAATGTCCTTTTTTTTCGATGTCAGCATTACCGGTATGTCGGCGAATTCCAACAAAAAGGGCGTGCTTTTAACGATGTCCGGAAAGATAGCCGAAGTGATTCCGTCAGTTCCCGCATTTTGGTTCAGGTTGATGCCCGCCATAGCTGCCAGGCCCGCCATGCCCCCGGAGGCAGATCCCCCGGCTTTGCTCTCCGGCGCCAGTTTGATCGAGGTCACATAGGTCTTCGGGATGCTGAACCCGATCACCAAGCCGATGCAAGCCCCGATGATGGCGTATTTCACCACCCGCCGGCGGGCGGCCCACACGCTGCGGAGCAGTTCCAGCAGGTCGATCTCTTTGTCTTTGTCCGTTTCGGATGCGGGTTTTTCCTGAGCCATTGTAAGTCAAGTAGGTTGGTGTTCCGGAGGCAAAGATAATGATTTTGTCATGCATAACCGGCTCTTTCGTCTTCGTCGCTCCGAAACCGGTGCGCCGAACCGATGGTCGGCACGCGCATTGCCCTCGGTTGCAAATTATTTATACCTGTCGGTCCGAATAGATCGGCCTCGGGTTATGCTCCTTTAATTGTGAAACAAATCACAGTGATCTGCTCATGGGACGAACGTTTCCTTTAAAGATGCCGGCAATCGTTTGCCGTGTTTGCCGCAAGGTGCAGGCAATTACGTCGGGCGGATATGCAAATGGCCATTTCCGCATCGGGCGATGCCGGGCGTTTGTCTGGAACGTCGGGCAAAGCATTTGACGAAGGACGGTTTTCGCTCCTGATGATAAGGTGGCGGCGGTCAGATTTTGTCGCCGCCCCACATTTGCGGTTCCCATCGCCAGCTGTCGTGCACTGCTTCCGGCAATACTTTGCCCGAAAAGACCGGCAGCGTGCTGTCCGGCTCCGTGGCCCGGATGCAGTTCGCATATCCCGCCGGCAGGCACAGCAATTCGCTCTTTTCCGCCGTGAGCGTGAAGACCTCCGGCTGCAAGTCCGGCGAGGGGTTTCCCCAGTCGTCGGGCCGCACGAAAGCCAGCCGGAAGCCGCCCCGCAGGCATTGGAACCATTTGCGTTCGAACCGGTGGCCGTGCCAGCCCCGGATCACCTCCGTGTCTTCGTGTTTGATAATATAGTACCGGTGGGCGCCCTCCAGGTGGAAGTCGTTCATGTGCACCAGTTCGCCCCGGTAATCCCGGAAGATACCCCCTTCCAATATCCGGATTCCGCTCATGGCCGAAGTGGAATTATTCGTTCTCTTTGATTCGTGAAAGCAGGTATTGTCCGTACTGGTTTTTGGCCATCGGCCCGGCAATCTCCCGGAGCTTTTCCGTCGAGATCCATCCCTTGCTGTAGGCGATTCCCTCCAGGCACGCCACTTTCAGCCCCTGCCGTTTCTCGATTACCTCGATAAAGGTCGATGCCTCGGAAAGCGAGTCGTGCGTCCCTGTGTCGAGCCAGGCGAATCCTCGTCCCAAGAGCTGGACTTTCAGCTGGTTGTCGTGCAGGAACCGTTCGTTGACGGTGGTGATCTCCAGTTCGCCGCGTGCCGAGGGCTTGATGTTCTTGGCTACCTCCACCACCCGGTTCGGGTAGAAGTAGAGCCCCACTACGGCGTAGTTGGACTTCGGATGGACGGGTTTCTCCTCAAGGGTTTCTGCGTTGCCCTCCTGGTCGAACGACACCACTCCGTATCGCTCCGGGTCGCTGACCCAGTAGCCGAACACCGTGGCTTTCGGTTCCGTCGGATGTTCCGCAGTCGCCACCGCTTCGCGCAGCATGCCCGAGAACCCCTGTCCGAAGAATATATTGTCGCCCAGCACCAGGCAGGCGGAATCGTTGCCGATGAACTTTTCGCCGATGATGAACGCCTGTGCCAGTCCGTCCGGCGACGGCTGTTCGGCGTACTCGAGGCGGATTCCGTAGTCGGAACCGTCGCCGAGTAGCCGTCGGAAGCCCGGCAGGTCGTGCGGTGTCGAGATGATGAGTATCTCACGGATCCCGGCCAGCATCAGCACCGACACGGGATAGTAGATCATCGGTTTGTCGTATATCGGAAGCAGTTGCTTGCTTATCCCCTTGGTGATCGGGTAGAGGCGGGTTCCCGAGCCTCCGGCCAGTACGATTCCTTTCATTATTTAAGTAGTCTTGGAATTTTATGTAAATATATGGATTGTTTTTACAGTCGGGCCGTGATAATCTCTTTCGGCAGAATGCCTTTGATGTCGTACAGCACGCCGTCCGGGCCGCTCAGCAGCGCCCGGATGTCCGTCTCCAGGAACTGCCGGTGGGCCACAGCAAGCACCACTGCGTCGTACCGCCCCTGCGCGTCCTCCAGCGACGGCAGCAGGGAAATGCCGTACTCCCGTTTCACTTCATCGGCGGAGGCCCACGGGTCGAACACGTCCACGTTGCATTGGAACTCCCGCAACTCTTCCACCACGTCCACCACTTTCGTGTTCCGGATGTCCGGGCAGTTCTCCTTGAAGGTCATTCCCAGCACCAGTACCCTGGCTTTCTTTACCTTGAAGTCATGCCCGATCAGCAGTTTCACCACTTTGTCGGCTACGAAAGCCCCCATCGAGTCGTTTACCCGCCGCCCGGAGCTGATCACTGCCGTCAGGTAGCCCACCTGTTCGGCTTTCCATTTGAGGTAGTAGGGATCCACCCCGATACAGTGTCCTCCCACCAGGCCCGGCATCAGTTTGATGAAGTTCCATTTGGTCGCCGCAGCCTCGATCACCTCTTTGGTGTCGATGCCCAGCCGGTCGAAGATCAGCGCCAGCTCGTTGAAGAACGAGATGTTGATGTCTCGCTGGCAGTTCTCGATGATTTTGGATGCTTCGGCCACTTTCAGGGACGATGCCTTGAATGTCCCGTTCCGCAGGACGCTGTTGTAGAGTTCGTCCACGAAATCTGCCGTCTGTGGCGTGGAACCGGAGGTCACTTTTTTGATGGTGGCGAAGGTATGTTGTTTGTCGCCCGGATTGATCCGCTCCGGCGAGTAGCCGACGAAAAAGTCCCGGTTGAAGACCAGTCCCGATGTCCGTTCGAGTTCCGGCACGCACACTTCTTCGGTCGCCCCCGGATAGACGGTCGATTCGTAGATCACCGTATCGCCCGGCGACAGCACGCCGCCCACCGTAGCCGAGGCCGAGATGAGGGGGGCCATGTCCGGCCGTTTGTCTGCCGTGATGGGGGTCGGCACGGTGACGATATAGACGTTGCAGGGACGTATCTCTTCGGGGTCGGAAGTGAAGCGCAGGGTGCTTTCCCGCAGTTGGTCGTCGGAGACTTCGAGGGTGGCGTCGCGGCCCGCTGCGAGCCCCTCCACGCGCCGCTTGTTGATGTCGAATCCCACGACGGGGTATTGGCGGGCGAATTCGACCGCAAGGGGCAGCCCGACGTATCCCAGCCCGATGACGGCCATCCTGACTTGTTGCATGTTGCAGTTTTTTTTGTTCCCCAAAGATAACGAAATTCCGGGTTCGCGCGGTATATAAATAGAACGGGACGGCTTTCCACAAGCCGTCCCGCCCGTTATGTACATCCGGTCGCTTCCGGTTACACGGTCATGATCTCTTTCTCCTTGGCTGCCAATACCTCGTCGATCTTTTTGGAATAGCCGTCCACGATCTTCTGCACTTCGTCTTCGCCGTCCTTGGCCACGTCTTCCGGCAGGCCGTCGGCCTTGACTGCTTTCTTGATCGCCTCGATCGCCTCGCGGCGCACGTTACGCACGCTCACCCGACACGTTTCCGCTTCGGCCTTGATTTGTTTCATCAGGTCTTTGCGGCGCTCTTCGGTCAGCGGCGGCACGTTCAGGCGGATCGTCTCTCCGTTGTTCGACGGAGCCATCCCCAGGTTGGAGTTGATGATCGCCTTTTCGATCGCCCCCAGCAGGGTCTTGTCCCACGGCTGGATCAGGATGGTCCTGGCATCCGGCACCGTCACGCTCGCCACCTGGTTCACCGGCATCTGGGAACCGTACGATTCCACCATTATCCCGTTCAGTACATTCGGGCTGGCCTTGCCTGCCTTCACGGCGGCGATCTCCTCTTCGAAATGCGCGAATGCCTTTTCCATGCGCGGTTTCGCCGCGTCGATGATCTCTCTTTTTTGTCCCATATCGTTGTGTTGTTATTTTATTTCCGTCAGTTGTGCACCAGCGTTCCGATCCCGGCCAGTGCGGAGTCGTCGCCCGCGGCAACTTTGGCCAGGTTGCCCGGCGTATCCATGTCGAACACGAAGATCGGCAGGTCGTTTTCCATGCACATCGTGAACGCCGTCAGGTCCATTACCTTGAGCCGCTTGCTGATCACCTCCGCAAAGGTAATGGTATCATATTTCACTGCCGCCGAATCTTTTTCCGGGTCTGCCGTATAGACTCCGTTGACCCGCGTCCCTTTGAGCAGTACGTCTGCTTCTATTTCGACGCCGCGCAGCGCCGATGCCGTGTCGGTGGTAAAGAACGGGTTCCCCGTCCCGCCGCCGATAATCACCGTATATCCCTCTTTCATCAAATCCAGGGCCGCAAATTTCGAGTAGATTCCGGCCCCTACCGGACCCATCGGGATCGAGGTCAGCACCCGCGCCTTACCGCCTGCATTTTCGATCGCCGACTGCAATGCCAGCGAATTGATGACCGTCGCCAGCATCCCCATCTGGTCGCCGCGCACCCGGTCGAATCCTTTGCCCACGCCTGTCATTCCGCGGAAGATATTCCCCCCGCCGATCACGATTCCGATCTGCACTCCGGAGTCCGCCACTGCCTTGATCTGTTCCGCATACGAGGCCAGCATCTGCGGGTCGAGCCCGTATCCTTGCTTGCCTTGCAACGATTCGCCGCTGAGTTTCAGTAATATCCGTTTGTATCTTGCCATAAGTGTATGAAATTCGTTCGGTTATTTTGCGGTGTGAGGCCGAAGTAATAGTTGGCTTTTTCGACCCGCTCGCCCGGGGGCTTGGGGTGGTTGCAATCAGGCCGGAGTGTCCGGTGACATCGGCCTGCGCAGCTCGCTTCGCTCGCCGCCAAAAGTGTACAAGCGACAGTGCGGCGCGGGTACGAGTAACCGAACAGTTAATAGCTCCGCCCGTCCGCCTGTTCCGTAACCTCTCCTGCCTTGCCCAGCAACTCCATCAGCCGGTCCATGTCCGGCGTCAGGATGATCTCCGTGCGCCGGTTTTGCGCCCGCGCTTCTTTGCTCGTCCCCCTCGCGACGGGAACATACTGGCTTCGTCCAGCCGCCGTAATGCGCTTCGGGTTTATCCCGCTGTTCCGCAGCAGGATGCGCACCACTGCCGTAGCCCGGTGCACGCTCAGGTCCCAGTTGTCCACGATCTGGTCCCCCTCCTTGGAGCGGTACGGCAGGTTGTCCGTATGCCCTTCCACCATGATGCGAATGTTCGGGTTCCGCGCCAGCACTTCCGCCACTTTCAGCACGGCCCGTTCCCCCTCCGGCGAAACCTCTGCCTTGCCAAGCTCGAACAGCAGTTTCTCCTCCACCGACACGTAGATCATCCCGCCCCGTTCCGAAACCGAAAGCCCTTCGCTGTCGAAATCCTGCAACGCTTCCCCCAGCAGCGAGTGTACCTCGGCCAGGGTCCGCGTCCGTTCCCGCAGCAATGCCCGCAGCTCCGCATTGGTCAGCCCCTCGGCGTAGTGCGTCGAATCCAGCGCGTTGTACTGCGCCTCCAGTGCCGCCCGCTGTTCGTGCAACTGGTCGATCTCCGCCTGCAGCCCCGCCGAATTATGTTCGCACCGCAGAGCCCGTGCCTGCGTCTGGCGGTACTTTTTCATCGACACGCACGAAGTCGCGCCGCACAGTATCCCCGCCATCATTCCTGCGGCACAGACCAAGCTGACTATTTTTCCCGTTTCCATAAGGCGAAGGTACAAAATTTCTATCTTTGTGTTTATATCGACTGCTGAAATGACGGCGAAAGCTATAAAATATCTCGATCAGATCAATTCCCCGGCCGACCTGCGAAAACTCCCCGTGAACGAGCTTCCGGCATACTGCGCGGAACTGCGGGATTTCATCATCCGCGAGGTTTCGGCCAATCCGGGCCACCTGGGGGCCAGCCTCGGGGCCGTGGAGCTGGCCGTGGCGATCCATTACGTGTACGATACCCCGAACGACAAGCTGGTCTGGGACGTGGGGCATCAGGCCTATGCCCACAAGATCGTCACCGGGCGGCGCGAACTGTTCCATACCAACCGCAAGCTGGGCGGGATCAGCGGGTTCCCGAAGATGAGCGAGAGCGAATACGATGCTTTCGGCGGGGGGCACTCTTCGATCTCCATTTCGGCGGCCCTCGGCCTGTCGCGGGCCTTGCGGAGGGCCGACGGCACCGGGCCGAAGTGCGTGGCGGTGATCGGCGACGGCGCGATGACCGGAGGGCTGGCGTTCGAGGGGCTCAATAATGCCGGGGCGGATCCGGACAATGATATATTGGTGGTGCTCAACGACAACCGCATCTCGATCGACCCCAATGTGGGGGCGCTCAAGGAAGCCTTGCTGGACATCAGCACTTCGCAGCATTACAACCGGTTCAAGGACTCGACGTGGAATGCCCTGAACCGGGTTCCGCGCCTGCGGCAGATGATCCGGAAGGTGCTGAACGGGGCCAAGTCGTTCTTCCTGCACCAGAGCAACCTGTTCGAGGCGTTCAATTTCCGCTATTTCGGGCCGGTGGACGGCAATGACGTGGTGGCGTTGGTCAAGGCGCTGCGCGACCTGCGCACGCTGCCGGGGCCGAAGATCCTGCATGCCCTGACTGTGAAGGGGAAAGGTTACGGTCCGGCGGAACAGGACCAGACGGAGTGGCACGCGCCGGGCAGGTTCGACCCGGAAACCGGCAAACGGTATGCTGCGGCAGCTTCCGAGGGGCCCGAGATGTTTAAGTTCCAGGAGGTTTTCGGGCATACGCTGGTGCAGCTTGCCGAGGCCGACCCGCGGATCGTGGGGATCACGCCGGCCATGCCGACGGGCTGCTCGATGAACCTCTTGATGGAGCGGATGCCGGAACGGGCCTACGATGTGGGGATCGCGGAGGGGCACGCCGTGACTTTCGCGGCAGGGCTGGCGGCGGGCGGCAAGGTGCCGTTCTGCAACATCTACTCGTCGTTCATGCAGCGGGCGGTGGACAATATCATCCACGATGCGGCGATACAGGAGTTGCCGGTGGTGCTGTGCCTGGACCGGGCGGGATTGGTCGGCGAGGACGGCGCGACGCACCACGGGGCTTTCGACCTTGCTTTGCTGCGCGGGGTTCCGAACCTGACGATCGTGGCGCCGATGGATGCCACGGAGCTGCGGAATGCGATGTATACGGCGTCGGCGGGGAGGGACGGCATGTGGGTGATCCGTTATCCGCGGGGCGGGAGTTTTCCGGCGTCGGAGGTGCTGGACTTGCCTTTCGAACGTGTCGAAATCGGGAAGGGGCGTATCCTTGCGGAGCCTGCGGAGGCCAAAATCGCTATACTTTCTATCGGGGCGATCGGGACGGAGGCACAGGCGGCGGTTGCCGCTTTGGCGGAGGAGGGGATGGCTGTGGCGCATTACGACCTGCGGTTCGCCAAGCCGCTGGACACGGCTATGCTGGATCGTATCGCTTCGCGCGGCTATCGTGCCGTGGTGACGGTCGAGGACGGGGTGGTTGCGGGGGGCGTGGGAGGTGCGGTGTTGGAATATTTCTCGGACAACGGCTTGCTGGGCGGGGGCTGCGGGGTAGAGAGTGTCGTTCGGCTGGGTTTGCCCGACCGGTTCGTGGAGCATGGGGCGGTGGGGCAGCTGCGGGCGCTATGCGGTATCGACTCCGAGTCTATCGCCCGGCAGGTCAAATCTCTTTTATAGGCGATACTGTGTATCGCTCTATTTTTTAACAATCTTTAATTTTTACCCCCTCCCCTCCGGCACGAGGGAAAATAAAAAAGCCGTTTAGGGTCAGAAATCCATCGACAGTCCCACGCCGAAGTAGAACTTGTCGTTCGAGGGCGAGGCCAGTGTGAACTTGACCGTTGCCGGGCTGGTCGATCCCGCCACGTTCAGCTCGAACGCGATATCACCGCCGTACGACCGGATATCCCGGTTGCGTGTCGAACCGCCTCCGGCGAAATAGGCTCCCCGGCTGTAGTCGCCGAACAGGTTGAGCCAGATGCGCTTGAAATAGACCACCCCGTTGATCCCCCCGTCCGGGTAGCAGAGCGGAAAAGTATAGTCCAGCGACCCCGCCCCGTAGTATTTCGCCGCCCAGCCGTTGTAAGCCCCGCGTGGAAACAGCGTTTTTTGGGTGAAGCCCAGCTCCGCCTCCGTCTGGTACATCCCGGCCGCCCGCAGCGTGACGCTGTGGTTACGCATGAAACCCGGCAGGTAGCCCCGGGCGTAGAGGCTGTAGATCATTCCGAAACGGTCGTTGAACGCCCCCGTCACATCGGCACGCAGGGCGTAGCCCAGCCGCGGGGTGATGCTCCGCACCGACGCCCGCCGGTTGTCGCTCCACCACAAGGAGGCCTGGTACTTCTGGTAACCTTTGGTAAAACGGGCCTCTCCCGGAGCGTAAAGCAGTGAATTGTAGTGCGTCACCGTAAACGACGGTTGCAGCAGCCGGAAATGGCTCCCGCCCGAAAACCGCATCGGTACGGAGATGCTTCCCTTTGCATGCAGGTAATTCTTCAGGTCGCCCGGTGCGCGTATTCCCTCGTTATAGTCGTCCGCCGGGATATAAACCCCCTGTTTGCCACCCCCGTATTCCACCTCCGCCGTGATCTGCACCGGCAGCCCCGCGTATGTCCACGACGCTTGCAGCCAGTTGTCGCCGTGCAGCCGTCCGTAGGTCGCCGAACCGTAGCTGTCGCCCATTACGCTCTGAAAAAAAAGGCTTGCCCCGAATCCGATGTTGAGTGTCCGTTCGTCGGTGTCCAGCAAGTCGTTCACGTCCGCCGCTGCCGGCGCCCAGCTGTGGATGTTGAACCACCGCAAGGCCTTGTTGTACTTGCGCACCTTGTGCGTGGTGACGGAGTCGTCCATCGGCAGCGAGGACATTTTCGGAACGTTCCACGCCGGTGCCGGGATGTTCAATAGGTTTTCCGGCAGCCGCGACCACAGTACCGTGTCTTTCGCGGTCGCGGTCCCGGTTTTCGCCACCATGTAGCCGTCTGCCGTATAAGTCGTGAACAATACTTCGGAGCTGTCCCCGGCCGCCGACGGAGAGTAAGCGCCGAACCGCGATGTCGTGAGCCGCCGCTCCGTCCGCTCCGGCGAAAGGAGGTCGAGTGTGTGGATTTCGTCCTTCCCCGACTGTATGGAGCTGAAATAGAGGTTTCCGCGTCCGTCCGCCGTCAGGCCGCCGATGGTCGCCATCGACGGTGCCGTAATGTCCTCCACAGGCGTTAAAGTACCCTGGGCCGTCACCGACGTGCGGCGCAGGTGCATCCCTTCCCTGCTCAGCGCGATAAAGGCCAGCGTCCGGGTCGTACTGTCCCACGCCATGCCGTGCAGGGTCGTCAGCAGGTCGAATCGCAGCCGGTCCGTTTCCCGGAAATCCGCCGCGTCATGCAGCACCAGATCGCTCCCGCCCAGCGAGTCGGGCGATACCGTGGCCACAAATTCCTGCCCCTCCACCGTCAGCGGCGTGGCGAAGTAATTGGCCTGCCAGCGCCCGTAAACGCGCCGTTTCCCGGTCGTGAGGTCGAGGCTCCGCACCACCGAATAGGTCTTGTATTCCCACACCGGATGCGGTTTGAATTCTGTCCACCAGAGCGTGTTCCCGGCCAGCACCGGACGGCTCGACGGCGGCGCGATCCGGCGGAGTGTCCGTTCGGTATTTGCAGCCGTGTCGATCGTTACGAACCGTACCGGTGTGTTGTAGTCGGTTTTGGTCGCAAGAATGCCCAGGGGCGAGAAAAGAGGGTTGGAGTAGGTCGTGAAACCGCTCCGCTTATGCTGCGGGGCGGTCAGGGTGGCGTAGCTGTTCGCCACGGCGGAGTACGGTTTCCAATGCTCGTACAGGTCGTTCAGGGCCTGCCGGCTCAGGTCGCTCAGGTGGGTGTCGTGGTGCCGCTTGAGGTAAATGCGCAGCGGCACGATGAAAATGGGCCACTTCCCGGCGTATTCCACGGCATTGCCCCACATTTCCGGTCCGTGGTAACGTTCGCCGGCGGCCACCATCTGGTAGCCGTATTCGTAGATGCCGGGAATGTAGGTGCGGTACGAGCCGGCGATCCATTTGTCGCTTTTGAGATCGACGTTGGCGCTGTCTGCTGCCAACAGGGCCCGCATCCCGACGGTGAACGATGGCTGGTAGGCGCGTCCGAATTCGGAATACTGTGTTTCGGCCATCGTGGCGTCGCCTTCGAGGAACCATTTGGGTACCACGAGCATCCCCGCGCAGGTTCCGGCCTGTCCGAAAAGCCACGAGATCACCTTGGTGACGCCGCTGCGCAGGGAGGAGAGTTGCACGACGTGCCGGCTTTCGTGTACGGCGAGTTGCTTGAGCCACGGGTCGGCATAGATGTCTCCTGCCGGTGCGGTGGTCATCAGTTCCATCCGCTTGGGTGCCCAGACGACTTCGCCGTTGGAGTAGAGGTCTTCGGTGTGCAGCACGATGGGCAGCCGCTGGGGTGTGCGGGTGAATCCGCGGGTGATGGTGGGGGCGATGCTGTCCATGAATCCGGCCAGCGCCAGGGCGGTCGGGGCGTAGTGGTCGGGATAGACGAGTTTGTATCGGGGACTTTTGATCTGCCGCCACTTGGTGTCCATCGGGCCGCGCCCATTGTAGTAGAATTGCGCTTGCGCTGTCTGGAGCAGCAGGGCGAGGAGGAGCAATAGCCCGGCTAAAGGGCGGAGCATATGGGGCATAAGGTGTCAGATTTTGCGGGCTTTGTACCCTGCCTCGGTGAGTATCCGGACGATTTTGTCTCTGAAGTCTCCCTGTATGATGATCTCGCCGTCTTTGGCGGTGCCGCCGACGCCGCATTTCTGCTTGAGGAGTTTGCACAGTTCTTTGAGGTCGTCATTCGTACCTACGAAGTCGGCTACAAGGGTCACTTGTTTGCCGCCGCGGTTCCGCCGGTCGAGGGCGACGCGCAGCTTTTGTTTCCCGGGGGCAAGTGTCTCTTGCTCTTGGGTAATTTCTGTGGTGTATTCGAAGTCGGGATTCGTGGAGTAAACGGTTCCCAATCGCGATTTCCAGTCGTTAATGCTCATTGTAAAGTTTATCGGTTGTTTACCTGGTTGTTTTCGGTGGCGAGCAGAGCGCGCCGCGCGTCCCGGAGCCACCCCGGTACCGGCAGTCCTAAGCCTCTCGCTGAATACTGATGCAATCCTTTTGCCAGCCGAGCGGCGCGAGGCTGTGCGGCGACTGTTTCGCCCGGCGGGAGCCGCAACTGCGCCCAAGGCTCCGCTGCTTAGTCCCGCAGGCGGTCGCCGAAACCGACTAATGCGAAGCCAAATGGCCTCGTGTCAGCGGTGTCCCGGGGCGGGGGAGCGAACGGCGCACTTCGGGTAGGAACGTCGGCCTTGCGCGCCGGTTTTTCGGGAAGTTGCAGCCCTGTCGGTGTCCCCAGCGGCAGCGGCGGAGCGCTTTAGCGCGGAGCCGCAGTAAGGCGAAGAGCGAGTAGCTTGGTTCCCATGGCACCGGCGGCCTCAGCGCCGGGCAGCGAAGCTGCCGGGGGCGGCGCGAGGCCGAACCCGCAAAGAGCGTGGAGCCTGTATCCCTGCGTCAACGGTTAGCCCACAGGTGCCGCTGGGCACTCGAACCGGGAGTATGCTTCGCCGGGGGAGGGCTATATAGGGTAGTTACAGCCCTGGCGGAGTGTCCACGGCACCCTCCTTTGGCTGCGGGACGAACTAAGCGTACTGTTAAAATCAGCGATACGCAGTATCGCCCGCTCGGCGTGGGCACACGCCCCCGCGCGGGAGCGCAGTTCTTTCCTGTTTGCGAAATATGGTCAGTCTGGCTTTTGCAGAACTCGTCGCGCGCTCCGCTAACGTAGGAAAGACGCCGGAAAGTCGTTAGGCTTTTCACCGGATTTCCGTTAGCGCGCGATCTCCAGCCCGGGTGATCCCAATTCCATTGCAGGCCGTAGCCGCGGGGTGTATGATCATGCGATACTGCGTATCGTTGATTTTCAACCGTAGGATTAATGGTTCAGTTTCCGTGTCAGCGTGCGGTCCGGTGCTGCTCTGCACTCGAACCGGGAGTATGCTTCGTCTAAGGCGGAGGCCCGCAATAAGGCGACG
>CAZAPI010000016.1:9389-18726 GCA_964486945.1 uncultured Rikenella sp. | reverse complement strand
ATCGATCTCGGTCCGTCCGCGGGGACTTTCAGCACCTGGAAACCAGCCGTTTCGGTCGTGAATTTCCGTCCGTGTTCCTCCGAACAAAGTTCGCCCGAATACTCCAGCGGCTTTCCCTTGACAAGCGTTGCGGTCTGCCTTTCATCGAATTCCACAAGGCAGTAGAGGTTTTCGATACGGAACATTTCACGGAAATAGGGAAACCGTTTTCGGCCGTTCGGAAAAGCCGCAAAAACAAAAATGGGCAGTCCGTCACGGCCTGCCCATTTTTTGCTTCGGGGAACCACCCCCTCGGCTACTAACCCAAACTCTTTTATGAAAAGAAGCAATTTGTATGCCAAACTGCCATCCTCCCTAAATCGATGCGACAAAGGTAAGGCAAGAAATCAGAATTACAAAATTATTTTATTAATTTTTTAAAATATTTTATTAATTATTCACAATGCGCTTATTTGCAACTACTTGCAATACTGAAAGCAGAATGACTTTTTTGCACTAACCGCACCTGCGGTTTAAAACAGAACGCGCGCCGGCAATTTCCGGACATGTTTCCCCAACGGTGCCCCCCTCCCGACGCCCGACAAAATGAAACGATTCGCTTCGCCCCCGACGGCAACGCCAATTGGATTGCGCCTGAATTTCACTATCTTTGCCGGTAATATACAGAAAACGAAACTTATGGGAAATATAGTAGCGATAGTGGGCCGTCCGAACGTCGGCAAAAGCACCCTCTTCAACCGGCTGGTCGGGATGCGGCAGGCTATCGTAGACGCCACCGAAGGGACCACCCGCGACCGCCACTACGGCACCACCGACTGGAACGGCCGCGAATTCACGGTCATCGACACCGGCGGTTTCACCGTGAACTCCGAAGACATTTTCGAGCAGGCGATCTGCCGCCAGGTGCAGCTGGCCATCGAAGAGGCTGACGAACTGATCTTCATGGTAGACGTGGAGACGGGCATCACCGACCTCGACCTGACCATGGCCGAGCAGCTGCGCAAACAGTCGAAACCGGTACACCTGGCGGTCAACAAAGTGGACAACTCGATGCGGCAGACCGACTCCTACGAATTCTACTCGCTGGGGCTGGGCGACCCCATTACCATAAGCTCGATGACCGGCTCCGGCACCGGCGAGCTGCTGGATGCCGTGGTGGCGAGCCTGCCGCCGGAAACGACCGACGAGAAAGAGGAGGAAGAAAAGATCCCGAAGATCGCCATCGTCGGGCGGCCGAACGTCGGCAAATCGTCGCTGACCAACGCTTTGCTGGGCGAAGAACGCAACATCGTGACCCCCATCGCAGGCACCACGCGCGACGCGATCCATACCTATTACAATAAGTTCGGCATGGAATTCAACCTGGTGGACACCGCCGGACTGCGCAAGAAACAGAAAGTGACCGACGACCTGGAGTTCTACTCCGTGATGCGCACCATCCGGGCCATCGAGGAGTGCGACACCGCCATCCTGATGCTCGACGCGGCGCAGGGAGTAGACGCGCAGGACATGAACATCTTCCACCTGATCGTCAAGAACCGCAAAGGGTGCGTGATCGTGGTCAACAAGTGGGACACCGTACCGAACAAACAGAACAACACGATGAAGGAGTACGCCGCACAGATCAGGGGCAAACTGGCCCCGTTCAACGACGTGCCGATCATTTTCACGTCGGTTACGGAAAAACAGCGTATTTTCGACGCACTGAAAATGGCGCTCCACGTCTGCGACAACCGCAAGCGGCGCATCCCTACTTCGGAGCTGAACGACTTTATCCTGCCCATTATCGAACAGACGCCGCCGCCGTCGATCAAGGGAAAGTATATCCGCATCAAGTATGCGATGATGCTGCCCACGCCCACGCCGCAGTTCGCCTTTTTCGTCAACCTGCCGCAATACGTCAAGGACCACTACCGCCGTTTCCTGGAGAACCGTATCCGCGAGGAGTGGGATTTCAGCGGCGTGCCGATGCAGATCTATTTCCGACAGAAATAACCCCTGCTTTCAGGCATGAGGCGCATATCCGCACATTCGTTATCGCCGCAACATCGACTTCGCCCCCGGCGCGGCCCCGCCCCGCAACGAAACGAGCGAGCCCGTTACAGCTACGAATACGACGCACAAGACAACCGGATCCGGCGCGTGACCTACAACGAAACATTCAGAACCGCCGCCCATTACCGAGCGGCGGATCACCTACAACGAACAAACCAACTTAATCCAAACATAACTACATGAACCTGAGAACCAAACTGACCGCCCTGATTGCCGGCGGGGTCATCAGCGTCCTGTTTGCCGGAAACGCCTACGGCCAGTTTCCTCCGACCGAGTGGAAATTCGGGCAGGCCGACCGCGACGCCGCATCGGCCGCGACTAATGCAATACCCGAATGGCAAAACCCCGACATCGCACACGTCGGGCGGGAAAATCCGCGCGCTTTCTTCATGTCTTACGACAACAGGAACATTGCCGCCGCGAACGACTACACCACCTCCGAATACTATATCTCGCTCAACAAACCGTGGCAGTTCAAATGGTTCGAAGACCACAGACAACGGCCTGCGGATTTTTACAAACCCTCCTTCGACGTCTCCCCGTGGGACACCTTGTCGGTGCCCGCCACGTGGGAAGTCAATGGATACGGCGACGCCATCTACACCAACCAGCCCTACGAATTCATGCCCCACAAGCCCACGCCTCCGGTACTGCCCGAGGCCAACGAAGTGGGCCTCTACCGCACCACCTTCGAAGCACCCCTGCTGTTGAAAGACCGGGATGTTTACCTGCATATCGGCGGAGCCAAATCGGGCGTATATGTCTACCTCAACGGCCACAAAGTGGGCTACACCGAAGACTCCAAGGACGCCGCAGAGTTCAAACTCAACGACTACTTGACCGACGGAACGAATGTGCTGGCACTGGAAATTTACCGGTGGAGCACCGGTTCGTACCTGGAGTGCCAGGACTTCTGGCGGCTGAGCGGCATCGAGCGGGAGATGTATATCTACTCCCAGCCGCAGACACATATCGAGGACTTCTACATCGTTTCCACGCTGGATTCCGCCTATCCGGACGGCATACTGAATATAGATGTCGCGATGGTCAACAACTTCGTGAAGCCTTCGGGCCCCGTACAGGTCTGGTTCGAACTGGAGGACGCGAACGGCACCATGATCGACTACTCCTACCAGGACATCGAACTCAATGGCTATGGGCGCGACACCGTCCGCTTCCGCCGCACCGCGTTGCAGAACAAAGACGCCTTTAAGAACGTGCACAAGTGGAGCGCGGAAGACCCGTACCTCTACAACCTCGTGCTCAAGATCCGCAACAACGGGCGGTTCGTGGAGTACACCAGCGCGAAAGTCGGCTTCCGCACCAGCGAAGTCAAAGGAAACCAATACTACGTGAACGGCAAACGCGTCTACATCAAAGGGGTCAACTACCACGAGCACCACGAAAAGAACGGCCACGTGCTGGACGAAGCGACCATCCGCGAAGACTTCCGGCTGATGAAAGCCCACAACATCAACGCAATCCGCCTGTGCCACTACCCGCAGCAGCGCCGGTTCTACGAGCTGGCCGACCAATACGGCTTCTACCTCTGCAACGAGGCCAATATCGAATCGCACGGCATGGGCTACGACCTCGCCAAGGGCCGTACCTTGGGAAATAACCCGCAGTGGCTCACCAAACATATGGACCGCACGCAGAACATGCACCACCAGACCAAGAACTTCCCCAGCGTGATGTTCTGGTCGCTCGGCAACGAGGCGGGGAACGGGTATAACTTCTACGAAACCTACCTGTGGCTCAAAGGAATGGACACCCTGCGCCCGGTGCAGTACGAGCGGGCGATCCTGGAGTGGAACACCGACATCTTCTGCCCGCAATACCCCTCGGCAGCCGCTTTCGCCCATTGGGGGCAGATGAAGACCGACCGGCCGTACATTCCGTCGGAGTACGCCCACGCAATGGGTAACTCCACGGGCGGTTTCCGGGATATGTGGGAAGCCATCTACAAATACCCCAACCTGCAAGGAGGCTTTATTTGGGACTGGGTCGACCAAGGCTTATTGGTCGAAGACGCCGAAGGCAATCCCTATTGGGCTTATGGCGGCGACTTCGGCAAGAACAGGCCATCGGACGGCAATTTCCTGTGCAACGGACTGGTTAGCCCCGACCGCACACCGCATCCCGGCATCGCCGAAGTCAAGAAGATGTACCAGTACGTCTGGTTCAAACCGGTCGACCTGGCGACCGGAAAATTCGAAGTGAAGAACCTCTACGACTTCACGAACCTGTCGAAATACAACGTGAAATACACCGTCACAGCCAACGAACGTGTGGTGCGGCAGGGAACATTGACGGGGCTCGACCTCGCCCCCGACCAGGCGAAGGTTGTGACCGTGCCGCTCAACGGCCTCGCTGCACAGCCTGGGACAGAATACTTCGTGAACTTCACCGTTTCGCTCAAGGCCGCCGACGGACCGCTCAAAGCGGGCGAAGTGGTGGCGACCGAGCAATTCGCCCTCGACCACCTGAAAGGCCCCAAACGCACCTATGCGGCACAGGGACAGGTGAGCGTGGACAACGGCCCGAAAGAGATCGACGTCACCGGCGCGAACTTCGGCCTAACGGTCGACAAGGCGACGGGCAACATCACCTCGTACCGCACCGGCAGTCAGGAATACATACAGGACGGCTTCGGGCTGCAACCCAACTTCTGGCGCGCCCCGACCGACAACGACTACGGCAGCGGCATGCCCAAGCGGATGCAGATGTGGAAAGAGGCTTCCAAAAACCTGAAAGCAACCTCCGTAACGGCAATCGCCGAAAGCAATACGGCCCTGGTGACGGCGAAATACGCGCTGCCGGAGGGCTGCGGGCTGACCGTGACCTACAAGGTCTATCCGACCGGGGCGGTGAACGTGGCCTACGCATTCCAAGGCAACCCGCAGTCCGAGAGCCAGATGCCGCGTCTGGGGATGCGGATGCGCCTGCCGGCAGACATGGCGGCCCTGCAATACTTCGGCCGCGGGCCCGAGGAAAACTACCAGGATCGCAACTACGGGACCAACGTAGGGCTGTACCGCAGCAACGCAGGTGTCGAAAACTTCGACTACGTGCGTCCGCAAGAGACGGGACACCACACCGAAACCCGCTGGCTGGCGCTGAATCGCCCGAAAGGACAGGGACTGCTGGTGGAAGCCGACAACCTGATGGAATTCAACGCGCTGCGCAACTCCGTAGAGGATTTCGACGGGCAGGAAAGCGACAAACCTTACCAGTGGAACAACCGCACGCCGGACGAAGACCATTCGGACGCGGCAGGACGTAACGTGAAGCCGAAACAGACCCATATCAACGACATCACGCCGCGCGATTTCGTGGAATTGTGCCTGGACTACAAAATGCTGGGCGTCGGCGGGGACGACAGCTGGTGGTCGCAGCCCTACCCGCAGTACCAGCTGCCGGCGAACCGGGACTACGAATGGGGATTCACACTGGTGTCGGTCAAGAGCGCATCGAACATCCAACGCATGGCCGGATACAAATACTAAACCGCAAGTTTACGACCGAAACAGCCCCCGCGTTTTCCTTTGGAAAACCGGGGGCTGTTTCGTATTTTTACAATTTGTATTCCAAACTACATAAAGCCATTGACAGCCTGCTGCGGATCGGACTGCGAAAATTGCGAAGCCCGCACAGCCCGTCGCCGACGCTTTACGGGAAAAGACCGCCCGGAAGCGGAGCGGGACGAACAACGCACCGCAGATCGCGACGGCGACCATCAACTGCATGGGTTGCCGCACCGATAGAGCGAAATTCGCCTATTGCAGCGACGACTGCGAAATCCGCAAATACGTGCGGGACAAAGGCCTCGACACCTGCGGCGACTGCCCGGACCGGAAAGCCGCCCGACCGCCGGCACCTTTTCCGGCACGCCCCCGGCGCGAAAGAGAACCTGACAACATCGACACTATCTGATTAATCGACCCTAAAACAACCCATGAAAAAACTATTTACCCTCGCCGCAACCGTCCTGACGACCCTTGCGACACAGGCACAGAAATTCCAGGTATTCGACAATACCCCGGTGCACGCCTTCAGCCAGTACGACGAATCCGCTCCCGACAGCGCAGGAGTGCTCCATGCCGGAACGGGCCGCTACATCTTCAAGAAAGTCACCTTCCCGAAATACCCGCGCACCACCACCGCCACCATCACCCTGACCCTCGCCTCGAACGGCGATCGGTGGGACAAATCCGGCTCATGCTTCATCATCCCCCCCTGCGACGACCCCCTGCGGATGATCCAGGGCAAAACGCCCCTCGCCCCGGGAGCCGACAGCGCCTACATGGGCGTCGCGCCGCAGGGAGGCAAAGCTCCGTATGTGGAGCTGCTTCGGTTCATGACCCCGTTCGGCGTGGGCCATTTCAGCGACGACCGGCTGGGCCGCAAACCCGTCTACATCCCCTTCTGGGAGAAACAGGTGCAGTGGACGCAGGACATCTCGCAGCTGATCTCCATGCTTCAGGGCGAAGCATGGATCGGTATCTGGATCGACAGCTGGACCCCCGAAGGGTACTTCGTGTCGCTCGACATCACCCTCGACGAAAGCCCGCTCAAGTGCGATAAAGCAGTGCCGAGCCTGGTGATCCCGGTGCTGAACACCGTTCCCTACATCGGTTCGCAGAGCCTTGCCACCTCGTTCGCCAGCAACGACCTCACCGCCGAGATCACCGTACCGAAAGGCGCCAGGAACGCCCGGCTCTACTACATCACCACCGGCCACGGCGGCCATTCCGGCGGCGACGAATTCACCAAGCAGCAAAACCTCGTCTTCGTGGACGGCCAGCCGGTACTGGACTTCATCCCGTGGCGCGACGACTGCGCCTCGTTCCGCCGTTTCAATCCCGGCTCCGGAGTGTGGCTGATCAAACGCACCGCGCCCTATATCGGCCGACGGGGCGAGTACGAAACGAAAGAGATCGAGGAGTCGCTGGCATCCTCCGACCTGAGCCGCTCGAACTGGTGCCCCGGCTCGTGCATCGTGCCGGAGAGCGTGGTGCTGCCCGACCTCGCGCCGGGAACGCACAAGGTGACGGTAAGTATCCCGAACGCCCAGAAAGCCGTGGGCGACAAACTGAACCACTGGCTGGTGAGCGCTTACATCGTCTGCGACCTTTAGCCGGCCCGACATCCCCTTTCCCAAACCCGCACTCTTTTCAGGGTGCGGTTTTTTTCATATCTTTGTCTCTCAATGTTCGTTTTGTAACAATCCGCACCATATCGCCGCTTCTGCAGTGTCCTGCGGCGAGCGTAGCGAGCCGCGCGGTGCCGCCGGGCACTTTTGCATCGCCTTAACGAGAGGTCCGCAACCTTAGGGTAATTCAGCGCTCGGTGCGCGTGCTCGCGCCGGGCCTCCCGCCCCACTTTCACACCAAAATGGTGCGCAAATACGACAAAACGAACGGTTAAACACAGCAACCATATGGCAGACGATCAGAAAATCATATTTTCGATGGTTGGGGTCAGCAAAGTCCTCAACAACAATAAGAAGATACTCAACAACATCTACCTCTCCTTTTTCTACGGCGCCAAGATCGGCATCATCGGCCTGAACGGCTCCGGGAAATCGACCCTGATGAAAATCATCGCCGGGCTCGACAAAAGCTACCAGGGGGAAGTGGTATTCTCGCCCGGCTATTCCGTCGGGTACCTCGAACAGGACCCGCAACTCGACCCGACGAAAACCGTGCGCGAGATCGTCGAAGAAGGATGCGCAAACGTCGTGGCGCTGCTTAAAGAGTACGAAGAGGTGAACGCCAGATTCATGGAGCCGCTGAACGACGAAGAGATGGCCAGGCTCATCGAGCGGCAGGGCGAACTGACCGAACAGATCGACCATGTGGACGGTTGGGAGCTGGACTCCAAACTGGAACGCGCCATGGATGCCCTGCGTTGCCCGGATGCCGACCAGAACGCCGCCACTCTTTCGGGCGGCGAACGGCGGCGCGTGGCCTTGTGCCGGTTGCTATTGCAAGAACCTGACGTGCTATTGCTCGACGAACCCACCAACCACCTCGACGCCGAATCCATCGACTGGCTCGAACAACACCTTTCGCAATACAAAGGAACCGTAATCTGCGTGACCCACGACCGCTACTTCCTCGACAACGTGGCAGGCTGGATACTCGAACTCGACCGCGGCGAGGGGATACCGTGGAAAGGCAACTACTCCTCGTGGCTGGAACAGAAATCGAACCGGCTGGCGCAGGAGGAGAAGACAGAATCGAAACGGCGCAAGACATTGGAGCGGGAATTGGAATGGGTGCGTATGGCTCCAAAAGCGCGGCAGGCCAAGAGCAAAGCGCGTTTGGCGGCGTATGACAAGATGCTCAACGAAGATTCGAAACAGAAAGAGGAGAAACTCGAAATCTATATCCCGAACGGGCCGCGGCTCGGCGATGTGGTGATCGAAGCCCGGGACGTGAAAATGGGTTACGGCGACCGGATTTTATACGAAGGGCTTAACTTCGCGCTGCCCCCGGCGGGGATCGTGGGCGTCATCGGGCCGAACGGAGCGGGGAAGACAACGCTGTTCCGCCTGATTATGGGACTGGAAACACCGCTGAGCGGCGATTTCAAGATCGGCGAAACGGTCAAGGTGGCCTATGTGGATCAGCAGCACAGCTCCATCGACCCGGAAAAGAGCGTCTACGAGACTATTTCCCAGAACAGCGAACTGCTGACCTTAGGCGGGCGGCAGGTCAATGCGCGCGGCTACTGCTCGCGGTTCAACTTCACCGGCAGCGACCAGGAGAAGAAGTGCGGCGTGCTGTCGGGCGGCGAGCGGAACCGGCTGCACCTGGCACTGGCTTTGAAGGAGGAGGGGAATGTATTGCTGCTGGACGAGCCGACCAACGACATCGACGTGAATACCCTGCGGGCGTTGGAAGAAGGGCTGGAGAACTTCGCCGGATGCGCGGTGGTGATCAGCCACGACCGGTGGTTCCTCGACCGCATCGCCACTCATATACTGGCTTTCGAGGGCGACTCGCAGGTCGTCTTCTTCGAAGGCAGCTACTCGGAATACGAGGAGAACAAGCGCAAACGCCTGGGGGACGTGGCCCCGCACCGTATCAAATACCGCAAATTGGTGGAATAACAAAAAGGAACTATTCCCTCCGCCGCCAGGCCGACAAGACAGCCATATATATGGCCGCGCCCGCCGGAGTAAGGACAGTACCCGCCGGCACGGTAAATGACACAGGGAAGCGCCCGCCCGCTAAAAGAGCAGAGATGCAATTTTAGCATAAGCTAAAATTAC
>CAZAPI010000016.1:0-9289 GCA_964486945.1 uncultured Rikenella sp. | reverse complement strand
AAGCGCCCGCCCGCTAAAAGAGCAGAGATGCAATTTTAGCATAAGCTAAAATTACAAATCTGCCGCGGACGCCCACCCATAAAACAACAGCATCAACACACGGCTAAAAACGCCACATTAGCACGACATTACATAGACACCATGGCCATCCAGAAACCATCCATACCCAAAGGCACACGCGACTTCTCGCCCATCGAAATGGCAAGGCGCAACTACCTGTTCGACACCATCAAGAGCGTTTTCCGACGCTATGGCTTCCAGCCCCTCGAAACCCCCAGCATGGAGAACCTCTCCACCCTGCTCGGCAAATACGGCGAAGAGGGCGACAAACTGCTGTTCAAAATCCTGAACTCCGGGAACTTCCTCAAAGGCATCGAGCCGGAAGAAGTGCAGGCCGCCGTCGAGAGCGACAACCCCGTCGTGCTCGGGACGAAGATCTGCGAAAAGGGGCTGCGGTACGACCTGACCGTACCCTTCGCCCGGTACGTCGTGCAGCACCAGAACGAGCTGGTATTCCCGTTCAAACGGTACCAGATCCAGCCGGTATGGCGCGCCGACCGGCCGCAGAAAGGACGCTACCGGGAATTTTACCAGTGCGACGTGGACGTGGTGGGGACCAAATCGCTGCTGAACGAAGTGGAACTGATCCAGATCGTCCGGGATGTTTTCGAAGCGCTGAAAATCCGCGTGACCCTCAAGATCAACAACCGCAAGATACTTTACGGCATCTCCGAAACCATCGGCCACGCCGACAAGATGATGGACATCACCATGGCGATCGACAAGCTGGATAAGATCGGCATCGACGCGGTAAACGAAGAACTCGCCGAACGGGGGCTCGGTGCAGAAGCCATCGCCAAACTGCGCCCCATCCTCGAACTCACGGGCGACAACCGGGCCAAACTCGCCAAAATCACCGAAGCCATAGCTCTGCACTCGCCCACCGGAGCCAAAGGAATCGAAGAGGTCACGACCATCCTCGACTACACCGAAACTTTGGGCGTAACGCTGCCAGTGGAACTGGACCTTTCACTGGCACGGGGACTGAATTATTATACCGGGGCCATTTTCGAAGTCAAAGCCATGGACTTCCCGATGGGAAGCATCTGCGGCGGCGGACGGTACGACGACCTGACCGGCATCTTCGGCATGCCCGACACCTCCGGCGTGGGGATCAGTTTCGGAGCCGACCGCATTTACGACGTCCTGCTGGGGCTGGACCTTTTCCCCGCCGAAACCACGCAGAGCGTGCGCGCCCTGTTCGTCAATTTCGGCGGCAGCGAAGAACTCGCCGCCCTGAAACTGATGGCCGAAGTACGGAAAGCCGGAGTCGCCGCAGAGATCTACCCGGAAGCCGTGAAGATGAAAAAACAATTCGACTACGCGCAGAAACGCGGGATACTCTACATGGTATTCGTCGGCGAAAACGAAGTGGCCTCGCAGACCGCCACGATAAAAAACATCGTGACAGGCGAACAAACACCGGTGCCTTTCGGCGAAATTCCCGCTTTCCTGAAACAATAAACCTCGCTACTTTTCGTTTGCTTTCGGCAAACGACCCAACACCCGCCACATGCAGAGGACACCTATACTCTACCCCGCCATCCTGCTGGCCCTGAGCCTCACAGTCATCCTCCCGGCCCACGGCCAGCGGAGGCGCACAGGCCCACCAGCGGCACCCAAGATCGAAGACCTGCCCCGCCGGCCCATGGACACCATCGCCACGTCCGACCCGGAAACCCAAGTCATCATTTTCAGCAACAACACCTGGGAATACTACCGTCCGTCGCTCAACCGGATGGACGAACTGCCCGTTTACCGCAACCATTGGGACACCGCATCGGTATTCTCCTACCGCACCGTCGAGCTCGACGACCTGCCCCAGGTCGTCGAGCTCAAACTGATCGACAGCCTCGGCCAGTTCTGCTGCCCATTGCAGGGCAAAGTGATCTCGAAATACGGCCCACGCAGGCGCAGGAGCCACAACGGCATCGACGTACCGATGAAAGTCGGCGAACCGGTGCTGGCCGCCTTCGACGGCAAAGTGCGCTACTCCAAATACAACACCGGCGGCTTCGGCAACCTGGTCATCATCCGGCACCCGAACGGACTGGAGACGTGGCACGCCCACCTCTCCAAACTGAACGTCCGGGTCGGCGACTACGTCAAAACCGGGCAGGTGATCGGCTACGTAGGTCGGACCGGACGGGCATTCGGGCCGCACCTCCACTTTGAAACGCGCTATTACGACCAGAGCTTCGACCCGGAATTCCTTTTCGACTTCGAAAAAGGGATGCTCAAATACCAGACCTTCGCACTGGAACGCTCTTTCTTCAACATCCACTCGCGGGCTTCGGAACTGCTCGACGAGGACGAAGCCGATGACCAGGACCTCGCCAACGCCCTGCTGGCCGCAGCCGACGCTCCCACCGCGATCCGCACCGCACAACCCGCCCCTGCCGGCAGCGGCCCGGTCTACCATATCGTAAAAAAAGGCGACATTCTCGGCCGAATCGCACCGCGCTACGGCACCACCATCGCCAAAATCTGCCAGCTCAACGGCATCGACCGCAACAGCATCCTACAGCTGGGACAGCGGCTGCGAGTCAAATAACGCTCCCGTCCCGACACCACCTTACGCCCCGCTTCTGCCCTGTCCGCACACACACGGCAGAAGCGGGGCGAAACGTTTTACTTTTGGCCCGAGAACCGCCCCACTGCCATAAAATCAGGAAAAAACCGTATATTTGAAAATTGAAATTAACACCATCACATGATACTACTGTTCCGTAGCGACAACACCATCTACGCCGTGCAGGCTACCACGGCACTCGACAGGCAGGACATCGACAAGCTGCGCTGGCTTTTCGGCGGGGCCGAATGGCTCGACGTCTCCTCCGTGAGCGGCATCTTCGTCGGGCCGCGCCGCGAGATGATCACCCCGTGGAGCACCAACGCCGTGGAGATCACCCAGAACATGGGCATCGTCGGCATCACACGCATCGAGGAGTTCCGCATCGTCGACAGCGAAGCGGCACAGTACGACAAGATGCTCAACCGGATGTACCGGACCATCGACGGGAACATCTTCACCATCGACAAACAGCCGGAGCCGATCGTCTATATCGAAGACATCGAAAGCTACAACAAAGAACAGGGACTGGCGTTGAACACAGACGAAATTCAGTACCTCAAAGACCTCTCCGCCAAAATCGGGCGGGCGCTGACCGACAGCGAAGTGTTCGGTTTCTCGCAGGTCAACTCCGAACACTGCCGCCACAAGATCTTCAACGGACAGTTCGTCATCGACGGCGAAGAGAAACCGGATACGCTGTTCAAACTCATCAAAAAGACCACCACTACCCACCCGGGGCAGGTAGTTTCCGCATACAAGGACAACTGCGCTTTTCTGGAAGGGTCGGTGGTCGAACAATTCGCGCCGGCAACGCATGAAGGGCCGGACTATTTCGTGACCGAAGACTTCGAGAGCGTGATCTCGATCAAGGCCGAGACCCATAACTTCCCGACCACCGTAGAGCCGTTCAACGGAGCCGCCACCGGGACAGGCGGGGAGATCCGCGACCGCATCGCCGGAGGTAAAGGCGCATTCCCGATGGCCGGGACAGCTTGTTACATGACCGCATACCCGCGTTTGGACGGAGGTCGGAATTGGGAGAAGAATATTCCCGCGCGGCCGTGGCTCTACCAGACACCGGAAGACATCCTGATCAAGGCTTCGAACGGAGCATCGGATTTCGGAAACAAATTCGGACAGCCGTTGATTACCGGGTCGTTGTATACGTTCGAGCACCAGGAAAACGGCAAGACCTTCGGATTCGATAAAGTCATCATGCTGGCCGGCGGGATCGGCTACGGCAAAAAAGCAGACTCGCTCAAGGACGAGCCGGTCAAAGGAGACAAAGTCGTGCTGCTCGGCGGAGACAACTACCGAATCGGCATGGGCGGCGGCGCCGTGTCGTCAGTAGCGACGGGCGAATACGCCAACGCCATCGAACTGAACGCCATCCAGCGGTCGAACCCGGAGATGCAGCGGCGGGCGTACAACGCCATCCGCGCACTGAGCGAAGAACACGACAATCCGATCATCTCGATCCACGACCACGGCGCCGGAGGACACCTGAACTGCCTGTCGGAGCTGGTGGAGGCCACCGGAGGCCGGATCGACCTCGACAAACTGCCTGTGGGCGACCCGACCCTGTCCGACAAAGAGATCGTCGGGAACGAATCGCAGGAACGCATGGGGCTGGTGATGGACGAAAAACATATCGGGAAACTCCGGGCCATTGCCGAGCGCGAACGCGCCCCGATGTACATAATCGGCGAGACGACCGGAGACATGCAGTTCACCTTCGTGGACAACCGCACCGGCGAGAAACCGATCGACCTGCAACTCAGCGCCATGTTCGGCGAAGCGCCGCGCACGGTGATGACCGACCACACGGTGATCGACTCATACAAAGCCCCGGAATACGACGTGAATAAGATCGGGGAGTACCTGACCGACGTTTTGCAGCTCGAAGGGGTGGCATGCAAAGACTGGCTCACCAACAAAGTAGACCGCTCGGTGACCGGACGCGTGGCGATGCAGCAGACCGCCGGGACGATGCAGCTCCCGCTGAACGACTGCGCCGCTATTGCTTTGGACTACCAGGGGACTTACGGGATTGCGACCGCTTTGGGGCATGCCCCGGCAGCAGCGATGGCCGATCCGGCGAAAGGTTCCGTACTGGCGATCGCCGAGGCGCTGACCAATATCGTATTCGCTCCGATTAAAGGAGGGTTGGAATCCATATCCCTGAGCGCCAACTGGATGTGGCCCTGCAAGAACGAAGGGGAAGATGCACGGCTTTATCGCGCCGTGGAGGCCGCCAGCAACTTTGCACTCGGCCTGAAGATCAACATCCCGACCGGGAAAGACTCCCTGTCGATGACCCAGAAATATCCCGACGGACAGATGGTGCTGGCACCGGGAACCGTCATTATCACTTCAGCCGGCCAGGTGAGCGATGTCAAGAAGTGCATCAAGGCAGCCTTGGACGAGAATTACTGCGCAACCGACGCAACCAATGGCGGCAGCTCGCTGATCTATGTGGACATGACCGGCGGCGAGGAGTTCCTGCTGGGCGGCAGCGCCTTCGCGCAGGTAGTCAATGCAGTGGGATCGTCGGCCGACGTGCCTACAGTCAAGGATGCCGGATACTTTGCCAAAGCATTCAACGGCGTGCAGCAACTGATCGAACAAGGGCATGTGCTGGCCGGACACGACATTTCCGGCGGCGGCTTGATCACCGCCCTGCTGGAGATGGCCTTCGGCGGGAACAAGGCAGGCTTGGACGTGGATTTGAACCCGCTGCGGAACGACGATCTCGTGAAGCTGCTCTTCAGCGAAAAACCGGCAGTACTGCTGCAGGTTGCCAATCCGGAGGCAGTGTTGGCAGAACTGGACAAATACGGCGTGGCGGCCCAGGAGATCGCCAAAGTCAACGGCACGCGCAAATTCTCGCTACGCCACGGCTGCTGCGAAAAACTCACCCTCGACATCGACAAAATGCGTGACGTGTGGTACCGCACCTCCTACCTGCTCGACCGCAACCAGAGCACCCCGCAGCTGGCTCAGGAACGCTACGAAAACTACAAGAAACAACCGCTCTACTACGACTTCCCGGCATCGTTCACGGGCAAATTGTCGCAGTACGGCATCGACCCGAAACGCAAGGCACGCACGGGGATACGGGCCGCCATCATCCGCGAGAAAGGCTGCCAGTGCGACCGCGAGACCGCATGGGCCATGCACCTGGCCGGAATGGACGTGAAAGACGTGCACATGACCGACCTGATCTCCGGGCGCGAAACCCTGGAAGATGTGAACATGATCGCTTTCGTGGGCGGCTTTTCCAACTCCGACGTGCTCGGCTCGGCCAAAGGATGGGCCGGAGCATTCCTCTACAACCCGAAAGCCAAAGAGGCGCTCGACCGTTTCTACGCACGGCCTGACACCTTGTCGATCGGCATCTGCAACGGCTGCCAGCTGATGGTGGAACTGGGGCTGATCGCGCCGAAGAGCGACGAGAAAAAGCCGAAAATGCAACACAACGACTCGCACAAACTCGAATCGCGGTTCCTGGGCGTCACGATCCAGCCGTCGCCGAGCGTGATGCTCAAATCGCTCGAAAACTCGGTACTCGGGGTATGGATCGCCCATGCCGAAGGCAAATTCCACCTGCCTTATGCGGAAGAACACTACCACATCCCGATGAAGTACCTCTACGCCTCCTACCCGGCCAATCCGAACGGCAGCGACTACAACGCCGCAGCCATCTGCTCGGCCGACGGACGCCACTTAGCCATGATGCCGCACCTGGAAAGAGCCCTGCGGCCGTGGAACTGGGGTTACTATCCCGGCGAAGCGCCGCGCACGGAAGACGAGATCACCCCGTGGATCGAAGTCTTCGTCAACGCCCGCGAGTGGATCAAGGAACATACCCGATAAACGACCGTACATTCATACCGTTTTATCTTATTATCCGAGTCATTGGCGAAAGGTTCGCCAATGACTTTTTTATCCGCCTGAACCTATGAATATCGAAGAGATACGTGACTATTGTCTCGCGAAACCATACGCGACCGAGGCATTCCCGTTCGGGGAAGAACACATAGTCTTCCGCGTCGGCGACACCGCAGCAAAACGAGGGAAAATATTCGCCCTATGCTCCCTGAAACGCCCCGACTATTTTTTACTCAAATGCGACCCTGAGCGCGCGTTGGAGTTACGAGACCGCTATCCGGAGGAGATCGAACCGGGATGGCACATGAACAAACGCTGCTGGAACGGCGTGTTCCTGACCGGCCCGCACCTGACCGATGCGGATATACGGGGGATGATCGACCACTCCTATACCTTGGTATCGGCTTCGCTGCCGAAGTGGCAGCGCACCGAGCTGGGCTTATAAATATACGAACAGGATGGCTCCGGAGTGCCTGCACGGTCGCGCCCCAGGCCGGCCGCAGGCAGAGCGGGCGATAAATTCAGCAGTCCACTGACCCTCCGGGGAATCAGTTACGCGCCAGGCCCAATAGGACCCCGGCAGGATAATCCCGGGCGTTTTCACGGGAGCTATCCGACAAGGGGCTGCGGACTCGGCAGAAGTCCCGGGCAACCGCGGCAACAACGAGGGAGCGCTATGGAACGTCGGCAACAACGGGTACAGCTGGTCGTCGTCGGTCAGCAATACCAACGGCATATACTTGAACTTCAACTCGGCGGGCCTCAATCCCAGCAACACGACCAACCGCGCCAACGGCCTTCAGGTGCGGTGCCTCCAAGCATTTATCGACACCCTGTTCCCTTAAAGCGGCACGCCCGCAAGGTTTCCGATGAAACCTTGCGGGCGTGCCGCTTTTCCCGGACAAAAGGCCCGGAACGGATCGTCTTAGAACGGCAGGTCGTCCACATCCGCCGCCGATGTCGGCTGCGAAGCCGGTTGCGACGGTTGTGACGGCTGCTGATAAGGCTGCTGTCCGCCCGGAGCCGCGGCTGCGGGCGGATACGGCGGAGGATAGGCCCCTGCCGGAGCACCGGCAGCCGCCTGCACGTCGAGGCGGTTCATCCGCCATGCCCGCACTTCGGTATACCAACGCCCGTTATATTCCCGGGACTCGATATTGACGCTCAACGCCACCCGATCCCCCGGTCTCAAAGCCGCGGCATCCACAGCGCGGTCGTTCCAGAATCCCACGCAGAGCTTTCGGTTGAATTCACCCGGCAGGTCGAAAATCACCTCCTGTTTTTTCCACTCGCCGCGGGCGCTCTGGCCCGTTACCAGCGGCAGAAGCATGTGCACAGTTACTTCAAAATCCATATCTCATTCTTTCTTAACATTTTACAATCACCCTATCGAACATCGTCCAGTATAACGATCTTCTCGATCACATCTCCGGGACGGATATCGTCGATCACGTCCAGCCCTTCGTACACACGCCCGAAACAGGTATGAACCCCGTCCAGATGCGCCGTGTTCTCGCGGTTGTGGCAAATAAAAAACTGCGAGCCGCCCGTATTCCGCCCGGCATGGGCCATGGAAAGCACCCCCCGGTCATGGTACTGGTGCCCACCCGATGTCTCGCACCGGATGGTATAGCCCGGTCCCCCTGTTCCGTCGCCTTTCGGGCAACCGCCCTGGATGACGAAATCCGGGATCACGCGGTGAAAAGTCAGCCCGTCATAAAATCCGCTTTCGGCCAGTTTACAGAAATTATCCACCGTTCCCGGGGCGTCCTGCTCGTAGAACTCCACTTTCATCATCCCTTTTTCGGTATGTATCTCAGCTTTTCTCATACGATTCATTATTCGGTTGTTGAGGGTAAAGGTAGCGTTTTTCCGACTGAATAGCAAACGGCGGACAAAAAGGGAGCGGGTTCCCGCGCCTATGCACGGGAACCCGCCCTCTCTTTCCTGTGTGGGAGACAGCCTACATGTCGGCAGGCATGAGCATGCCCGGAACCACTTTCACCACTTCGATATCGAATTTCATCGCCTGATTCGGAGCGATCATGCGGTTTCCCTGTTCGCCGTAAGCGAGGCTGGCCGGGGTAAACAACGTGATCTTACCGCCTTCGCCCACCAGCGGAACTCCTTCGATCCATGCCTGAATCAGGTGCGGTGCTTCAAGCAGCATCGGAACCGCTTCCTGTGATTTTTCCAGTTCCTGGCCGTTCGGCAAAGTCAGCGTGTATTTCACATAGATCGAATCGCCCAGTGCCACTTTGCGGTCGCTGCCCTGTTTGTCGATCTTGTATGCCAACCCGCTGGGCAGGGTCTGCGCACCGTCCTTGACAGCCTCTTCGATGAATTTCTTACCGGCTGCTTCGTTCTTACGGGCCAGGCCTACGGTCATATATTCCTGGATGAAAGCCCCGGCTTCTTCGCGGGTCATGGCGCTTTTCCTGGTAAAGACGTCTTTAATGGCGGCCGCCAGGATATCGGGGTTCATCGTCGAATCGAACTGGAAAGCCATGCTACCCAAGTCCGTCCCGATGGCATATGCCAACGTATCTTCGTAGGTAGTCAGTTTCGCACTTCCCTGGCCGCAAGAGGTCATGACCGACAAGGAAGCGACCGAAGCGGCTGCGAGGATAAAAAGTTTTTTCATGGTCTGAATAGAAATATGATTGGTTATTCAATTCAAAGTCAGGCGCAAATATAATCATTTTTATTCGATTCCGCCGGAACGTCAGTTTTTTCTTCCTTGCGGAAGCTGCGTGCAGGCCG
>CAZAPI010000015.1:17131-20437 GCA_964486945.1 uncultured Rikenella sp. | reverse complement strand
TTACTACACAATGACAAATAAACGAACAGTTAAAATAAGCGTACCGTACGGGCCTCATCCGTAAGGCGCATCGACGGGAAATCGATCCCCGTCAGCAGCACCGCCCCCGGACGTTTGCCCCGTTCGAAACTCCCGATCGCATCCCCGAAGCGCAAAGCCCGCGCCCCGTTCAACGTCGCCCACTGCAAAACCGTCTCTAAGGGAATATCCGGATTATGGGCCGACAGCCATTTGATCTCCTCTGCCAGCGACAGGGAAGTATTCGACGACAGGCTGTCCGTCCCCAGAGCCACCCGCGCCCCAGCCTCGTAAAGCATCTGCGCCGGCGGGAAATCCGCGTCGATATAATAATTCGACCGCGGGCAGAGCACGAACGTCACATCCTCGAAATAATTCAGTATCAGCTCCATATCCTGCCGCTCCATCTGCGCATTGTGGATCAGGAGCAGGTGCGCCTCTTTCGGCAACGAGGCCACCAGCCGCTCCGCATGCCCCCCGTAAGCCAGAAAATCAGGCTCCCGGCCCGCCGACTCTTTCACCATATCGTAAATCCCTCCCCGGCGGTCGAAAAAATCCACCTCCGCCGGCGTTTCCATAAAATGGATCGACAGTAGCGGCGAATCTGCCGCCAGCCTGAACAGCTTGTCCGACATGAAATAGGTAGAATGCTGCGTCGGCGTGACCTCCAGTCCGTCGGCCTTCGCCGCCGCAAGCAACGGATCGACCGACCGGTGGTAGAGCGCCTCGGCATCGGCGTCAGCCGGCATCCCGAAAAATTCCGCGAACGTATGGTAACGCGTCCTCCCCTCCCGCATGGCTTTGACTTTCGCCGGGAAGGAGGCCGTATCGTTGCTGATGTCCCCCACCGCCTGTATCCCCTCGTACCACATGGACAAGTCCTCTTCGATGGCCCGCTCCACCTGCTCCGCCCGCGAATAATCGTTGCGCCTGGACACTACATGCCGGATAAACTCCACCATGCCCGCATGCCGGGGGATAGCCCCCCGGAAGAACGAAAGTTCCAGGTGACAATGGGCGTTGGTCATCCCCGGCAGGAGGATGCCGTTGTGGTATTCGGTTCGGGGCAGGGTGTCGATCCGGTCGCACTGCTCCACGCCCAGCACGGTGCCGTCCGCATCGAAATGCACGACTCCGTTCCGGATCAGTTTACCGTCCGGCGAAAGGAGGTAGGGGGCCGCCACGCTGCGCGAGGCTGTCGAGGTAACGTTTTTCATAATAGGAGTCCAATTGTTCCGGGAATCCGGTTATCTGCCGGAGGTGCAAAGCCCGCGCCTGGCGCACCGGAAGGACATGCACCAGCCGGATACCGGCCAGGTAACAGGTGTCTTTCGGAATATCCGGCCTCAGGGTTTCGGAGAGCGTTATCTCCAGCGATTTAACATCGGCATCAACCTTGATCTCGCCTTCGTAAGCGACGGTATCCTTGGCTGGCGGAAGCCACAGCGTGCTCTCGGCCAGTTTTCCGGTCTTGTTTATGCGCCGCGCGCGCACCGACTTAGTGTAAGAGCGGGCGTGGCCCCCCGTGGAGTAATCGAACTCGATCCTATAGCTGCCCGGCGCCACGGCGGAATCACCGGGCACGGCTCCCGTGTAGGCTATCTTGTAGCCGTCCAGTTTGCCCCTCAGCACCGTGTCGCTGCGGAACACCGTGTCGGAAGTCCGCGCCTGTGCGACCGAATCGATCCGAAGCTGCTCTTTGTACCGCGCTTCGGCCACAATCCGCGACTGCTTGATGTCTGTGGCCACCCCGCTGAGGATATTGGCCAGCGGGTTGCTCTTGCGCATGGACATTTCGCGGATGGTGAACCGGAAGTCCTCCATCGTGTAGCCGTGCTTCTCCAGTATACGGGTCTGCAAGTCGAGCGAATCGCGCGGCTGGCCGTCCGATGCGGATTTATCCACCTGGAGGATCGCCTGGCTGACCAGCGCCTCGCGCATGATGGCGCGCATGGTTCCCTCCGGTATGGCCTGCGGCCCGCGGTGGCATGCCGACAGAACGAGCGCGGCCAATGCTATGTATATGTATTTCCTCATTTCTTTTTGATCAATCCGGCGGCTGTCAGCGCGCTGACAGCCGTCCCCAACAACAACACGCCCCCCACCACGGCCAACAGGTCGAACGGCTCGATCCGCACGGGGTAGGCTTCCATAAGGAATGCGTCGCCGGCCATTTTTATGATGCCGGCCTGCTGTTGCAGGACGGCGAAGCCTGTGCCCAGCAAAAGCCCGATCGTCACGCCGCCGACGGTGATCAGCGCTCCTTCCCAGGTGAAAATCCGCCGCAATAGCTGCGGTGTGCCTCCCATCGCCAACAACATCCCGCGGTCGCGCTCCTTGTCCGCCGCGAGCATCACCACCGAGCCTACAAGGCTCAGCGCGGCGATCAGCACCACGAACATCAGCAGCAGGTATATGATCCACTTCTCCTGGGCCACCATCCGGTAAACGGTCTCTTTCTGTTCGAACCGGGTCTTCACGTCGAAACCGGCCCCCGCAACGGCGGAAACGGCCCGTTTGCCCGCCTCTTCCGGCACGCCGTCTTTCAGCCTTATCTCCAGCGAGGACACTTTACCGCCCGCCCCGACCAGCCGCTGGGCGAACTCCAGCGGGACGAAGATATAGCGCGAATCGGTCTGCTCGTCCAATGCGTAGATCCCGGCAGGCCGGACACGCGCCGTATGGTAAAGCCCGGCGGGCAGGAACGAGGGGGTGCCGCTGCCCGGACGGATGGCATACAACTGCAACGGCTCGGGCAAGGCGGTCTGCACGCCGAGCGCGTAGGCCACTCCCTGCCCGATAACAGCTTCGTCCGGATCGCCATACCGCAAGCGGTATTTCCCCTGCACCATCCGCCGTTCGATGGGCACTACGTGCGTGTAGGCGGAGTCCACGCCGCGCATCGAGGCGATCCACTGCCGGCCGGAATAGGCGACCAGCACGTTCTGCTCGGCAGTGGCGCTCACGGCTTCCACTTCGGGCAGGGCTGCTATGCTTTCCTGCATCCGGCGGCTTTCGAACAGCTGTCCCTCCCGGGGGGTCACGCGCAACTGGGAGTCGAATTCGCTGTACATTTTCCCGATAAAGTCGCCCAACCCGTTGTGGAACGAGAGGATCACGACCAGCGCCATAACGGGCACGGCGACGGCCACAACGCTCACCCCGGCGATCAGGTTGATCACCGAGTGGGACTTGCGGCTGGACAGGTGCCGCCGGGCTATGAAAAACGGGAGCATACTACTCTGCAAAGATACGATTAAAAATCAGCGATACGCAGCATCTCCCATC
>CAZAPI010000015.1:0-17031 GCA_964486945.1 uncultured Rikenella sp. | reverse complement strand
GCAGAAATGAGGTGGCAAGCGAGTAACTGAGTTCCCACGTCAGTGGCGGCGCGTCCCCCAATAGAGATTTGCGGAGCCCAAGGCGTAATGCAGCTAACAGAACAGGCAACGCCTGCGCACTGACCGCTTCGGGTAGCGGCAGCCAACAAAATACCCGACGGGTAGCCCGAAGACCCCGGTCCCAATGTCAGGTTAATAAAGGCCGTAATATTGCCGATACCACTCGCAAAAACGGTCGATCCCTTCCTGTAACGGCGTAGAAGGGCGGTAGCCGAAGTCCCGTTCCAGGGCCGACGTGTCGGCGAAAGTCCGGAATACGTCTCCAGGCTGCATATCCAGGAACTCCTTGACCGCCTTGCGTCCGGACGCCTTTTCGATAGCTCCGATAAAATCCATCAGGGCCACCGGCTCGCCGTTCCCGATATTGTAAACGGCTGCCCGCACCCCGTTCGCATCCGGCGCGGGGGCCGAGTCCGTGACAGCGCACAGGCCCGTGACGATGTCGTCGACATAGGTGAAATCGCGGTACATATTCCCGTGGTTGAATACCCGGATCGGCCGGTCCTCCAGGATCGCGCTCAGGAAAAGCGACGGCGACATATCCGGCCGGCCCCACGGCCCGTACACCGTGAAGAACCGCAGCCCTGTTGCCGGGATGCCGTACAGTTTCGAGTAGGAGTGCGCCATCAGCTCGTTCGACTTCTTGGTCGCGGCATAGAGGCTCACCGGCCGGTCGGTCATATCGGTTTCCGAGTACGGTATCTTTTCGTTCAGGCCGTAGATGCTGCTGGAGCTGGCGTACACCAAATGCCGCACCGGAAAGTGCCGGCATGCCTCCAGTATGTTGAGGAATCCCACGATATTGCTCTGTACGTAGGCGTACGGATTCCTGATCGAATAGCGCACCCCCGCCTGCGCCGCGAGGTTGATTACCGCATCGAAGCGCTCCGTTTCAAACAGGGAGTCGATAAACGCCTTGTCCGTCAGGTCGGCCCGCACGAACCGGTATCCCGGCCACACCGAGCTCTCCACGAACGCATGCTCCGTCGCAGCGGCTACTCCGTCGATGCCGGACTCCGCCAGCCGCGCCTGTTTCAGTTCGACGGCGTAATAGTCGTTGATGTTGTCGAGCCCCACCACCTCGTCGCCCCGCCCGGCCAGGCGGCAGACTGTGTGGAACCCGATGAAGCCGGCTGCCCCGGTGACCAGTATTTTCATCGTTCGTCGTTTTTATGGATGATACCGAACGCATAATTCCCGACCCGGTGCACCTCCTGTCCCGCGAAAGCGCGGGTCAGCGCCGAGTCCGATCCGATACGTTCCTTGAAGGTGATGACGATCCCGCGCTGCACGGAGTCCAGCTCTGCCGCCGTCAGTTCCCGGCTGCCCCGGCCCAGGTAGACGTCTATATTTTCCGCCCGACCGATATCGTAGGTGTAATAGCTGCCGATCCCGGCTGCGTCGCCCACCGCTTTGGCCGCCCTGCTGACGTCGCCCATCCCGATATGTCCGTTGAACCGGGGCACGGCGAACGACACGGCGAACATGGTGGCCAGCAGTCCGCCCGCCAGCGTCATAATGGCCGTGTTCAGCCGCCCGCGCCACAGCCATACGATGCAGGCCGCAGCCGACAGGGAGGCCAGCGCCGCCGCCATGGGGACGAACATCGAATCGAGCAGCGGGAAATCGACATGCCGGGCCGCAACGAACAGCCCCGGCAAAGTCAGGACCAGCACGCCTGCCGGAATGCCCGTCAGCCACTTCATCCACCACCGCTCGCCCGCCTTGGCGATCCACAGTACGGCGATGTAGACGAAGAACGGGAATGCCGGCAGCAAGTAAATCTGGATCTTGGAGCTGATCATCGACAGCACGACGAATGTGGACAAGGCCGCCACAAGAAAGAGCCGTTCCAGATCGGTGGTCACCATGCGCCGCCGGTTCCACAAGCCCCACACCAGCACTCCGATCACCAGCAGCGACCACGGAGCCAGCGAGTACCAGATCGAAACACCGTAGTACCAGAACGGAGCTTTGTGGTGGAAAGCGTCCACGGCCCGGCCCGCCGTCTGTTTGACCAGCAGGTTGTCTAAGTAGGCCGTTCCGCCCTCCGCATAGACCGCTCCGAACCATAAGACGCACAGAAACAGGAGTATTCCCCATGTCCGCCAGCCCCAGTAGGTCCCTATCCGGCGCCAGTCGCGTTTCAGGACCAGGAAGACGATCACCGTCACCAACGGCACCAGTATCCCCACCGGCCCCTTGGTGAACACGGCCAGGAATACCCAGACCGGGAACAATATTTTGTCGCGCAGCAGATGGTTCTCCCGGTCCGAAGCGCCGCTGTATATCCGCCAGAAAGTGTACAGGGCCAGCACGATGAACATGCACATCAGCATGTCCATCCGCAGCACCACTGCCGAACCGATGAAATAGACGCTGGTGTAGAGCATCAGCTGTCCCGCCCTGCGCGCCGCGACGCTGGTCACGAAAGGCTGCACCCAGCGGTTCATGATCCGGAGGATCACCAGTGCGGGAACTACCGAGAAGAGGCTCATAAAGGTCATCAGGCCGGCCGTGTTGGTCCCGAAGATCATGCGGCTGAGCATCACCATCCACAGGTACAACGGCGGTTTGTCGGCGTAGGCCGCCCCGTGGTTGTAGAAAGTGAAGATGTGCCCCTCCCGGATCGCCTCGTCGGCGATGCTCAGGTAGCGCAGTTCGTTGTTGCGAGTGAAGTCGCGGAAAATGAACAGCGGCAGCACTGCGATAAAGAGCAGCAGGTAGCGGCCCCAGTCTATCGTGTTGAGATATTTTCGCATATGTTTTCGTCGGTCGGGCCCGTCGCGGCGGCGTTCCGGTGCCGTTCTTTTTTATATATCAGGATATTGCGCGTATATGCGATAAAGCCGACCGACTGGCCGAGGATCAGCACCGGGTCGTGCCGCACGATTCCGTAGGATACGATGGCCGCCGATCCGGTGAGGCTGATGATCCAGAAGCCGACGGGCAGCACCGATTCGCCCCGCCGCCGCGAGTAAATGTATTGGTATACGAACCTTAGCGTGAATATGATCTGCCCGGCCGAGCCGAACAGGAGCAGCCACAGCGGCACTTTTTCGTTCCGGAAGAAGTCGTGTATAAAGGTGTCGGCATGGCTGACGGCGAACGCGACGGCCACTGCCGGAGTTGCCAGGAGCAGGGCGCGAACGGCTCCCGGTATCCGGCCCCACACGCCTTTGGCGCTCAGGTTCCAGATGTAGATGTAGTAGGCGATCACCTGTCCCAGCACAATGGCGAAATCGTTGCGCATCCAGCCGTAGATAAAGAGCAGGTAGGAGCCGGCCAGGCTGAGTATCCAGAAGATGGAGGGCGACACGACCCGTTTGGCCCGCTCGGAGAGGATCCATTGCAGCAGGATGCGGGCCGAGAAGAGGACCTGGGCGAGGAATCCGATGACGTAGATCATACCCGGGGTGTCTATTCGAGGTTACCGCCCGCCGTGCGGTAGTTGATATAGCGCTTGCGCATCCAGCGATAGGCGAAGCAGTCCATGAACGGTCCCGCGAGGCGGTTCCACAGGTGGTATTTCGACTGTCCCGCCACGCGCGGAAAGTGCCGCACCGGTACTTGTTTGACCCGGGCCCCCTGCAGCTGAATCAATGCGGGCAGAAAACGGTGCATCCCGGTAAAGAACGGAATCCGCTTGGCATACTCCGTCCGCAGCACCTTGAGCGGACATCCCGTGTCTTCGACTCCGTCGTGGGTCATCATCCGCCTGAACCCGTTGGCGATCCGGGACGACATGTTCTTGACGAACGAGTCTTTCCGCCCGGTGCGGATGCCCATCGCCATCTCGTATTCTCCCATGTGCGGCAGCAGCAGGTCGAAGTCTTCCGGTGTGGTTTGCAGGTCGGCGTCCATGTAGCCCACGTATTCCGAGAAACTCGCGTCGATGCCGGCCTTCATTGCCGCGCTGAGGCCGCTGTTTTGCGCCAGATCGAGCCAGTAGAAATGCTCATTGCGGCCGCAGATCTCGCGCAGCCGCTCCGGCGAGGCGTCTTTCGAGCCGTCGTTGACGAAAAGCACGCAGGCGGGCCGCCCGCCTGCGAAAGCTGCGGGCAGGTATGCCCGCAGCCGCTCTTCGAGGGCGTAGATGTTGTCTTCTTCGTTGTATACGGGAACGATGATCGTGAATTTATACCCGGCGGTCTTGTTCATGGAAACAGATATTCGTCGTTACATGCGTTTCGGTCGCAAAGTTAGTATATTCCGGTGGAAATCCGCCGTGAAGCGGCGCGGTTATTTGCCCTGGCAGGCCCGGACTTTTTTGGCCATGGACGACGCGAAGATGAAATCCGCCAGCTCTTTGTTGTCCGTGTTTTCCAGTATGTCGTCCTTGGTACCTTCCCACCACTTTTTGCCTTGGTAGATGAAGATGATCGTGTCGCCGATTTCCATCACCGAGTTCATGTCGTGGGTGTTGATGATGGTGGTGATGTTGTACTCCTGCGTGATCTCCTGGATCAGGTTGTCGATCACCACCGACGTTTTGGGGTCGAGGCCCGAGTTCGGTTCGTCGCAGAACAAGTATTGCGGGTTCATCACGATGGCCCGCGCGATGGCCACGCGTTTGATCATCCCCCCGCTCAGTTCCGAGGGGTAGAGGTGGTTGGCGTTGGTCAGGTTCACGCGCTGGAGGCAGAAGTTGGCCCGGTCCTCTTTCTCGCTCTGCAGCATGTCGGTGAACAGGTCCAGCGGGAACATCACGTTCTCGATCACCGTGGACGAGTCGAGCAGCGCCCCCCCCTGGAAGATCATGCCCAGCTTCTGTCGGATCTCCCGTTTGACCGCCAGCGGCGCCCCGCTGAAGCAGAGGTCGTTGTAGAGTATCTGTCCGCTGTCGATATGGTGGAGACCCACCAGGCTCTTGAGCAGCACCGTTTTCCCCGAGCCGCTCTGCCCGATGATCAGATTGGTCTTGCCCGGCAGGAACGTGGCGTTGATATGGTCGAGCACCAGGCGCCCGTCCTCGAAGGATTTGCAAACGTCGATGGCCTGTATCATTATTTAGTGAGCATGATTTGGGTGAGAATCAGGTTGAATATCAGGATCACGATGCTGCTGATGACCACGGCGCGGGTGCTGGCGCGCCCCACTTCGAGCGAGTTGCCTTTGGTGTAGTACCCGTAGTAGGCCGAGATGGTCGAGATGATGATCCCGAAGACGCAGGCCTTGGTGATGGAGTAGGTGATGTAGAAGGTATTGACCGCATAGCGGATTCCCGATATGTATTCGAACGGGGGGAATATCTGGGTCGCGATCACCACCAGGTAGCCGCCGATCACCCCGATCACCATGCTCATAATGGTCAGCAGCGGGAAGAAGAAAGCCGAAGCCACCACTTTCGGCAGGATCAGGTAGCTGGCCGAATTGACCCCCATGATCTCCAGCGCATCGATCTGTTCGGTGATGCGCATGGTGCCGATCTCCGAGGCGATGTTCGACCCCACCTTTCCCGCCAGGATCAGGGCCACGATCGTGGAGCTGAACTCCAGCACGATCGTTTCCCGCGTGGCATAGCCGATGAGCATTTTGGGAATGAACGGGTTCTCCAGGTTATTGGCCATCTGGATCACGACCACGGCGCCCATAAAGACCGAGATGATGGCGACGATGCCGATGGAGTTCAGCCCGATGGCCTCCATTTCGAAAAGGGCTCTCTTGCGGTAGATCGAAAATTTCTCGGGCCGCGAGAACACTTTCTTCATCAGCAGCAGGTACTCGCCTGTCTCCTTGAATATGCTCATGGTTCTTGTTTTTATCCGGATAGTTTGGGACAAAGGTAATAAAAAACGCCGACCCGGCTTTCCGGGCCGGGAGGCTCTCCCCGAAAAACAGGCAAACGGTATGCCGAATGGAAATTAAGCCGTATCTTTGGATGCTAAACATCAAGACAGCTCCGAGAAATGACCCCTCAGAACAACTATTGCGTGATTATGGCCGGCGGGATCGGCAGCCGTTTCTGGCCGCTCAGCAAAAACCGGATGCCCAAGCAGTTCCTGGACGTATTAGGCACTGGCAAGAGCTTTATCCGCAGCACTTTCGAACGACACTTGCCGGTGACCCCCGTGGAGAATTTCCTTGTGGTCACCAGCGAACTCTATAAAGACCTCGTATTGGAACACCTGCCGGAGCTGAAGCCGGAACAGGTGCTGACCGAGCCGGTCCGGCGCAATACCGCGCCGTGCATCGCCTATGCGGCTTATCGCATCGCGGCCTGCGACCCGCAGGCCAATATGATCGTGGCCCCCTCCGACCACCTGATCACCGGCGAGACCCAGTACCAGGAGATCGTGCGCGAAGGACTGGATTTCGTCGCCGGGACGGAAAAACTGCTGACCATCGGCATCAAGCCGTCGCGGCCGGAGACCGGGTACGGATATATCCAGGTCGATACGGCCCCCCGCGCCGAAACCGACGGGACGGCGATCTGCAAAGTGAAGACCTTCACCGAAAAACCGAACCTCGAAATGGCGAAAGTTTTCGTCGAGAGCGGTGAATTTTTCTGGAATTCGGGGATCTTCATCTGGTCGGTGCCGGGCATCCTCAAAGCATTCGGGAATTACCTGCCGGAGATGAACGCCCGTTTCGCTGCCGGGGCGGGGGATTACTGCACAGCCTCCGAACAGCCGTTCGTCAACGCCATTTACCCCTCCTGCGAGAACATCTCCATCGACTACGGCATCATGGAGAAGTCGCCGGACGTTTACGTGCGCTGCGGCGACTTCGGGTGGAGCGACATCGGCACCTGGGGGTCGCTCTACCAACATGCAGTGCATACGGAAGAGGGAAATGTGTTCGGTGGCGGCGGCCATGTGCTGGCCTACGACACCCGGGGGACGGTGGTCAATGTCCCTGAAGGGAAAGTGGCGGTGGTCGAGGGGTTGGAAGATTACCTTGTGGTGGAAAAAGACAACGCCCTGCTGATCTGCCGCAGGGAGAGCGAACAAAGCATCCGTAACTACGTGGAAGATGTCAGGTACAGGTTTGGGGAAGAGTTTGTCTAAGCTCTACGAGCTATACTGCGAGAACGGGGGAGTCGTTACGACCGACAGCCGGGCTGTCCGTTCGCTGCCGGGGCCGGTATTCTTTGCGCTCAAAGGGGAGAATTTCGACGGGAACGACTATGCGGTGCAGGCGGTGACGGAAGGGGCGGTGGCGGCCGTGGTGCAGGGTAAGCTGCCGAAAGGCGTTAAGGCCGGTTCGCCGGAGGCGGCCAAATATTTCGTGGTGGAGGACACGCTGGCGGCGCTGCAGGAGTTGGCCGCTTATCACCGGGATATGCTGGGGCTGCCGGTGATTGCGCTGACGGGCAGCAACGGAAAGACCACGACCAAAGAACTGATCGCCCGGGTGCTGCGGACAAAATACCGGGTGGCCTGCACGCGCGGCAATCTGAACAACCATATCGGGGTGCCGCTGACCTTGCTTTCGGTGACGGACGAGGACGACGTGGCCATCGTGGAGATGGGGGCCAACCACCGGGGCGAAATTGCAGCTTTATGCGAAATAGCAGCTCCGAATATCGGGCTGGTTACCAATGTGGGGCGGGCGCACCTGGCAGGATTCGGCAGTCCGGAAGGGGTGCGGAAAGGAAAAGGGGAATTGTATGATTACCTGGCGGCGCACGGGGGGACGGCGATCTATTCGCTGGAAGACCCGGTGCTGGCGGAGATGGTAGCCGAGCGCTTCGACCGGGCCACGGCCGGGAGTACGGTGGGCTATGCGGCGGCGGATTTCGGCATCTCGGCGGCGGTCTCTGCCGGGGAGAGCGACAAATTGATATTGTCCGCAGATCGCGGCGAGGTGCGAACCCATATGGCGGGGGCGTATAACCTGGCCAATGTGGCGGCGGCGCTGGCCGTGGGCGATTATTTCGGGATCGCTTTGCCGCAGGCGCTGGAAGCGGTGGCGGCTTATGAGCCGGACAACAACCGTTCGCAGGTGGTGGTGTCGACAGACACGGACAACACACTATATATGGACGCTTACAACGCCAATCCTTCGAGCATGGCGGCGGCGCTGGATAATTTCCTCGGGCTGTCGGGTGCGGAGAAAAGGGTCTTGATCCTCGGCGACATGCGCGAACTGGGGGACTTCTCCACAGAGGAGCACCGGACGATCGTGGAGCGACTGGCGGGTGTTATACCGCCAGCGGAGTGCTATCTGGTCGGCCCGGAATTTATGAAGGCGCTGCCGGAATCTTACGAGGGTATGCAGGTATTCCCGTCGGCGGACGCGCTGGCAGAGGCGCTCAAACGGGGAGACGTGGTGATCCGCAATTCCCATGTACTGGTGAAAGGGTCGCGCGGGATGGCGCTCGAACAGCTCTATCCATTGCTTTAAATAACCTTATCCGATATAGCTTTCGGGCTGCGCCTCCGGGGGCTGGCCGCTGCGTGGCCAGCGTGCAATTCGCAGAATTGCAGGGCTTGAGGACTATTCCCGTCCCGTCAGCTGCCGGTCGATCAGGATCCCTTTGAAAAAACGTTCCGCCACGAGCAGCCCCTCGGGCTTCGACCGCGGGTAAGCCACCATGAAATACCATACCGTGTGGCCGTACTGGGCCATCAGCGCCCGGAACTCGAACGCTTCGACCCCCAGCAGGTAACTCCCGGAAAGGCTTCGCGCCTCGACATTCGGTATCGAGTAGTCGTTGCGGAAAAACTCGAAACCCTGCAAATTATTCTCCTGCAACATATCCAGCAGAATCTGCCGTGTCGCGATGTCGCGGTCCACCCCGAAATCGGGTTGGTAGTCGATGCGGCTGGCCGTCACGCTGACCACTCCCGGTTCCGACCATTGCCGGCTCACCGCGTTCAGCACCACCTGCCGCTGCACGGTATCCGCCGTGATGCGGTCGTTCTCGCGCTGCAAAGAGTCGGCCGAAAAAGCCGCTTCTTTTTCCAGCGGGAACGGGAATTTGAGGGTCGCCCCCAGATCCTCGTAATAGCTGATCTGCCACGCTTTATTTAGCAAAGCGCCCATCGACGCGCTGCGGTTGTAACGGTTCCATGCCCAGTAGCCGCCGATCCCGGTCACGGTAACGAGCACGGCGATCCCCAGCGCGAGCAGAGCCCGCCGCGCGACTTTTCCCCGCATGATGGCGCGCCCGATCTTCCGCTGCTCGCGCACCCCTTCCAAGGCAGTGGCGCTCACCGCCTGTTCGCCGAGGTATTCCTCGTAGCCCCGACCCGGATTGCGTTTGCTCCACTCTGCGAAGCTGTTGTCCATCTTACGCTTGCACGCCGGACAGAAGACCATGTACTGCGACTTGATCTCGACCAGCCTGCCGCAATGATGGCATTCGATGTAATACATCCCGTGTCTATTTAGCGTCCGGCAGCCCGAGCGCATTCCGCTTGCTCCGGGTCACCACGAAATCCTTCAGGTAATAGGGCTCGTAATAGGCCACATCGGCAAATTCACCGGCGTTGAAAGCCGCTTCGGCCAGCGTCACGAGTCCGCGGGCCGACGAAGCCACCCGCGCGTATTTCGCCTGCGGCAGGAGGTCGGCGCATTTGGCCGCCCCGTTGCCGAAGACCAGCAGTTCCCGCCCTGCGGCGAAAATGTCCGCAAAGCTCTCCGGTGTCAGGATATGCGCGCTGGTCTCCCCCAGCGGCTGTAAAGCCGTGTCGAACAGCCGGGTGTAGACTTCCATGCGCCGGGCGTCGATCATCGGGGCCAGTACTGCCGTCTCCGGATTTTCGAGGTCGATGATTCCCGCTTCGAACTCCTCCATGGCGATGTTGGCCAGCGCCTTGAGCGAATCCACCGCGATCAGCGGCCGCCCCAGTGCATAGCACATCCCCTTGGCGGTCGAGACTCCGATCCGCAGCCCGGTATAGGAACCGGGGCCGCCTCCGACGGCCACGGCGTCCAGCTCGTCGGCATCCAGGTCGTTCTCCCGCAACACCTCGTCGATATAGACGCCCAGGTTATTGGCGTGCGCCTTGCCCTCGTTTCCGCTCTCGCGCAGCGAGATCATCCCGCCGTCCTTGGCCAGTGCCACCGAGCACACCTCCGTGCCCGTCTCTATGGATAGTATAAGTGCCATTTGTCGTTCCGATGTAAGTTTTTCCGTTACTGTTTCACTGCCGTTGCCGCCGCCGTCAGCCATGCGGGTCACCACCCCTTTGAACTTGCGCCCCTGGTAGGCGTCCACCTCGATCGCCGCCGTGTCGCCCAGTTGGTCGAAGAAGGGGTATTGGGTGTAATACGGTTTATTGTCCGGCCCCAGCTGGGGTTTCTGCCTTACGCCCGACCAGCTGCTCCCGTAACTCGCCCCGAAGCCATCAGGCTGAATCCGCCCGGCGCATGGCGTGCATCTTCTGCATCCCGACGAACACAGTGGTGCTCAACGAGAGGTCTCGACCATATTCAGCCCCTGCTTGACCTGTATGTTGTGTTCCACGGCGTGGCGGATGCACCGCTCGATGTCCCACGCTTCGCCTGCGCGGGCGGTCAGGCCCGGCACGGCCAACAGGAGAAGAAGAGAGCCGGAAAGGACACTCGATCTCATAAGGCAAAAATGCAGGTGGCAAGGTACGAAATTTATTTGTGATACGGACCGGGCTGCGGCTCGCTTCCGGAGAGGTTGCGGCTGAAAAAACGTAACTTTGCCGAAGACAATCCATCGAATCGTTCCATGCGAAACCCGTACGTCAGTTTCTTGCAGGCTTTCGGCATCCTCCTGGTGGTCGCCGGGCACGCCTTCCCCACCGCCGGGCACGGCAGCCCCGTCTACCAGTGGATATACAGCTTCCATATGCCCTTGTGGGTCTTCCTCTCCGGCTACCTGCTGCGCTACACTGCGCCGCCCGCCGCTCCGGGGAGCTGTCCGTTGGTCGGGATCCGTTTCGGAGGACGGGGCGGGTTCCTCGACAAGAAAGTCCGGCGGCTGCTGGTGCCCTATCTGCTGGTCAGCACGCTGGTTTTCCTGCCCAAAGCGTGGCTCGGACGATGGGCCGTGAAGCCCGTCGAGATTTCGTGGGGCGCTTACTTCGAGATGCTGCTGGTACCGTCCAAAAACGTGATCGTCTATTACTGGTTCCTGCCCACGATCTTTATCCTGCTGACCGGCACTGTGCTGGGGGCGAAACTGGCGGCCCGGATGCGAATCGGCGGACGTATTCGCCTTTGGGTGTGGCCGGTCGCCGCGCTGGCACTCTCGGTGTTCAACCCCCTGGCGGGCGTGGCCTGGCTCAACTTGGGGGGCGTCGTCAAGTTTGCTTTCTTTTTCGTGCTCGGCATCGTCTACTGTGCCTGTCAGGGCGACATAGACCGCGGGCTTTACCTGGGCGGACCATGGACTACGGCAGGCTGGGGAGCGACCTCCGTGGCACTGGTGGCGACGGGATACGGAAACCTCAATCCGCTGTTCGGTCAGCTCGCAGCCGTGTGCGGCATTCTTTTTGCCTTGTCGCTGGGGCATTCCTACCTGCAGGCGGGGTTCCGGTTCCTCGCGCCGCTCGACGGGACGACCTACGCCATTTTCCTCTTTTCGTGGTTCCCGCAGTCGGCCCTGCGGGTGCTGCTCTACGATTACGGACACCTCAGCCCGTGGATCGGCGTACCGCTCAGCACGCTGGCGGGGGCAGCCCTGCCGTGGCTGTTGTACCGATGGCTGCAATACGGCAAACGGACGCGCGTCGGGCGGATCGCCGCGGCTTTGCTGGGACAATAACTCCGGAACTTTTTTGTACCTTTAGGGCTGCGAAATCTTAAACCCATGAAAAAAATCTTTATCCTCCTTTGTACGGCCCTGGCGGTAACCGCCTCCCGGGGTGCCGCCAAACCGGCAGCGAAACCGGCCCCGGTGCGCGTGGCCTGCGTGGGCAACAGCATCACTTACGGGATGCTGGTCGAAGACCGTGAGAAAAATTGCTACCCGGCCGTGCTGGGGCGGATGCTCGGTCAGGGCTATGACGTCCGCAATTTCGGGCGCAGCGGAACCACGCTGCTCAACAAGGGGCACAACCCGTACACCAAGACGAAAGAGTATGCCGAGGCGATAGCTTTCCGGCCGGACATCGCCGTGATCCACCTGGGGATCAACGACACCGACCCGCGAAACTGGCCGCACTACCGGGACGAGTTCATTCCGGACTATGCGGCCCTGATCGAGAGCTTCCGGAAAGCCAATCCCGGAGTGAAAGTCTATATCTGCCGCATGACACCGATCCCGCACCGCCACCGGCGGTTCAAGGCGGGCACGCGCGACTGGCACCGCCAGATACAGAAGGCCATCGAACAGGTGGCCAAGGGGCAGCACACGGAGCTGATCGACCTCGAATCGGTATTGATCGACCGGCCTGAACTGCTGCCGGATGCGGTGCATCCGAATGTAGAGGGGGCGAAGCTGCTGGCCGAACGGATCTACAGCGCCATCACGGGCGATTACGGCAAACTGAAAATGTCGCCGGTCTACACAGACAATATGGTGCTTCAGCGCGGGGCGGACACCCGCATCGGCGGCGTAGCCAACGCGGGGCGGTTAGTGACCGTGACGCTCGCCGATAAAGCGGCCACTGCGGGGAAGAAAGGCAAATCGCGGCGCATGCCGGTCGGGACGGTCTATGCCGCGGACACGGTGACCGCAGGCCCGGACGGACAGTGGCAGATAAGGATTCCGCTGGAAAAGGCGCTGCTTTCGGCAACACTGACGATCTCGACGCCGGACACCACGGCGACCTATCATAATGTGGGGGTAGGCGAGGTGTGGATGGCCAGCGGACAGTCGAACATGTCGTGGCAGGTGGTCAATTCGGCGGAGCGGCGGGAGGCACGGCCGAACGCCAATATCCGGCTGTTCCGGGCGAATCCCACCTTTGCGGACGAGCGGGGCAGACTGGACAGTGCGGAGCTCGATCGGCTGAACCGGCTGGACTATATCCGCAACCCGCAGGGATGGGTGCCGGGCAGCGATACGGCCCGGATGGAGGCTTTCTCGGCAGTGGCGTGGTTTTTCGGCCAGATGCTGAGCGACTCGCTGGGGCCGGACGTTCCGGTCGGGCTGATCGAAACCTCGCTGGGGGGCGCTCCGGCCGAGGCTTTTATCGAACGGCATACGTTGGAGGACGACCCGGTGCTGGTCGATGTGCTGTACGACTGGCGCAACAACGAGATGGCGCAGGATTGGGTGCGGAACGTGATGAAAGGTAACTTGGAGGGAGTGCGGAACCCGTTGCAGCGCCACTTTTTCGAACCGGCCTATCTCTATGAGAGCCGTATCGCGCCGCTTGCCGAAGGATATGCCATAGAAGGGGTGATCTGGTACCAGGGGGAGAGCAACGCACACAACGCGGAGTTGCACGAGAAGCTTTTCCCGGCGGTAATAGCGAGCTTCCGAAAAGCTTTCGGCGAATCGGAGATGCCTTTTTATTTTGTGCAGCTTTCGTCGCTGAACCGGCCGAGCTGGCCCCATTTCCGCGATAGTCAGCGACGGCTGGCTAAGGAGATGCAAATGTGTAATGTGGCTATGGCAGTCAGCTCGGACCGGGGAGATTCGACGGACGTGCATCCGCGACACAAGAAACCGATCGGCGAAAGGCTGGCTTTGCTGGCTCTGAACGGCCGAGGCCATCGGCAAACCGACTGCCACAGTCCGGAACCGGCTGTCGCAACGCGGTACGGCGACGGGGCGGCCATCCGTTTCGACCGACCCGTTACCACAAAAGACGGCGGTGTCCCGACCACGTTCGAACTGGCGGGAGAAGACGGGATATTCCGTCCGGCTACGGCACAGGTGACCGGAGAGAACACAGTGACCGTGAAAGCTCCGGAAGTCTCTACGCCCATATATGTACGCTATGGCTGGCAGCCGTTTACGCGGGCCAACCTTTGCGGAACCGGACAACACAAACTTCCGGTATCGACTTTTGAATTACCGGTGCTTGTAGACTAAATAGTCATTATAATGTTCCTGCTGTTGATCGGCATATTCCTGACGGGGATTGCGCTGGTGGCGTTGGAAGACCGCATCGGCATCAACAAAACGGCCTCAGCCCTGTTGATGTCGGTGGTGTTGTGGGTGATCGTGGCCCTGTCGGGGATGGTGCCGGATATTACGCAACCTTTCACCGACCACCTGGGCGACGTGGCGGATACGCTCTTCTTTGTCATGGGCTCCATGGCGATCGTGCAGCTGGTCGATGTCCACGGCGGTTTTCGCGGCATCACCGACCGCATCCGTACCACCCGGAAACGCAGGATGCTTTGGATCACCGGTTTCCTGACCTTTTTCCTCTCCGCCCTGCTGGACGACCTGGCCACGGGTATCGTGATGATCGCCCTGCTCCGGAAATTCATTCCGGACCGGAAAGACCGACTGGTCTATGCCTGCATGACCGTTATCGCGGCCAACGCCGGCGGCTCGTGGACACCGATCGGGGACGTGACGACGATCCTGCTCTGGACGGGGGGCAATCTCACGCCGCTGCACCAGATGGGGCAACTGTTCCTGCCGGCGCTGGTGTCGATGGTCGTTCCGCTCTGTATCGCGACCCGCTTTTTCAAACGGGGCGAAGACTGGAGCGCGACGCCTGCACCTCAGGAAGCAACTCTGTCGCCGGCGGCGGGACGCAAATCGCGCATCGTCATCCTATTGCTGGGGATCGGCACGATGGCTTTGGTGCCGATGTTCAACGAATGGACGGGGCTGCCGCCGTTCATGTTCCTGATGTTCGGCCTGCCGCTGCTGTGGATCTACACGGACTTGATGTACAAGCGGTCGAAGGAGGCCGGGGGAGCCGGCCGGGTGACGGAGGTGCTCTCGCGGATCGACATATCCACGATCCTCTATTTCCTGGGCATCCTGATGAGCGTGGCGGCGCTGGACACGTCGGGCCAGTTGCAGAAGGCGTCGCATTTCCTGAGCAGGGAGATTCACAATCCGCTGGGATTGGGTTTCGTGATCGGAATGGTGTCGTCGTTCGTGGACAATGTGGCGCTGGTGGCGGCCACGATGAGCATGTATCCGGTCGATCCGTCGTCGCTGGATTTCATGATGAACGGGCAGTTCTGGACGTTTCTGTCCTACTGTGCGGTAACGGGGGGCAGTCTTCTGATCATCGGTTCGGCGACGGGGGTGACGGTCATGGGGATGGAGAAGATTTCGTTCATGTACTACTTCAAGCGGTTTTCGCTGCTCGCCCTGGCGGGGTATGCGGCCGGAGCCCTGACCTACCTGTTGCTCTTTTAGCTGTACATTTATTTTGCAATGGGTCGGAGGCAACCTGCAAATTAACCATAGGTTATTTTGCACTGTACCGCCTGGCACTGTTCTTTTTGTGAACAACCGACGCTGCCGCTTCGTGGTAACGAGAACCCAAAAAACTTTATGAAGCTACGCTACTCTCAGTCTGCCGAAGTCCTCATTTTTTTTGGTACGGGAGCGGCGGCCTTGAAGCAATAACGGCCTTTTGGCCGCCGTTCACCGCACCCCAAATGCTAAGGCTGTGATAGATTTAGGATGCGCCAGCATCCGCGAAAGTCTTTTGCGGAGCTTTTCTTCAGAAAAGCGACAGTGCGATGCGGGTAGGAATAAATAATCTTAGGGTTAATGATCGGTTTCCACGTCAACGGGCGGGCCGGACGTAGAAACTTTGACAAAAACCGAGGGATTATTTGCGCAGGCGTTCGCCGAGGACTTTGAGCATGTCTTCCGTCATCTCCGGCAGGCCCCACTTCGGCGCCCAGTCCCATTCCGCACGCGCCACACTGTCATCCATCAGGTTCGGCCAGCCCTCCGATATCGCATCCTTCACCGGATCGATCTCATAGACCATCTCCAGCGACGGGATATGCTTCTTGATCTCCGCATGGATGATCTCCGGCGAAAAACTCATCGACGCCACATTATACCCGTTGCGGTGCTTTAGCCGCGCTGGGTCCGCCTCCATCAGCTGCACCATCGCGTCCAGCACGTCCGGCATATAGATCATGTCCATGAAACGGTCGTGCGGCACAGGGCAAACGAATTTCTCCCCCTTCAAAGCCGCATAAAAGATTTCCACTGCGTAATCCGTCGTTCCCCCGCCCGGCAGCGCCTGCGACGAGATCACGCCCGGCAGCCGCACACTGCGCGCATCCACCCCGAAACGCTGGTGGTAATAGTTGCTCAGCAGCTCGCCCGTCACCTTGCACACCCCGTAGATCGTCGTCGGGTGCATCGGTGTGTCCTGCGGCGTCTTGTCCTTCGGCGCATCCGGCCCGAAAGCCCCGATCGAGCTCGGCGTGAATACCGCGCAGTTGTACTCCCGCGCGATCTCCAGCGCATTCATCAGCGCCCCCATGTTCACCCGCCACGCCCTCTGCGGATTCGCCTCGCCCGTAGCCGAAAGCAGGGCCACCAAGTTGAAGATCGTGTCGATCTTGTCCTCGCGTACCACTTTGGCCACCGCTTCGGCATCCAGCGCATCCAGCTGCACGAAATCGCTGTCCTCGCGGTCGCCGTGAATATCCGCCGCGATCACATTGTGCTGTCCGTAGATGCCCCGCAGGTGGGTGGTCAGTTCCGAGCCGATCTGTCCTCCGGCCCCGACGATAAGTATTTTTTTCATGAATATGTCTTGATTTTGAGACACAAATTTATCGGTTTTTCTTTACATTCGGAGAAGGTTTTGTTAAAATCTTCCCGCCTGTGAAAACCGAAGAGCTGTTGGCCCGACTCAGCGCCCGCCATCCCGGTGAAACCGAGTGTTTGCTGGCCGTTGGCAAAGTGATGCACTCCATCGAACACCTCTACGACGAGCATCCCGAGGGCGAGGCCCTCGCCCTCGCAGAGCGGCTGGTCGGCCCGACCGGGTCTATACTTTCAAAGTGCCGTGGGTCGACACCAAGGGGCGGGTGCAGGTCAATACCGGCTGCCGGGAACAGTTCAACAACGCCATCGGGCCATACCAACGAGGGGACTGCGGCAACTCTTTGTTTTTTGTCACTTATTTTTATCACTTACGCGGCTGAATG
>CAZAPI010000014.1:11387-20895 GCA_964486945.1 uncultured Rikenella sp. | reverse complement strand
AACTCTACGCCCCTGCCGTCAGGACTGGCCTAAAGCGACGGTCGAGCCGTTGTGCAGTTTCATCTGGACGCTGCGGTTTCCGGTTCCGGCAGCAGCTTCCGGATTCCGAGACAAGTGAAATTTCCGGAGCCCCGTATCGGCCGGCGAAACAAAAAAGCGGCTTCCGGCATCAGCCGGAAGCCGCGGGGGATTGTCCCATACTAAATCTGAAGTGCGTTAGAAGCGGAAACCTGCCGTAAACTGGAATACGCCATTGCGCGAACTGCCTTCCTTCATGGCATGGCTGACCCCGAAGTTATACCGAGCATCGAACACCAGGCGCCCCCAGTCGTAAGAGATACCCACCGGTATGGCAACGTCGGCGGTATGGAACTGTCCGGTGATGCCCTGTTTGGCGGTGACACCGCCCGTTTCGACCACTTGGCGGGCGCTGAGGCAGAAGCCTACCTGCACACCGGTCTTGAGGGCCAGGCCACGGGTCACGTAAAAGTTAGCCAGCAACGGAACGTTCAGGTATTCGGTCTTGATCTTGTTCTTGTTTTTGATGCCGGCTACGGTATGCTTTTTCATGCCGCCCTGGCGTGAATAGAGGACTTCCAGGGAGAGGGCGAACCAATTGGCTGTATGCATCTGGCCGAACATACCGGCGGTGAAGCTCGCCTTCGAGTTCAGGTCGGCATTGCTCATGGTGGTGACGTTCAGCCCCGCCTTGGGACCCCAGCTAAAGCCTTCGGCACAGTCGAAATTCTGGGCGGAAGCAGTACCGGTTCCTGCCATAATGGCCGCAGTGGCGGCGATCAGAGATAAAACGATTTTTTTCATAGCTTTTAGTTGTTTAAGGTAGTTTATAAGTTCAAGTCGAATAAATCTTTTCTTATAATGAACCGCCGACGCCGAATAAAGTTCCCTCGGCGAAAATCTCCAGCGTGATCGATTCCGCTTTTACGTCTATTATCAAAGTCCGTGCCGCTGTCCGCTCCAACCGGATATCGTTTCGAAAATCGGCATTCGGGCTTCCGGCGGCTTTATAGGCCGCCTCTTTGGCGCACCAGACCAGCAGGGGCGGATTTTCAGGAAAAACGGCGGCGGCCGCAGCGATCTCGCCCGGCGACGCGATGCGCCCTGCGGCCCTTTCCGCTGAACGGTCTGCAAGTTCGATGTCCACACCGCACGGCCCGCCGCAGGAGACCATCAGCGCCGCCCAGCCTGTCGTATGTGAAACGGAGATATGCAATTTTCCGGCCGAAGATGATGCCGGCACCAGAAACGGCTTTCCCGACGGCTTGTAGCCGATCCGGCCGTCCAGCTCCTCGGCGGCCAGCACCCGCGCCCCCAGCCACTCTTTCCGGCGCTGAACCTGAGCCGGCAGAAAAGAATCGTACCGCAATCGTTCGTCGGCGGTCAGGCAGGCGCGGGCGAGCAGTTCCGCTTCCGGAATATCCGCCAGCGGAAGCAGATACACGGCGCCGCCGGCCAGCTGCCGTCTAATTGTCGCTGCCGTCGCCATCGGAGGTATCGTCGGTAATCAGGGTCACCTCCACTTTGGTGATCCGCCGGTTCTCGACACGCATGGCTTTGAGTTCGATGTTGTCGTAATCGACGCTTTCGCCTTCGCAGAAGAACTCGCCGCGTATTTCGAGCATCAGCCCGGCCAGCGTATCGGCGTCGCCGCGCACCGGGTCCAGAAAGGTGTCCGGCAGCTCCAGCGCGCGTAGGAAATCGCCCAGATGGGTGCGCCCCTCGAAAATGTAGTGGTTGGCGTCGATCCGCTCGAACTGCGCCGCCTCGATGTCCGATTCGTCGGCGATCTCGCCCACGATCTCTTCCAGGATGTCCTCCAGCGAGACGATCCCCAGCGTGCCGCCGTATTCGTCCACCACCACGGCGATATGGATCTTACGTTTCTGAAAATCTTCCAGCAGGTCGTTGATTTTCTTGTACTCGGGCACGAAATAGGCCGGGCGCAGGAGCTGCTGCCAGCTGAAGCCGTCCCCCTCGCCCAGGTGCGGCAGGAGGTCTTTCACATAGAGGATGCCCTTGATGTCGTCGAGGTTCTCGTTGTAGACCGGGATGCGCGAGAAGCCGCTCTTGACGACCGTCTCTTTCACCTCGGCGAACGAAGCGCCCTGTTCCAGCGCCACCACGTCGATGCGCGGTTTCATGATCTGGTCCACCTCGGTGCGGACGAAGCGCACGATGCCGGTCAGCATTTTCTTGTCGTCGGCCGAATCGGCCTCTGCGATCTCGATGGCGTCGGTCAGTTCGCTCATCGACAGGTTGGCCTGTTTTTTCGCCAGCGCGTTGGTAATGATGCCCCCAGCTTTGATAAGCACTGCCGAAAGCGGCTTGAAAAACCGTTGCAGCGAAAGCAGCGGCAGGGCCATCTGCCGGGCAAATGACAGGGTGTTGTAGGCTGCGAATATCTTGGGCATGATCTCGCCGAAGAGCAGCAGGACAAAGGTCACGATAATGACCTTGACGACGAATTCCAGCGCCGTCGCCTGCCCGAAGGCCACGGCGCTGTCGATGATGGAGTTGGCCATCAGGATGGCCCCGATGTTGACCAGATTGTTGGTGATCAGGACTGTGGACAGCAGCCGGTCCTTGTCGGCCAGCAGTTTGACGGCGGCGCGGGACTGTTTGGTCTCCGACTCTTCGAGTTCGCGCACGTCGCCCGGCGAGAGCGAGAAGAATGCGGTTTCGGAACCCGACACCAGCGCCGAGACGGTCAGCAGCGCCGCCAGCACCAGCAGCATCCAGATCAGGTGGGGTGTAAAGGCTAAAAATTCGACCCCTTGTAAATAGTCGTCCATAGATGGGGCAAAGATAACGATTTTTGTCCATTATAGGTTAGGACGATAGGTCACTGCGTCGGGCGGACGTCGAGCGTGGAGCTGATCTTGAGCTGTACCGTTTCGTCGTAGACCGTAACGATCCCGGTCAGCGTCACCGCGCTTTCGGGCAGCAGGTCGTCCGCGAAGGTGGCGTACGGACTGGTATAGACTTGCAGCGAGCTGCCCCGCCCCGCCGAATAGGTCTGCTCGCCGCTCCAGGTGTGTACGCCTCCCTGCGTGAAACGGCCTCCCGTCACCCGCACCAGCCGGCCGGCGAGCTCCGGTGTCACTTCCGGCACGGTCAGTTCCAAAGTATCGACGGGTTTGGGAGCGGATATGCCGCTGCGCACCATGATTTTCCGGAGCAAGGCGTCCGAAGCGATGTAATCGATTCCCCGGGCGTATCCCGGTTTGGGAGCGCCCACGGCCAGCATCCCGTTCCAAAGACCCGCCCGCAGCCCGTCGAGCCGAATGGCCATCTGTTCGCCGGGCCGGTAAGCTGTGTAGGTGTCGAAAGTCCCCGTGAGGACTGCCAGCGGCGTTTCGTCCTGCTGGATGACCAGCATGCGGTAGAAGTTTCCGGCCGAATCGGAGGTCGTGACCGTTCCACTGACGATGGTGCCGTCCGGCAGGTCGATGCCTCCGCTGCGGTAGAACCTCTCGACGCTGGCGAGGGTGGTGTTGGCTGTCCACGCGGGCGGCTCCGGCTCGCGCAGCTCCCCAAATCGGTCGTATTCGCAACCGGTGAGCCACAAACCGAAAAGCACAAGGTGTCGAAATGATGCATACCGCATGTAACGTCGGGGTTTATCGGTTGTAAAGATAGGGTTTTCCGCGATCCGCGACCTCTCTCCGGCTTCTGTTTCGCAGGCCGGGTCGAATAGCCGGGACCGGACTGTTGCGGGCTCGAAATATCTGCGATCCCATAAAATTAAGACAGTTACAGCCCGGACGGGTGCCGGGCAGCACCGCCGAAGCGACTTCGGCCCCTGCCCCGCGCGGGGCAGGGGCCGTTTTTGTTGCCCTTATGCCGGGCGGGCGCTTCCTTTCTTTGTCACTAAAGAAAAAGTGTCTCCAGCCGTTTCGCCTTGTCAGCGCCCAGCCGTTCAGGCTGGGCGCCTCAAGTCAAAACACGATGCTGTCGGCCCCGGCGGTCTGCGCACGCAGCGTTCCGCCCGCGCAAATCAGCAGAACGCTCAGGACAAGCTGTTTCATGGTTCCCGATCGAGTTTGAACCGCATGCGCAGGATGCCGGACTCAAGGTCGTAATCGGTCGAGATCATGCGCAGGTGGCCGATCTGGGAGGTGTTGGCGACATGCTCGCCGATGCAGGGGCAACGGTCGTAGTCGCCCACGCAGACGATGCGCAGCCCGGCATCAGGTCCCGCGGCGGCGGTCTCGGGCAGCCGCGAGAGGTCGAATTCGGCTGCGGCGGCGGAGTATGGCATTGTCTGGAAGGTAACGGCCATATGTCTGTCGATCTGTTCGTTCACGATGCGAACCACGTCTTCGACTTCGGCCGGGGTGAGGTTGCGCCCGACGTTCCGGAAGTCGAAATCGACTTTCGATTTCTTCCGTTCCAAATGGGTGGTCACGGCGCGACCGCATCCGAACATCCTCACCATCGTTCCGCCCAGTATATGCTCGGCGGTGTGCATCTCCCGCGGATATATCTTGTCGCTCATAAATATGCTGATTTATAGTTCGTTTAGTTACTTACCCGCAGGCAGCCTCCTTATGTTGCCCTTCGTCCTTGCTTTTTGCCGGGTAGAGGCCGCAAGCGGCCTCTACCCGGCAAAAGCGTCGGTTGATGGCGTTCGGCTGCGGCGATTCGGCCCGCCCGCTGACGCGGAGACCGGAGTTAAAAATCCGGCAATCCTGCACAGGGGTAATGAACAAACGAACGTTTAATCTTCTTTTTTGATGATCTCGCGCAGGGGGATCGCCTGGAACGCTATTTGCGACACACTGCTTTCGTAGAGGATGCCCACCGTTTGCGGGTCGATCATCGTCAGGCAGGAGTAACCCCAGCCCGGCTCCTCGTCCAGCAGCAATTCATTCTGCGGCAGCCACGTCGCGCCGTTGTCCAGGCTTGCCTTGATCGTGATCCGGGAGCGCGTTTTGGCCGTGTCCGGGTTCGAGAACAGAAGAATATCCTTACCCAAAACATTCTCCGCCGCAGGCACTTTAATCAGGCTCGCCATGCAGACCGGTTCGCGCAGGGCCTTGCGCGAAGTCGGGTGCTCCTCCCACGTGCGGCCCATGTCGCGCGTCACGCAGATCGCACGGCTGTCGCCCTCGTTCCGGCGCATATTCAGCATCAGCACCCCCGGCTCCAGCTCCACCACCTGCGCCTCCGTCGTATTTCTGAACGCCGGGGCGCCGATCGTCCACGTCCGGCCGTTGTCCCGGCTCCAGACGATCGAAGCGAACGGCATGTGCGTCGAATCCGTCCATTGGATCGGGAACACCAGCGTGCTGTCCTGCATCACGATGCCCCGCCCCGGCCCTTGGAGGATCAGGTGCCACGACGGATTCTTGATCTGTGCCGTGATGTTCGCCGGTGCCGACCACGTCTGCCCGTCATCGTCGCTGTGCACCAACAATACCTGTCCCGTCTGTTCTTCCGGCGTCATGGCATCGTTGTGCGAGGCCCACCAGCCCCGGCCGCCGCCCATCCCGTGGTTCCACAGCGCCATCACCCACACACGGCCGTGCAGGGGGTCCACCAGAACGGACGGATCTCCCACCCCGTTCTGCGAACGCGGCAGCGAGCCGTACGAAGTCATGTCCATGATCTTGCGCATCGGTTCCCACGTTTTTCCTCCGTCCGTGCTGCGGCTCAGCCCCACCTGCACATCTTCTTGCAGGTCGATATTGTTCCGGTTGCGTACGTCATAGACTCCCAGCAGCGTCCCCGCCGGCGTGGTCGCCAGCCCCGGGATGCGGTAGGTGTGCACCCCGTCGTCCCCCGCCGTGCGCACCGACACTGCCGGACGATGGCCGTCCGCCTTGCGGGTGCGGTTCAGCTGCGCGAGGCGTCCCCCGTCGAAAGCCACTTTCGAGACCGTCGGCGCAAACTTGAAAGTCAGGGGCGTATCCTCTGCGATCGAGAGGCTGACATAGAAATAGTTGGTCCACGGGAAAAGCTCCTGGTCGAAATTCAGCGTCATGGAGCGCGCCGCCACCGTGTCTTCGGCCAGCTTCACCGCGTAGGCCGGGTTATCGTAAACGGTCTGTCCCCCGCCGTATTCCCCCATGCCGTGGGCCAGTCCCGACGAAGCCGTCCGGGAACCCAGCATCGAGGTGGTGCCGGTGTAGAAAATACGCACCGCCTTGATATACGGCAGGTCTTTTTCCGGGAAATCGACCGTCACGCTGGTCATCCGCTCCCCGTTCAGGGTAGGTGTCGCACGCAGGTCGAACACGATGTTGTTGGTCCGCCCGACGACCACCGGAATGGTCGGCTCGTGGACGAAAACGGTCTGTGCCGAAGCCGCCGTAGAGGCGGTCAACGCGGCCATCAGGCAAATCGAAAGTATTTTTTTCATAAAAGGTCGGATAGTTGGTTAGGTAACAGAAGGTCAGGTTATTTCGTTCCGGCAAGTTCGAACTCGAACATGCCCTGTTCCCGCAAGACATCGAGGTAGGCTTTCGAAAAACGGAGATTGTCGGCCTTGGCGTAGCGTCGTTCGGTAAAGATCCGGGCCAGATTGGGCAGGCCGTTTTCCTTCAGGAGCTGCTGCGTCTCCTCCGAAGCCTCGCGCGCGGCCCACACCTCGTCGATCCGCTCCGGCGTGTAGTCCCGATAAGTCTCGCGATGCACCACCGCCTCCAGCGGCAGGCGGTCGGTCAGCGGCGGCAGCGGCTCCGCCGGGTAGCCCACCGCCACGGTCGTGACCGGCACCACCCCTTTGGGCAGGTGCAGGATCCGCACGATGTCCGCCGCATTATAAGTGGTCGTACCGAGATAGCAGATCCCCAGCCCGTTGGCCTCCGCCTCCAGCGAGAAGTTCTGCGAGGCCAGCAGCGCGTCTATCGCCGCGTTCACGAACCATTGCAGATTGTCGTAGCCCGGTTCGGCTCCGCGTTGCCCGCACCACAGCGAAAACCGGTGGACATCGGCGCAAAAGGTGACCAAAGCCCCTGCCGTTACCGCTGCGGGCTGGCCGAAATGGCACGGCCCCAGCTCCGCGAAAACCGGCCCGCCGGCTTGGGTGACGACAATGCTGTACAGCTGCATGTTCCCCACGGTCGAAGCCCGTGCGGCGGCGGCCAGCAGTTCGGCCATCAACGGGTCGGGAATCGTCCGCCCCGGCTCGAACTGACGCACGGAACGGTGGTTTTGTATCGTTGGTATCATAAGATTACAAAGGTAACGAAAACCGAATGTATTCCAAACGAGCCCGGGATTACCGGGGCGCCTCGCGGTGCGGACCCCAGGGCGGAGAGCTTGGCGTGAAGTTTGCAACAAGGCATTGCTGAAGTGTTCCCCACCGGGCCTGCCGAGGGGGGCTTTATGGGCGGCGAGCCGGGGCCGGAAGAACCGCGACAGCGGGGGAACGCCGAAAAATCGGCCGCCCGGCGTGCGAATTGAAAAAAATCGTATAATTGCAACGGATAACCTTTCCTATTATCAGTAGTTCAATCGTATGAAATCGATCAAAGATTTCCGGACTTCCGGGGGCGAAGAGACGACCCGCAAGGCCACCAAGCTCGACCCCATCCGCAAGAGCGGCAAAGAGCGCCACACCCTCTACAAGTCGCTGGACGAGGAGGACGACGACGAATGGCCGGCCATGCGCAAGCGGGAGTCCGCGCTGGATTACCTGGACGACGGCGACGAAGAGGACGAGGAGGCCTTGTAGCCCGTTCCGCCTCACGCGGCAGCAACCGCCCCCCTCTGCGGCATCGTCCGGCGACGGGGCAGGGTTTCCATTCCCGTTCCGGGAAAAACCGGGGAATGCCGGTACATTTACCGATCCGCAAGAAGCCGACCGCCGAACCGGCGCCGGACTTCGAGCCTTTCAAAACAACAGCCTCAACATGGAAAAATTCGTTATGGCCGGCGGCACGCCGGTGCGCTACGCCGACGCGGGCAAGGGGACGCAGGCCGTCCTGCTGCTGCACGGCTACCTGGAATCCATCGAAGTGTGGGACGATTTCGCCGGGGAACTGGGGAAAAATTACCGCGTGATCCGGATCGACCTGCCGGGCCACGGCTTCTCGGACTGGGGCGGCCGCGAGGTAGTCGGGATCGACTACATGGCCGACACGGCGGCAGCCGTACTGGAGCTTGCCGGCGTAGAGCAGTGCACCGTGGTGGGGCACTCGATGGGGGGCTACGTGGCCTTGTCGCTGGCGGCCAACCACCCGGAGAAGGTCGAGGGGCTGGTGCTGTTCCACTCCTCGCCGAACGCCGATACGCCCGAAAAGGCGGCCAACCGCCAGCGCGAAATCGAGTTGGTTGAGGCCGGCAAGAAAGAGATGCTGGCGAGAGTCAATCCCGGCCGGGGCTTTGCCGAAGCCAACCTGCGCCGCTGCGCCGAAGCTGTCGAGGATCTGGCCGAACAGGTGATGCTCACCGAGGACGAGGCGATCGTGGCGGTGCTCAAAGGGATGTCGCAGCGCAAAGACCGCAACGAGGACATGCGCAGGTTGGGCATTCCGGAACTGATGATCTTCGGGCGGGGGGACAACTACATCCCGGTGGCGGCGGCGGAGTCGATGGCGCTGGCACAGCCGCAGGCGCGGGTGGCGTGGCTCGAAAACTCGGGGCACATGGGGTTCGTCGAACAGCCGCGAGAGTCGCTGGCGATCCTCGAAGATTTCCTCGCCGAAGTGGCCGCGAAGACCGAATAAACGGGATTCGGACGCGCAGCCGGCGGTTTTTACTACATTTGCCTCTGTAACCGGGTCCCCCGCGGGGCCGCAAATACCGTTGTGTTATGAAGAAAAACATCTATGCTTTGGCCACCGTGGCCGCCTCGGTGCTGGCATTGGCCTCGTGCGGGCCGAAACCCGCTGCCCCCACAACCGTGGAGGGGGTGGTGCTGGACGCTTCGATGAACAACATCACGCTGGTCACCACGGTGGGCGACACGCTGAACATCTGCACGATGAACGCCGATCCGGCGAAGGTTGCGGGGGTGCTGATCGACGATTCGGTGGAACTGACTTACGCGGACACGATCGCAGACGGCAGCAAGGTCATGCAGGCGCAGGCTTTGACGGTAACGGCGCATTCGCCGTATTACTATATTCAAGGCGCGTGGGTCGAGCCGAATCCGATCGACTCGACGCAGGTGCAGGGAATGCAGCTGAACTCAAACGGGACGGCTTCGTCTATCAACATGGCGACGCTGCAATTCAAAGCGTGGAACCTGACGGCCCCAAACACGCTGATCCTGAACGCAACGAGCATCGGGAACGGCCAGACGGTCGAGGGGGCGGACACGCTGACGATCGTAAAGCTGGATGCCGATTCGCTGGTACTCGCCGATAAGGAGGGGTATGCGATGTGGCGTTTGGCGCGGCAGAAACAGCGGATCTAACGACTTTCTCGCGGCCTCTTCCCGGTTCGGGAGGGGGCCGTTCCCGTATCCCGGCGGCGAGGGCCGGCCCGTTTGTGCGGAAGCTGTACGCCGGCGGGACGATCCGGGCAGCGGCACGCA
>CAZAPI010000014.1:0-11287 GCA_964486945.1 uncultured Rikenella sp. | reverse complement strand
CGCCCATAACCGGGATTGTCGAAACAAATGCTATATTTGCAAGACATATCGGGCGTCCGACACAGAAGTACAACATCTACGCAAACGCCAAAAGCCAGGAACGCTTCAGAAACGTGCCAAATACGGCGCGGGTCTGAAGCTTTTCTGGCTTGGGTCGTTGTACACCTTGTGTCGGAAGTGACGGATTCCGTGCCTTTTTCTTATATCGATTACCCCATGAGTTACCTTGCGCGGATCACGCAAAACTGTCCCACGGCGGTCGTCCTGCTGGTCGACCAGTCCGGCTCCATGGCCGAGCCCGCCCGGTGGAACGGACAAGCCGTCACCAAGGCGCAGGCCGTCGCCTCAGCCATCAACACCCTGCTGGCAGAGCTGGTCGCCCGTTCGCGACGCGACGGAGGCTACCAACACTACTACGACATCGCCGTGCTGGGATACTCCGGCTCCGAAGTGCGCTCCCTGCTGCCCACCATCGGCAGCGACCGGTTCCTATCGCCGGAAGTGCTCTCCGATAATCCCGCCGAGGTGCGCGACGTGCAGCGCATCCGCACGCTGCCCGGCGGGCGGCAGGTGACCACCGTGGTGCGCGAAAAGGTCTGGGTGCGGCCTGCCGCCGAGTGGAACACGCCGATGGCCACAGCTTTCGGAGAGGCGCACAGACTGCTCAAGGCGTGGTGCGCGAAATACAAGGGGCGGCCTTGCTACCCGCCGACGGTGATCAACATCACCGACGGCGAGGCAACGGACGCTACCCCGAAACAGCTGGCCGCGGCGGCGGAAAAGCTGCGCTCCCTCTCCACGGCAGACGGCAACGTACTGCTGCTCAACGTCCACATCTCCGACTCCGGACACGAACCGGTGCTCTTCCCCGCTTCGGCGGACGAGCTGCCGGAAGACCGGCATGCGCGGCTGCTGTTCGACATTTCCAGCCCGATGCCCGCGCTCTACCGCGACGAGATCGCGCTGATGACGGGCCGCTGCGCCGCCGACACCGACGGGGTGAAGGGAATGGCCTACCACGCGAACATAACCGACCTGGTGCGGATGATGAACATCGGCACCGCGACTTCCAACCTGCTGCTATGACTCTTGTGAAAAAGATATTTCCAGCCGTGGGCGATTATGCGGAGGCGCTGGCCAATCCGGAGGGGCGTTTTGCCTCGCTGGAAGAGGTGCAGGCGCTGGCCGACGCCGAGGGCGGCCCGCTTTATGTGTCGGGCACGGGGCGCGTGACGTTCCGGATCGAGTTGGACGGCGAGCCGTGTGAGCTGACCTGCTTCACTTCGGCGGCGGCCTGCGCTGCGGCGGAACGTTACGGACGGGTGCTGCCGGACGAGGTCTATGTGTTCAACCACGACGGCGAGGGGAGTTACTATCCGGTGGCGGTTCGGCCGGTGTCCGCTCCCGCCGGGGAGGATACCGTGGCGGGGAACGGGAGCGGGGAGCTGTGCGAGGGGCTGCGGGTGATCGTGCGCGACGGCCTTTTCGGTTATGCGGACGAAAACGGGCGGATCGCGATCCGCCCGCAGTATGTGTGGGCGGGCGATTTCAGCGAAGGGAGGGCGGCGGTGGCCGTCGTTGCGCCCGCCGGGGGAGGGCACCTGATGGGGCTGATCGACCGGGATGGCCAAGCGGTGATACCGCCGGTGTATGACGACCTCTCGTGGGACGGCTCGCGCTATGCCACGGTAGACAAGGGAGGTCGGCACGGTTGTCTGGATCGCACGGGGCGTGTGGCGGTGCCGCTGGAGTACGACTGGATCGGGGAGTTCTGCAACGGTTTTGCGGTGGTGGGGCTTGCCGGGCGGTACGGCTATGTGGACGAGAGGGGCGTTTTGGCCGGCGAGGGGTTGGCCTACGACGACGCGCGGTCGGTGACGGAGAACGGAACAGCGGAGGTGCTGATGCCGGGAAGTGCGGCTTACACGACGATCCGCCTTTTCTAACGGTCCGCACCGTTTTTCAACGGTCTGTATCGGGTCTTTCGGCAGGCCGCACCGGATGGACTGCAACGGCAGGCCGGATAATAAAACAGGATGCCGATAAATGCTCAGAGGGACGCGTTGCGTCTTCTGTCGGCTGTAACTACCCTAATCGGACCGGTACAGGCCGCCTGGGGCAATAACCGCTTTATTGGCGTGTCCGGAGGCACCGAAGCCTCCACCTTATGGGCCAAACGACACATATTCTTTCAGGACTCAACAACCAGGCAGCCACAGCCCGGCTCGAGTACCGAGCGAAAGCCGGGGCAGCCGGAATACGCCGGCATAGCAGCCTCTCGAAATTGCGCCCGGTCTTGAACCATAAATAGAGCCTGTCCGAATGCTTTGCGACCAGCCCGCTACCCGAACATGCCGGGTAGCCACAGCCCGGCTCGAGTGCCCAGCGAAAGCCCAGGGCGGGAGCTGCACAAAAAAAACGTATCGGCGACCGCTCACCGACCCGGACACCGTTAATCCGGTATCCGGGCCGAAGAATAGCTAACCGCGAGATGCGGGCAGCGGGCCGCTGAATTTATCCGTTCGCCCTGCGCCGGGGCTTTGCCGCAGGCTCTCCGGAAATCCGGACAATTCCGTGCCCGGAATAATTCCCGGCTTAAAAAAACGGACAGGCCTTTCCCGAAGCGGGAAAGGCCTGTCCGTGCATAAGGAAACGGGGGCGAGGTTACCCCAGGTAGGTCTTGAGCTGTTTGCTGCGCGAGCTGTGCCGCAGCCGCCGGATGGCTTTCTCTTTGATCTGCCGAACCCGCTCGCGGGTCAGGCCAAACTGTTCGCCGATCTCTTCGAGGGTCATTTCCGACGCCCCGATGCCGAAGAAATATTTGATGATGTCGCGTTCGCGTTCGGTCAGGGTCGAGAGCGCGCGTTCCACCTCGGTGGAGAGCGATTCGTTGATCAGGCTGCGGTCGGCGTTGGGCGAATCGTTGTTCACCAGCACGTCGAGCAGGCTGTTGTCTTCGCCTTCGGCGAACGGCGCGTCCACCGACACGTGCCGCCCCGACACGCGCAGCGTGTCGGCGACTTTCTCTTTCGGCAGGTCCAGCACCGTGGCCAGCTCTTCCGGCGACGGGGTGCGCTCGTTCTCCTGCTCGAAGCGGGCGAAAGCCTTGTTGATCTTGTTGAGCGACCCGACCTGGTTCAGCGGCAGGCGCACGATGCGCGACTGCTCGGCCAGCGCCTGGAGAATCGACTGGCGGATCCACCACACGGCATAGGAGATGAATTTGAAGCCGCGCGTTTCGTCGAATTTTTCCGCCGCTTTGATCAGCCCCAGGTTCCCTTCGTTGATCAGGTCGGGCAGCGTGAGCCCTTGGTTCTGGTACTGCTTGGCCACGGACACCACGAACCGCAGGTTCGCTTTGGTGAGTTTTTCGAGGGCCTCCTGGTCCCCTTTTTTGATCCGCTGGGCCAGTTCGACCTCTTCCTCGACGGTTATCAAATCTTCACGTCCAATCTCCTGGAGGTATTTGTCCAGCGAGGCGCTCTCGCGATTGGTGATCGATTTGGTAATTTTTAATTGTCTCATTTATACTGTTTTGTTTATATTCCCGATGGCCGGCGTTTTAATATACGCTGGATTTCCGCTTTTGTTTCGTCGCCCGAGCCGTTTATCGTCAAACAAGACCGCCTGTACAAATGGTATGCACAGGCGGCCAATGAGTTAGGGTTCGGCTTGTCCGCATTATTCTTCACGTTGCGGAAAGGCGGGGGTCAGCGTCCGAGCGCCTGGTAGCTGACGATCCGTCCGTCGGGGTAGATCCCGTCGATGGATTGCACTTTGTCGGTGATGCGGTTCAGGTCGCTCACTGAGGCAATCGGCGTGTCGTTGATGGCGGTAATGATGAAGCCGCGCTGCACGCGGGACTTGGCCAGCAAGCCGCCCGATTTGAGGTCGACGACCTGGATGCCGCCCCGGATGCGAAGCTCTTTTTTCAGCTTGTCGCTCACTTCGCGGAAAGTCGCGCCCAGCTCTTCGACCAGGTTCGTGTCATCTTTCTTGACCAGTTCCGTTTTCCCGGCCCGGTTGCGCAGGGTCACGTCGTACTCCCTCACGGAGCCGCCGCGCCTGACCGCCACTTTGATCTTGTCGTTCGGCCGCAGTTTGGCGATGGTCTCCTGCACGTCGGCTGTCGTGTTCATCGCTTTGCTGCCGATCTGTGTCAGCACGTCGCCGGGTTTGATGCCTGCGGCTTCGGCTGCCCCGCCGGCGACCACCTCGGCGATATACATGCCGCCCGGCTCTTCAATACCTTTCTCCTTGCCGAAGCGCTCCACCCAGTCGGGCGTGATGGCCTGGAACGAGATGCCCAGCATGGCCCGCTGCACCACGCCGTATTCGCGCAGGTCGGTCACCACTTTGCGCACGATCGACGAGGGTACGGCGAACGAGTAGCCGGTATAAGAGCCGGTCGGCGATTTGATGACGGTATTGATCCCGATCAGGTTGCCTTCGGTGGTGATGAGCGCCCCGCCGCTGTTGCCGGGGTTCACCGCTGCGTCGGTCTGAATGAACGATTCGATGCCCATCTGCGATGGCAGCACGCCGAGGCTCCGCCCTTTGGCGCTCACGATCCCGGCCGTGACGGTCGAGGTCAGCCCGAAGGGGTTGCCGATGGCCAGTACCCATTCGCCTAACCGAAGTTCTTCGGAGTTTCCGAACGGAATGGTTTTGAGCCCGTTGGCATCGATCTTCAGCAAGGCGATGTCGGTCGAGGGGTCGGTACCCACCAGCGTGGCTTTGTAGATGGTGCCGTCGTGGAGGGTTACGATCAGCTCGTCGGCGTTTTCCACAACGTGGTTATTCGAAACGATATAACCGTCGGGCGAAATGATGACGCCGGAACCGCCCGAACGGCGTTCCTCTTGCTGGGGCTGGCTTTGTTGCTGTTCCTGCTGGGGGCCGAAGAAGAATTCGAACGGGTCGATACCGCGGTTGCCGAAGGGGCTGGAGTATTGCCGGACGGTGTATTTCTGCCGGTTCTCGATATTGACTACGGCTTCCACGCCCTGTTCGGCTGCGGTGGTGAAGTCGGGCAGGATGCCTTGCGTCGTTCCGGCCGGGGCGGAAGCGAAATGTGCGCGGGCTGTTTCTCCGACATAGGTCACGGTCGCGGCTGCGGTCCGGTACCGGTCGGCGGTGATCCGGCTGATGCCGTATGCCGCCAGGGAGCCTGCCGCCACGGAGAGCGACACGCTCAGGATAATCCATCGTTTTCTCATAGTTTCGTGTTAACTTTCTGTTTGTTAAGTGTTGCTGTGAGTAGATGTTTATTCCAAGGGCAAGGGTGTTTTGCGGGTGGTGTATTCGGAATGCTTTTTGGGATTTAAAACGATCCGGAGGCCGGAATTGGTATGTGTCGCATGAATATTTGTTCCCATTTACCTTGACCGAGCCGGAACGGATCGGGCCGGTAAGGTCTCGAATACCTTAACTTGTCTAACGAATTGCTTGGTCAACAGAAGATTCAGCAAGGTCTTGATGTTGAAATCAAAGAACTATCGGGCGGCCGCTATTTATTCCAGACTCTTCAGAATGATTTGGCGTTGCAGATGTCCATAAATTGTGTCTAATTTAGCTACTGTGGATTTGACTAAAGAGCGTACTGTTTCTGAACGCGCTCGAGTTAAACAAATAGTTACAGGATACGGCTCGTTCTTTGGCTGATACTTATCTTGGCATTGCGAATACGGAATCGGTTCGTTTGAATAATAAAGTGACTTCACGCATAATGGATGGCTATGTTAGGGCTACTAATTCTATTGATCGATTTACTAATTCTATTAATCATTTTAATGATCGTGCTGCGCGCTATGACAGCGACTGGTACAGTACTGTACAAGGCTATGTGTGCGATGCTCTCAAGGGTCAATCAGAGCTCGTCAAAAAACAGGTTGATAATTGCATCCTTAACTTACTTTTTAGTGGTGGTGGTACTGCTATTGCTGGCGCTGCTATTCAGTCTGTTGGTCAAGCTGCTGGTTTGAAGTAGCGATTTAACTTTAACCTTATAATACCTGCCGGAGGCAACAGGATTTAAAAAGAAGATAGCCGGGCTGTTGCCCGGCTATTCGTTTAATCGCGGACGGCTCCGCCGGTGTAGCGGCACCCGACTGCGTGCACGGATCGGCGCGCTTTAATGATCGATGTATATGGAATCTTTGCTATTCATCACGAACGGACTCCGGCTTACTTGATACCTTACCGGCCCGACGGAGGAGTTGGGGAACTTGCGGAATGAGCTCGTATCACCCGGCATACTCAGGCTCCGCAGTTACTTGGTCGGGGTTGCATGGGTCGGAGCCGGCGGAGGCGCATAAGGGTAGTTGCAGCCCGATTGGGGTGCCCGGCGGCACCGGCGGGGAGTATATTCGCCTAAGGCAGAGAGTGCAATAAGACAAAACCGGCTGGGGGCACTTTTTTGCCGCACCGAAGAAAAAGCAGGAAGCGACAAAACAAAAAGCCCCGCGTCAGGAGCGGGGCTGAAAAAGGGCCGAACAGGCCGTATTTTTAGCGATCGGTTTTAGAACGATTTAGCGATAGCGACGAAGTCTGCCGCCACCAGCGATGCACCCCCGATCAGGCCGCCGTCTACGTCCGGTTTTGAGAACAGCTCCGGAGCGTTGCCCGGCTTCGCGCTCCCGCCGTAAAGGATCGGCGTTTTGTCGGCAGCCGCAGCGCCGAACTTTTCGGCCAGCACCTTGCGGATGAAAGCGTGGATCTCCTGCGCCTGGTCCGACGTGGCCGTCTTGCCCGTGCCAATGGCCCAAACCGGTTCGTATGCGATAACCAGCTTGCCGAACTGTTCCGGGGTCAGGTTGAAAACCACCTCCTCGATCTGGGCGCGCACCACGTCGAAATGCTTGCCGGCATCGCGCTCGTCGAGCTTCTCGCCCACGCAGTAGATCGGAGCGAGGCCCTGCTCGTAAGCCAGCGCCATCTTCTTGTTCAGTGTCTCGCTGGTTTCGCCGTAGTATTCGCGGCGCTCCGAGTGGCCGAGGATCACATACTTAGCCCCCAGCGAAGCGATCATCTTAGCGGAAACCTCGCCGGTGTACGCACCCGATTCATGGTCGGCGCAGTTCTGTGCCGAAACGGCGATCCCGGCCTGGGCAGCGTCGTTCTTCACTCCGCAGATATGGGTGAACGGCACCCCTACGATCAGTTCCACATCGGCCGGAACCGTGCTTTTCAGGGCGGCGACGCCTTTGAGGAGTTCCACCCCTTCCGCCGGGGTCGTGTTCATTTTCCAGTTTCCTGCTACGATTTTTCTTCTCATTGTATCTCGGTTTAATTGGTTTTTAGGTTTCTTACATCAGGCCCAGTTCGAGCTGCGCCTCCTCGCTCATCATGGAGCGGTCCCATGGCGGGTCGAACGTCAGGGTCACGTCCACCCGTTCCACGCCTTTGACTTTCAGCACGTCGTCGTGCACCTGCTGCACCAGCTGGTCGGCCATGGGGCAGTTCGGGGCGGTGAGCGTCATCCGGATATTGGCGGTCCCCTCCGGGGTCATTTCGATCTCGTAGACCAGCCCGAGGTCGTAGATGTTGACCGGGATTTCCGGATCGTAGATGTTTTTAAGCGTATAGACGATGTCTTTCTCGATGTCGAGTATCTCCTGCGGTGTCATAATCGGCCCAAAGATAGTTTATTTCTGCATGGCGGCATAGGCGGTGGCGAATAGTTTCATCTGACGGATCATGGCCAGCAGTCCGTTGGCCCGCGTGGGCGAAAGATTTTGGGCCAGGCCGATCTTGTCGATGAAATAGAGGTCGGCGTCCCGCACCTCCTCGGGGGTATGTCCGTCCAGCACGCGGATCAGCAGCGAGATGATGCCCTTGGTGATGATGGCGTCGCTGTCGGCGGTGAAATGCATTTTGCCGTCGTCGCCCAGCCGGGCGTCCACCCACACACGCGACTGGCACCCCTTGATCACATACTGTTCGGTTTTGTGTTCGGGAGCGATTCCCGGCAGTTCCGAACTCAGCTCGATCAGGTAGTTGTAACGGTCGAGCCACTCGTCGAAAACGGAAAATTCCTCGATGATCTGATCCTGTGCCTCGTTGATATTCATTGTCGTTTGTATTATGTAATCGGTTGTCGAAACAGGTTCCCGCGCCAACGGCCGGGGCGCAACTGTCCTGAGTTGCCGATCTCCTGCGCCCCAGGCTTCGGCCCGCCGCTGACGCGAAGACAAGACCGGCGGCTCTTTCGGGTTCGGGCCGCGTCCAAGCACCGAAGGCGTTTCGCCCGGAGGGCGCAGCCCGCCGCTGACGCGAAGACTTTGCTTTTCTTTCTGTCGATTCTCGGCGGCTGTCGGATCACGCGGACTACAACTCCTCCCCCCCGGCACCTGGTCTGCCCGGCGTGCCTTGCGGGCTACGGCCCCGCCGCTGTTTTATTTCACCAGTATTTCCGGTATCGGCGTTCCCGTCGCCGCCGGAGGCGGAGCGATGCCCAGTATATCCGCCATGGTCGGCGCCACGTCCGCCATGTTCACGTCGTGCTCCACATCCGTGTTTCCCACCACGCCCCCGTACCAGATCAGCGGTACGTGCGTGTCGTAGTTGTATGGCGAGCCCGAGTCGGAGAGCCTTCCGTCCGTGTATTCGATCCAGCCCGGCATCAGGTTGATCATCACATCTCCCGAGTTGCGCGGGAAATAGCTGTTCTGCATACGGCCCAGCACCCCGCCCGTAAAATGGCCGTTCTGCAAGGCCGTCGCCGTGACTGCCTGCGACACGCCGCTGAACTGAATCGCGAAGTTGGCCACCTGGTTCTGGACCTCTTCCAGTTTGTGCCCTTTCTGGTAGAGTAGGCTGCGGTTCAGGTAGACCTGGCGGTTCTCGAACTTCAGCAGCCAGTCGCCCGGCCCCAGCTGTGCCCCCAGGAAGCCGGAGATGATCGCCGCGAACTGCCCGTTGTCGAACAGGCCCGCCGGCATCCGGCTGCCGGCCCGGATCGGGTCCGAAGCCCCGTGGTCGGAAGTCAGCACCACCAGCAGGCGGTCGCGCCCCACCTGCGTATCCAGGAACGCCAGCAGCGAGGCAATGTCCTCGTCCAGCCGGTAATAGCTGTCTTCCAGTTCGATCGAGCCGGTGCCGTATTTCTCTCCGATATGCCGCGAGGCGTCGAACACGATGTTCAGGATGTCCGGCGCATCGTCATTTCCCAGCCCCTCGTAAATGATTGCCTGCACTGCGAAGTCTTTGACCAGCGTATTCCCCGCCGGCGAAGCGCACAGACGCGCATAGTCGTATCTCTTGCGCGTCAGGAAATCGAAGCTGATCCCCCGGGTCGAGTCCACGACGATGTCCGTGTACTCTTCGTTATGGTAACTCTTCAGCGGCCGCGTGATGTCCCACTTCTGGTTCGAGTAGCCCACCACCGAGCCGTCGTCGTTGAATTTCTCGACCCATTTGGGCAGGGCCGAAACATAGTAATTGCTCGTCACCCATTTGCCGTTCTTGCCGTTGAGCCAATAGACCGCGTCGGCCGAATGGCCCCCCATCACCACCGCCGACACCGGGTCGAGCGCCACGCTCACCACTTTCGAGTCCTTGTCGGTCGCTTTGAGTTGGTCGCCCACTCCGCTGGCGATCAGCCCGCGCGGCGAGAACTGTCCGTCGTACTCGTCGCTCCCCACCGTAAAAGCCTTTTTGTCTGCTGCCAGGTCGATCGCCTCGCCGGTGGTGTAGTTGAACCACCGCTGGCCCACCACCCCGTGCATCGCCGGGTCGGTTCCGGTGACGATGGTCGCCAATCCCGACCCGGTACGGGTCAGCGCATAGTCGTAGGCGGCGCGGGTGCACAGCGAGCCTTCGCGCACCAGGGTATGGAATCCTTTTTCGCCGAAATTGTCGGCGAAACGGAGCAGGTAGTCGTAGCGCATCTGGCTGACCACGATGTTGATCACCAGCCTCGGTTTGTGGCGGCTGATGGCCGATGCCGCGCGGGCCGCAGGCACGGATGCCGCTGCCAGCAGGAGTATGAAAAGTTTACGGAACATTTCGGATTCGAATCGTTGTTGCATTATACCGGCCCGTCGCCACCCCCTAAGCCGCTGCGCGGCTTAGGGCGGCAGGGCCGCCGCTGGCGCGGGAGTCAGATCTCGACCCCGGACCGGCTCTGCAAATTTAGCCAAAAAAACGCAGCTCTTCCGAAAAATCGGCGTTTTCGTACCTCTGTTGCAGGTTCTCCGCTTTTTGCCGCATTCCGGCTCGGAATCGGGCGTATTCCGGCGATTTGGGATGCAACGGCCGGTGGGCCATAGCTCGTTGCAGTTCTGCCGTTTCCGCCAATAGTCCGACCGCTTCCGGCGTCAGCAATGCTCCGGAAAAACGTTCGCGCACATACTCCACCGCCAGCGGCGAGGGGTGGCACATGTCTTCGGCATAGAACCGGTAATCGCGCAATTCGCCCGTCACGATCTCATAGGCCGGGAAATAGTGTACCTGTCCCGGAAGCCTCTCTGCCAGTTCGTGCGCCGCCACGACCAGCGAGGCTTTGCTGAGTTGGTTTTCCACCAGTCCGTCGCCCCGGTGAATTACCGGGCTGACGGTCAGTACGACTTGTTTCCGAGGCCATTTTTCGAGTTGCGCGGCCAACGATCCCGCCATCTCAGCTACCGAAAGCCGCCGCCGCGTAAACTCCCGGGCGGGCAGCTTGTGGCAGTTGGCCACCACGCTGCCCTGCCGCTCGTAAACCCATGCCGTCCCTAAAGTCAGCAGCAGGTAGTCCGCTTTTTGCAACGCTTCGGCACCCTGTGTCAGCGCGATGTTGATGCCGGCCAGGACTTCCGCCTGTTCCGGCCCGGAAAAGTCGCCGTGATGCGCAAAGCTGTGCCACAGCCCCTTGTGCTCGAAAAGTTCATCTCCGGCAAAATGTTCGCCCGAAGCCAGCCGCTCCAACGCCTGCGCGATGCCGACGGGATTGTAGAGCGCGCCGAAAGGGTTGACGCAGACGGGCATCTTCCCGTCGCGGAGCCACCCTCCGACATGCGCGGCGAAGCAGGATCCGAGCACTAACCCTCGGTCTGAAGGCCCGATGCGGAAGGGATAGGCGGGTATATCTACGGGTGTGCGGAGGTTCATAATCTGTACATTGATCTATGCGCGGCCCCAAGGGCTGCCGGCCTCGGCAGCCTCTGTGGCCTCGGCAGTTTCGGTAGCAGCGACGCATAAGCGGCACCGGGGCGGATGCCGAGGACGGATATCGCTTTTCAAAGGTAGGAAAATTATTGAAGTCGCTACGTTGACGTTAAGTCGGCGAGCGTAGCGAGCCGTGCGG
>CAZAPI010000013.1:0-21221 GCA_964486945.1 uncultured Rikenella sp. | reverse complement strand
TTGAGATTTTAAACACGGCCGATGTTGTAAGTCGCCGCGTGCCATAGCACAGATCGTGTCAAAATGTAAAAACGGGCTCTAAAAAATCGATTTTAGAGCCCGTTTTATTTGTGTAAATTTGTCGTGATTTCAAGCGGCCGGCTTGAAAAGTGTCGAAAAACGCGTGTATTTTTCGTATTGCCGATTATAGCCGCCTGCTTTTTAGGTTAAAAAGAAAAGGCGGAGGGGGTGTAATTCCCTTCGCCTTTCATATTATTCTTACACGGCGGCTACAACAGGTGCGGCACCAACGCATCCACCAGACGGCTCGCCCCGATGCGGAACAGTGACGGTTCCAACCATTCCCGCCCCAATTCCTGCGCCACGATCGAGTGGTAGAGCACCGCATCCTGCGACGTGCGGATTCCTCCCGCCACTTTAATCCCTACTTTGCGTGAGCAGGAGCGCTCGAAATCCCGGATCGCCCGGCACATGACCACCACTGCTGCCGGAGTGGCCGAAATAGGCGTCTTCCCGGTCGAAGTCTTGATAAAATCGGCTCCGGCCTCCATCGCCAGCATCGAAGCCCGGTAGATCAGTTCCGGATCGGCCAGCGAACCCGTTTCGAGAATCACTTTCAGCACCGCATCCCCGTCGATCTCCTCCCTCAGCATGGCCAGCTCGCTCTCGGCCTGGTCGTAATCGCCGGACAGCATCGCCCCTACGTTGATGACCACGTCGATCTCGTCAGCGCCGTTCTCGATCGCCATCGCGCACTCCAGCACCTTAACCTCCATATAGGTCTGCCCCGATGGGAACGCGCCGCAGACGGCGGTAATACCGATATTCTCGCCTGCCGAACCCGCCGGAGCTTCCGCCAATGCCACACCGACGGCATCCACCAACGAAGGGTAGACACAAATCGAGGCTACTGGCGGCAGCCCGCCGGCCGCGAGTTCCAGGGCATGGTTCGTAAAGGCTGTCACGCTGAGGGGCGAGTCGGTCTCCCTGAGGGTCGTATAGTCGGTACAACCCAGGCAGCAAAGCAGCGTTTCCCGGTCGTTACCCAACGTGGCGGCCGTCGCTGCGGCCCGCTCGATGCAGGTGCTGACCAAACCTATGTCGATGTTTTTCATGGCTGTATAAGCGTGTGTGATATTGCAGTATGGTTACTTCTGTCGCAGTCCCCGCGCCAGCGTACGGCCCCCCGCGTGGAGGCGATAAGGCGAAAGTCGAAACACGACGCTGTCGGGGGTGCTTTCGCTCTCGCCTTAGCGTGCCCGTTGGAAAGCCCCAAACCCGGCTAATAGGCCGGACACGCCCGGATTAGCGAAACGCTCTGGAAAATTCTTTTGTTCACAAAGAGAACGGTTGCCACCAACCCGAAGAAAGAGGCGCAAAATAAACCGATCAAAAGAAAATACGTTGCGCCCGCGCAGAAGTCGCCCGCATCACCTCTTCGACCGGAATACCTTTGATTTCCGCGATTTTGGCCGCGATCACCGGGATATGCGCGCTTTCGTTCCGCGTTCCCCGGAACGGGACCGGCGTCAGGTACGGCGCGTCCGTCTCCAGCACGATGTCCTCGACCGGGATTTGCTCGACCACCTTGACCATCGAAGAGTTCTTGTAGGTGATGAACCCTCCGATCCCCACCGCGAAATCGCCCAGCTTCTTGATATGGTCGTAATCCTTCATCGTTCCCTGGAAACTGTGGAATACCCCCCGGATCTGTCCTTGCAGCGGCTCCAGCAGCGGGAAGATCTCGTTCCAGGCATCCCGCACATGCAGGATCAGCGGCAGGTCGTGCTCGATGGCCAGCTGCATCTGGATCACCAGCGCCTGACACTGCTCGGTGAGCGAGCTGGTGCTCCAGTGCAGGTCCAGCCCCACCTCGCCGATCGCGCACCACTCCACCGGCCTCTCCTTAAGCATGTTGCGCACGATTTGCAGCTCGTCCCGCCACTTGGTGTTCTCGTTGACCGATGTAGGGTGCATCCCGATTGCCGCGCGGCACACATCCGGATATTGCAGCGCCGTGTCGATCATCGCCCGGTGGCTGCGCGAGTCCACGGCCGGCAGGATGATCTTTCCGACCCCGGCGGCTACTGCGCGGGCTATCGTTTCCGTCCGGTCGGCGTCGAAATCGGCGTCGAAAATATGGGCGTGCGTATCCACATAGTACACCTCGCCTGAGGGCTGACCCTCCGGGGCGGCTACATTTTGAGGAGTCTGTTGTAAACTTTCCATGCCATATCTGTCGTGTTAGTCTCGGCGTCGATCGAGTAGGGCTGCGTCCCCGCCGCCCATTCCGCCTCCATCGGATAAAAATCCGGCGGTGGAAGCTCCCCGTCGTTCAGCGCATCGAAAAAGGTTTTCCATCTCGGATAGTAGAAATCGCGCAGCATCCCCGCCCACTCCCGGTGGGCATAGTCGTGCAGTCCTCCTACATTGGCCGCGTGCCGGTTCCCCCAGGTGGTCAGCAGCGTGCGCGCGTTCCAGCGGTAATAGTCCTGTTCCGCCCGGTACCGGCTCCAGCGCATCGCGGCTTCGATCCACGGCCCCGCCATGAACTCCGGTCGGGAACTCAAAAGGCTGTCTTGTAACAGAATAAGTCCTAAGAAGTTATCGGAGAGCTTCCTGAACCGGTCGCGCTCGTTTTTGTCGAATGCCGTTTCGATCTCTTTGAGCAGGCCGTTGGCCTTGTCCGCCACCGCCTGCCGCGCCACATCGACCAGGTCGTACTCGAAATTGTTGCACCCCCGGTATTTGTCCGCCACCTCCAGCAGCAGCCCCAGCGCCCGTTCCGTCTCCTTCGCGTCGTAGGCCAGCTCCGACGAGCCCCACGAAGAGACCCGCTCGACCCGGAGTGCCGGCCGGGCGCAGAGCACCGATTCCGTCGTTCCTTCCTGCACGCTCGTGTAAGGCGGGTCGTAAACCGTGTTGGCCAGTATTTTCCAGGCATCCACCGCCTGCGGCAGTGTCCGGCCGTACCTCGCCTGCACGTAGTCCTCTACCCACCGGATCCGGTCGAACTTTTCCGGCCGCCACGGCAGCTCGTACAGCAGCTCGAACATGATCGGATTGTTTTCGATCCCCTCCGGGGCGGTTCCCACCCCTTTCAGGAAGCGGGCATTGCCGTCGCGTTGGCTCCGGGCAAGATAGTAACCGTCTATCACCCGTTGCATCTTGCCGTACATCCCCACATTGCCCCCGAAGTTCAGCAGCATGCAGTAGACCCAGTCGTGCCGTCCGAAGCCCTTTTCCCGGCGCCACGGCGACTGCGGGTCGCCCCACATGGGCCGCGATTCGCTGAACAGGTCGAGCACCAGCACATCCCCTCCCGGCAAATCCTGTATCATTTCCGGATGCGGGCAACTCTGCCACGCCTGCGCCACCCACACCGCGCCCGGATTGGCACGCTTCATGGCATTATAGATGGCCGCCCCCGCAGCCGGAAGATCCACGCCGTTTGTGGAGCCCCCCTCGTGGAACGGGTCGATGGCGAAATACCTGGCATCCTCTCCGTACAAAGCTTTGAGGTTCTTATAATAGGTATCCGCGATCCGGCCGAACATCGGGTCCGTCGGCAGGAGGAATCCCGGCCGTTGGTAGCCGCACCACAGGCCCGGGTCCTGCACCTGCGTCAGTCCCAGTTTTCGCCACATGGCCGTATCGTTGGGCACCATCCCCCCGTAGCCCGCAAAGACCGGCTGTATGCCCCACTCCCGGTAGCGCACCACGATTTTTTGTTCCAGCTCCGCCTGTTTGTCATACCAGTCCGCCGGATTCGGCCCTCCCCACGCTTCGAGGTTGTTCATCAGCCACCATGCCTGGTGCGCCGGCCCGGCGATGAAGTTGTCGATCTGTGTCTTGTCGAACCCCAGCTCCAGCAAAGTGTTCCGCCACACCGTCGCGGCCCCGGTCAGGGACAACGGCAGGTTGATCCCGTGCAAAGCCATCCAGTCGATCTCCCGCTCCCAGCGTTCCCAGTCCCAGAACGCGGTGGAGTAGGAGAAGGTGCAGTAATTCATGTAGTACCGCACCAGCATATCGGTGGTGTGGCGTTCTACGGTTTTGGGTTTCGGGAATTTGAGGTTGCTGAGCCGCGGGTGGGGATTGTTCCACGCCACCTGCACCCCCGCATAGTATTTGAGATACCAGTTCAGCCCCGCCGCGACTGAGATGTAGTTATTGCCCCGCACCACGATTTTGTTTCCCTTGGAGTCCAGTTCGAAGAAGTCGTCGGGCGACTGTTGTTCGGCGAGTTCGAAGATAAAGCGGGAGCTTTGCCCCGGTTGCAGCCGCTCCACCAATGCCGCCACAGGGTTGTCGGCCTTGCCGGATGCCGCGCCGTGCACGCCGAGCAAGGCGATCGTGGTCAGGATGAGGGCAAAAAGGCGGCGCATGCTTCGAAGAGATTATATATTGGCGTTATTGAACGCGTGTGCGATCTGCTCTGCGATGGTGTCCACAGCCTCCTGCATCTTGTTGCCCACGAACATTTTCATCATCGGATTGAGCTCGATGTCGAGCACGAGACGCATATGGGTGTGGGGCGTTCCGGCCGCAGTCTCTTCCGTGGTGTCTTTCATCTGGGCCCAGAAAGTGAACGGGATGGGCAGACCGCCCGCACTTTCGTCCGCACACACTTTGATGAGCTTGTTCGGTTCCCGCTCGACCATCTTCAGCCCCACGGTGAATCCCTTGGCCTTGAAGCGGCAGGTCTGTTCGGTGGCCTCCCAACCTTCGACCTTGTCGGCGAGGATCGGGGTGAAATTTTCAAAACTGGAGAGCGCCCGGAAGATCATCTCGTCGGGCCGGGCGATATGTACTTGCTTGCTGGTGTATTTCATGGTGTTTTCAGTAGTTCGTTTATAGTATTGTGCCGCGGGTCATGAGGCTGAATGCGGGCCGCTCGGCTCCCGTGCCGATGGTCGTCGGGCCGCAACTTCGGGTAATTACGCCCTGACGGTGTGCCCGCGGCACCGCTGGTTACGGGCCGAAGCTGCAAAAGCAAACGCTACGACAAGATAAAACGAACGATCGGTCGGAAAGTTGTATGGCCGGGTCTATTTGTTCCAAACGTCGGGGGCCTTGCGCCATTCGTGCAGCGTTTCCATCTCTTCCGGCCTGATGTAGCCCTGCTCCTGCGCCAGCTCGATCAGGGTGTTGTAATCGGACAAGGTATCCAGTTGCACATCGGCCGCCGCAAAGTTGGCCGCCGCCGTCGGAAAGCCGTAGGTGAAGATCGCCGCCATCCCCAGCACTTCGCATCCCGCCGCCCGCAGCGCCTCCACCGCTTTGAGCGAGCTGCCCCCCGTGGAGATAAGGTCCTCCACCACCACGACCTTGGCCCCCGGTTCGAAATGTCCCTCCACCTGGTTGGCCATCCCGTGGTCTTTGGGCGCCGACCGCACGTAGATAAACGGTTTTCCCAATGCTTCGGCCGCCAGCACACCGCAGGCGATAGCCCCCGTGGCCACCCCTGCTATCACCTCCGCCTGCGGGTATTTTTCCCGGATCAAAGCCGCGAAAGCCTCGTATATCTCGCGCCGAGCCTCCGGATAAGAGAGCGTTTTGCGGTTGTCGCAGTAGATGGGCGAATGCCATCCGCTGGCCCAGGTGAAAGGATTTGCAGGGCTGAGTTTTATTGCCTTAATTTGCAGCAATGTTTGTGCAATCTTTTTGCCGGTTTCCATGTCTATGAGAAAAGTCTATTATTTGGATAACGTAGTCGCATTCGGCACACCTGCTGAGTGCGCCGCCCTTTCCGCGCCTGCCGAGGCTTCGTGGCTTGCCATAGACGCCGGTGCGCTGGGCGCCGAAGCCGGTGTCATGCTCGGGTTAACAAATTTGCAAAGAATTTTCGAAACCGCCAAATCCGTGGCTTTCGTTTCGCCTGCGGAGGAGGATTCGGATCGGCTTTTTGCGCAATTCGGGTCGCAGTTCGTCCCGGTAGAGGCTGGGGGCGGCCTGGTCGTTTCGCCGCGGGGCGAGGTGCTGATGATTTTCCGCAACGGGCGTTGGGATCTGCCGAAAGGCAAACTGGAGCCCGGGGAGGAGATCGCGGAGTGCGCAGTGCGGGAGGTGGAGGAAGAGTGCGGCATCTCGAACCTGAAGCTGGGCAAGCTGCTCACGCGCACGTATCACCTGTACGAGCTGAACGGCAGGTGGATTCTCAAGCGGACGACGTGGTATGCGATGAAGCATGACGGCGACGGAGAGCTGGTACCGCAGGTGGAGGAGGGGATCACGGATATACGTTGGATTGCGCCGGATAATCTGTGTTCGTATGTGGATAACACATATGCCACGATTCGTGAAGTCTTCGCCGCCGCAAAACGCATATCTCTTTAACCGTTCGTCAAGTGAAGAACGCTTTCCGGGGTGTGAGCCGGAAAGCGTTCGGGGAAAAGATAGCGAGACTGACGATAGTTGATAAGGTGGGAAATAAGCGGATTGTATATATTATTGTATAGTCGGAGAAATCATTATTTTTGTAAATCAATGCTCTGCGCCGATGCTCCTGGCATCTTTCAGAGTGGAAGTATCAATTTTTCATTGCAAATATGCAAGATTAAATTGAAACTGCAAAATATTCGGCGAAAAAAATGACGGATTGGCAAAGACTGGAACAGGTGATCAAGTGGACAGGTCTGTCTACCAATGCTTTTGCAGTCGGTATCGGCCTGAAGCGGAGCGAGAACCTGTACCAGATCAAGCGCGGGAACAACGGAATCAGCAAGGATCTGGCGGAGCTGATTACAAGAAAATATTCGAACATAAACCGCGCCTGGCTGCTGACCGGAGACGGGGAGATGCTTGGCGGGACTTCGGCGGCCGGCGGGAGTGCGGCAGCGGGACAGCCGAAAGGGATACCTTATTATAATACGGATGCGATCCGGTTCGTTTGCGAGGCATCGCGGCAGCGGTTGCCCGCTTGCTATATCGATGTGCCGGGCTTCGGAGATTGCGATTTCGCGGCGGCCGTCACCGGGGATGGCATGGCGCCGGAAGTTCCCGCCGGGGCGATCGTGGCGCTGAAACAGGTGGATCCGGCAGGACCGGTGCTGCCGGGCGAGATTTACCTCGCCGTGACACGGGAGTTCGCCCTGATGCGGTACGTAAAGCTCGACCGCAAAGTGCCCGACGGCCTGTGGCTGAACCCTCCGGCCGGTTCGGACGAAGAGCCCGTGGGGATACGCCGGGAGCGCCTGACAGGGCTTTATCTGGTCAAAGGGATCGTCATTCACAAGGTGCTGTAATGCGTATAGAGCGTAAAAGAGGCCTAATGGATTGAAAAAAAGAGGCTAAAGGCCGAAAAAGTTTGCAAATTCAAAACCATTGCCTATCTTTGTTGTCCGAAATACCCCCGGTCGGGGCGAGTGCGTTGTTTTGAAACGATTGACTTTCAGGGCGAATACCAGAGTGGCCAAATGGGGCAGACTGTAAATCTGCTGACGTACGTCTTCGGTGGTTCGAATCCATCTTCGCCCACAAAACGTTATTTTGAAAACGCGTAGCTTTCGGCTTCGTTTCCCGGTCGGTTTTGCCGCGAGCCTGCTTGCGGGACGGCTCCGGCAGGGAAACAAAAACGGACTGGAGTCGGAGCGTTTTCAGAACGGGGGTGTGAGGGTTTCGTCTGGATGTCGAAGCCTTTGCGGATGCCCCAATAAAATAGGAAAGTAAGCGGAAGTAGCTCAGTTGGTAGAGCATTAGCCTTCCAAGCTAAGGGTCGCGGGTTCGAACCTCGTCTTCCGCTCTTTTTATAATAAAGATTAACAAAACAACAATTTAAACGCTTACTACCCATGGCAAAAGAAAAATTCGACCGGTCGAAACCGCACGTGAACATCGGTACCATCGGTCACGTTGACCACGGTAAAACCACGCTGACCGCAGCGATCACCACCGTGCTGGCCAAGAAAGGCCTGTCGGAATTGCGCTCGTTCGACTCGATCGACAACGCACCGGAAGAAAAAGAACGCGGTATCACCATCAATACTTCGCACGTCGAGTACTCTACCGCTAACCGTCACTACGCACACGTAGACTGCCCGGGCCACGCCGACTATGTGAAGAACATGGTAACGGGTGCCGCTCAGATGGACGGTGCCATCCTCGTGGTTGCCGCTACCGACGGTCCGATGCCCCAGACCAACGAACACGTGCTGCTGGCACGCCAGGTGAACGTACCGCGTATCGTCGTGTTCCTGAACAAATGCGACATGGTCGACGACCCCGAAATGCTCGACCTCGTTGAGCTGGAAGTTCGCGACCTGCTGAGCAAATACGAATTCGACGGCGATAACACCCCGATCATCCGCGGTTCCGCACTGGGCGGCCTGAACGGCGAAGCGCAGTGGGAAGACAAGATCATGGAACTGATGACCGCAGTGGACGAATATATTCCGATTCCGCCGCGCGAAAACGAAAAACCGTTCCTGATGCCGGTCGAAGACGTATTCTCGATCACCGGCCGCGGTACCGTGCTGACCGGCCGTATCGAAACCGGTGTCATCCATGTGGGCGACGAAGTTGAGATCGTAGGTCTCGGCGAAAAATCGAAGAAATCGGTATGTACCGGCGTCGAAATGTTCCGCAAACTCCTCGACGAAGGGGAAGCTGGTGACAACGTGGGTCTGCTGATGCGCGGTATCGACAAGAAAGAAGTGAAACGCGGTATGGTCGTTGCCAAACCGGGTTCCATCACCCCGCACACTAAATTCAAGGCAGAAGTCTACATCCTGAAGAAGGAAGAAGGCGGCCGCCACACCCCGTTCCACAACAAATACCGTCCGCAGTTCTACCTGCGTACCCTGGACGTAACGGGTGAAGTGGAACTGCCGGCAGGCGTCGAAATGGTTATGCCGGGCGACAACGTCACCATTACCGTGGAACTGATCTATCCGGTGGCTATCAACGTAGGTCTGCGTTTCGCTATCCGCGAAGGCGGCCGTACGGTAGGTGCAGGCCAGATCACCGAAATCATCGCGTAACTCACTCCCGCAAGGGATGCTATACGCATGAGGCGGCGCTTGCCGCGCCGCCTCATATTTACAGGGGTGTAGTTCAAGGGCAGAATAGCGGTCTCCAAAACCGTTGATGGGAGTTCGAATCTCTCCACCCCTGCCAAACGGAACAAGCAATGAAAGCTACTTACGTTAAAGAAGCATATAATGAACTGGTCCACAAAGTGACCTGGCCCAGCTGGAGCTCGCTCCAGAACAGCGCGATCGTGGTCATGATCGCTTCCCTGATCTTCGCGCTGATCATTCTGGCCATGGACCTCAGCTTTGAGACCATCATGAAGGGCATATACAGTATCCTTTATTAATTTTTCGGGAAGACTATTTCAGCAGAGGCTATGAGCAACGGAGAAAAACCGGTCATGGAATGGTACGTCGTACGTGCCATCGGCGGTAAGGAAAAAAAGGTCAAAGAGTATCTCGACGCCGAGATCCGCACTTTGCACCTCGAAGACTATATCGCCCAGGTACTGATTCCTACCGAGAAAGTTTACCAGGTGCGCAACGGTAAGAAAATTACCAAGGAACGCATCTCGTATCCGGGATACGTATTAGTCCAGGCCGCCCTCGTGGGCGAAATACCGCATATCTTGCGCAATGCTCCCAATGTGCTCGGTTTTCTGAGCGACACCAAGGAATCCTCACTGCAAGCCACGCCGTTACGGGCGCAGGAGGTGAGCCGTATCCTGGGTCGTGTGGACGAGCTGGCCACGCAGGAGGAGGAAAACGAAACTCCTTACGTGGAAGGCGAATCCGTGAAAGTGATCGACGGACCCTTTGCTTCCTTCGTCGGCACGATCGAGAAAGTCGACAACGAGCGTAAGAAACTTCAGGTTTCGGTCAAGATATTCGGGCGTAAAACTCCGATGGAACTGAGTTTTATGCAGGTAGAAAAAGAGTAACTAACATTTTAACGGAACATATCTTTTTGTGGGATCCAGTCTTCTTTCCTTTCGAGGGGGGTGGCTGGAGATCATAATTAGTGTGTTTCAAAGGAAAAAAGCTATGGCAAAAGAGGTTGCAGGTTTCATTAAACTGCAAATCAAAGGTGGTGCCGCCAATCCTTCGCCGCCCGTAGGGCCGGCCCTGGGTTCCAAAGGCGTGAACATCATGGAGTTCTGCAAGCAGTTCAATGCAAAAACGCAGGACAAGGCCGGTAAGGTATTGCCGGTCGTTATCACTGTTTACAGCGATAAATCGTTCGACTTCATCGTAAAACAGCCGCCGGTGGCCGTACAGCTTAAGGAAGCGGCGAAAATCCAGTCCGGTTCCGCAGAACCGAACCGTAAGAAAGTGGCTTCCGTAAGCTGGGAACAGATCGAACAGATCGCCAAGGAGAAGATGGAAGACATGAACTGCTTTACCGTCGAATCCGCCATGCGCATGGTTGCCGGGACGGCACGGAGCATGGGGATCAGCGTAACGGGTGAATTTCCTAACAAATAAGGAGTAAAAGTCAGAACACAATGAAACTTACGAAAAACAGAAAAGCAGTCCTGGCTAAAGTGGAACCCGGAAAGGTTCTCAAAGTTGACGAAGCTGCCGCTCTCCTCAAGGAAATAACCTTCACCAAGTTCGATGCATCCGTCGATATCGACGTACGCCTGGGGGTTGACCCGCGCAAAGCGAACCAGATGGTCCGCGGCGTGGTGACGCTGCCGCATGGGACGGGGAAGACCGTGCGCGTGCTGGTGCTCTGCACCCCGGACAAGGAAGCCGAAGCCACCGCAGCAGGGGCCGACTTCGTCGGGCTCGAAGAATACGTAGAGAAGATCAAAGGCGGCTGGACAGACGTGGATGTGATCATCTGTACCCCGAACGTAATGGCTAAAGTCGGTGCGCTGGGTCGTATCCTCGGGCCGCGCGGCCTGATGCCGAACCCCAAGACCGGCACCGTGACCATGGAAGTCGGCAAAGCCGTCGAAGAGGTCAAAGCGGGTAAGATCGACTTCAAAGTCGATAAATTCGGGATCGTGCACACCTCGATCGGCAAAGTCTCTTTCGATGCAAAACAGATCGAAGAGAACGCCAAAGAGTTCCTGCACACCATCCTGAAACTCAAACCGGCTGCGGCCAAAGGGACCTACGTGAAGAGCATCTACCTCTCTTCGACGATGAGCCCGGGCCTGCAGATCGATCCGAAATCCGTTGACTAATCGACTAACAACAAGACATTGAGATGAGAAAGGAAGAAAAATCCGAAGTAATCAAGAGTTTAGCCGATCAGCTCGGGACCTATACGCACTTTTACTTGGCCGACATTTCGGGCATGAACGCTGAGCAGACCGCTGCCCTGCGTAAAAGCTGCTTCGAAAAAGAGATCAAGCTTATCGTCGTGAAAAATACCTTGCTGGGCAAGGCGTTGGAACAGACCGGCAAAGCGGATGCCGAACTGGTAGCCGTTCTGGAAGGCTCGACCTCCATCATGTTCTCGAACACCGGGAATGCGCCGGCAAAACTGATCAAAGCTTTCCGGAAAGAGAAAGGCGGCGAAAAACCGATGCTCAAGGCTGCTTATGTGGACGAATGCGTGTACGTGGGGGAACCCTCGCTGGAAACGCTGGTCAACATCAAATCGCGCGAAGAGCTTATCGGCGACGTTATCGCACTGCTCCAGTCTCCGGCCAAGAACGTTATCTCGGCGCTGCAGGGTTCTGCGGGCGGCAAGATCGCAGGTCTGGTCAAGACCCTGGAAAACCGGGCGCAGTAGTTCCCTCTTTCGGGGGGGGCACTATGAAGCCCCTGAAGATTACTTTCAACCGAACAACCCGTTTGTAACCCGAAGAAGAGGGGCGCGATCCGATGTAGGTTCGACATGCTGTCCGTGACAGACGCTTAAGCGGAAAAAACGTTTCGACAGATCTCCGACAGCGTGGGGCAGGGGACCGGAAGGTAGCGGTAAGATCCCTCGGAAGGAGGCAAACAAGCAATTTTAATAACTTTTCTAAACAATAAACCAAGATGGCAGACATCAAAGCACTGGCAGAATCGCTGGTAAACCTGACCGTAAAAGAAGTAAACGAACTGGCTACTATTCTCAAAGACGAGTATGGTATCGAACCGGCAGCTGCGGCTGTTGCCGTTGCCGCTCCGGCAGCAGGTGGCGAAGCAGGCGGTGCCGCTGAGAAAACCTCTTTCGACGTGATCCTCAAATCGGGTGGTCAGGCCAAACTGCAGGTGGTGAAAGTCGTGAAAGAACTGACCGGTCTGGGCCTGAAAGAGGCTAAAGACCTGGTAGATGGCGCTCCGAAAGCAGTGAAAGAAGGCGTTTCGAAAGAAGAAGCCGAATCGCTGAAAGCTCAGCTCGAAGAAGCTGGTGCGGAAGTAGAACTGAAATAGTTCGAACCTTTTTTCCGGAGCCGCAAGTTTGTTTTCGGCATAATGTGCAGAAAATAAAGGCTTTGGAAACTATAAACGGTGTAGGGCTCACATCTGTGAGCCTTGCGCCTTTTTCTGGTTTTTGAACCCGCCTTGTCGCGGAGGCAATACCGGAGCCGCGGAAACCGTTCGTTACGGGCATCCCGCAATTAAGACATCACAGGCAAGCAGAGGGACGGAGCAGAGTTGTGAGTCGGATTTCGCTAAAATCCGGCACACATGAAACACTCCCGAACTTTCCGGAACAGCCTGGTAAAAAATACGTTCCGGAATTCTTTAGCGCTGTTCAGAAACATTACTCATTCCGTAACCAAAGAACATGCCTTCAAACACCACGCATTCCGAAGCTGCGACCCCGGCACCCGTTCAGGCCGCCAAGCCGCAGCGAATCAGTTTCGCCTCGTCGAACCTCAGGATGGACTATCCCGACTTTCTGGAGGTGCAGCTGAAATCCTTCAAAGACTTTTTCCAGCTCGAAACCACGGCCGAAAATCGCCTGGATGAAGGGCTGTATAAGGTTTTTATGGAGAACTTCCCCATCACCGATACGAGGAACAATTTCGTACTCGAATTTATCGACTACTATATCGACCCGCCGAGATACTCCATCGACGAGTGCCTGGAGCGCGGCCTGACGTACAGCGTGCCGCTCAAGGCGAAACTGAAACTGTACTGCACCGACCCGGAACACGAGGATTTCGACCCGGTTATTCAGGATGTATACTTCGGCGCAGTACCGTACATGACCCCGAGAGGGACATTCGTCATCAATGGAGCCGAGCGCGTGATCGTGTCGCAGCTGCACCGCTCGCCGGGTGTCTTCTTCGGTCAGAGCATGCACTCGAACGGGACTAAGCTCTACAGCGCGCGTATCATTCCGTTCAAAGGCTCGTGGATCGAGTTCGCGACGGACATCAATAACGTGATGTACGCGTATATCGACCGGAAGAAGAAGCTGCCCGTCACCACATTGTTGCGGGCTATCGGCTTCGAGTCCGACCGGCAGATCCTCGAAATATTCGACCTGGCAGACGAGATCAAAGTCAACAAAGCCAATCTGAAGAAAGCCGTTGGCAGGAAGCTGGCGGCCAGAGTGCTGAAGTCGTGGACCGAGGATTTCGTGGACGAGGATACCGGCGAAGTGGTTTCCATCGAGCGTAACGAGATCATTATCGACCGCGAGACGGTGCTGGGCGAGGAGCATATCGACGATATTCTGGAGTCGGGCGAAAAGACCCTGCTCCTGCACAAAGAGCAGGCCTCGGCCAGCGACTACTCGATCGTATACAATACCCTGCAGAAAGACCCGTGTAATTCGGAGAAAGAGGCAGTGGTCTATATTTACCGGCAGCTGCGCAACTCCGAACCGCCGGACGAGGCGACGGCACGCGATGTGATCGACAAACTGTTCTTCTCGGACAAGCGGTATGACCTGGGCGACGTGGGCCGCTTCCGGATCAATAAGAAACTGAACCTCGACATCCCGAGCGAAGTGAAGGTACTGACGCGCGAAGATATGATCGCCATTATCAAGTACCTGATCCAGCTGATCAACTCGAAGACCGACGTGGACGACATCGACCACCTCAGCAATCGACGAGTGCGGACCGTAGGAGAACAGCTGGCGAATCAATTCTCGGTGGGCTTTGCCCGTATGGCACGGACGATCCGCGAGCGGATGAACGTGCGCGACAACGAAGTGTTCACGCCGGTCGATCTGATAAATGCGAAGACCTTGTCCTCAGTCATTAACTCATTCTTCGGCACGAACCAGCTGTCGCAGTTCATGGACCAGACCAACCCGCTGGCAGAATTGACGCACAAGCGGCGTTTGTCGGCCCTGGGTCCGGGCGGTCTCTCTCGCGAACGTGCGGGCTTCGAAGTGCGCGACGTGCACTATACCCACTACGGACGTTTGTGTCCGATCGAGACACCCGAAGGGCCGAACATCGGTCTGATCTCGTCGCTGTGCGTATTCGCCAAGATCAGCGACATGGGCTTCATCGAGACCCCGTACCGCAAAGTCGAAGCGGGCAAAGTGGATACCGATAACAATAATATTCGATTCTACTCAGCCGAAGAAGAGGAAGGGCTGGTCATCGCGCAGGCGGAAGCTACCGTGGCGAATGACGGGACGCTGACCGACGAACAGATCAAAGCCAGACTCGACGGAGACTTCCCAGTCGTAACGCCGGACCAGGTGCAGCTGATGGACGTAGCTCCGAACCAGATCGCATCCATAGCAGCATCTCTGATTCCGTTCCTGGAACATGACGACGCCAACCGGGCATTGATGGGTTCGAACATGATGCGCCAGGCCGTGCCTCTGCTGCGCGCAGAAGCGCCTATCGTAGGGACAGGCCTGGAAAGAGCAGTCGTGGGTGACAGCCGCACGCAGGTAGTAGCGGAACGCGAAGGCGTTGTGGTGCACTCGGACTCGACGGAAATCCATATCAAATACGACCGGACGGAAGACGAGAAATTCGTCAGCTTCGATCCGGAAGTAACCGTTTACAAACTGCCGAAGTACCGAAAGACGAACCAGAGCACCTCTATAACCTTGAAGCCGATGGTGCGCAAAGGCGACCGCGTGGTTCCGGGCCAGATCCTGACCCAGGGATACTCCACCGACAACGGCGAGTTGGCCCTGGGACGGAACCTCAAAGTGGCCTTCATGCCGTGGCAGGGCTACAACTTCGAGGACGCCATCGTGATCTCGGAACGCATGATGCGCGAAGATATCTTCACCTCAGTGCACGTGGACGAGTACATCATGGAAGTGCGCGACACCAAGCGCGGTGTCGAAGAGCTGACCAGCGACATCCCGAACGTCAGCGAAGACGCCACCAAGGATCTGGACGAGAACGGGGTGATCCGCATCGGCGCCAATGTCAAGCCCGGTGACATCCTGATCGGTAAGATCACACCGAAAGGCGAAAGCGATCCCAGTCCGGAAGAGAAACTCCTGCGGGCCATCTTCGGCGACAAAGCCGGAGACGTGAAAGACGCTTCGCTGAAAGCGCAGCCGTCGCTGTACGGAGTCGTGGTGGACAAGAAACTGTTCACCCGCGCCGGCAAAGAGTCCGGCAAGAAAGGCAAGCAGAGCGAGAAAGCACAGATCGAAAAAGCGGAAGCAGCTTTCAACAAAGAAGTGGCTGCGCTGCGTGACGTGCTGGTGTCGAAACTTTGGACCTTGGTCAACGGGAAGACAGCGACCGGAGTGCAAGACTATTTCGGCATGGAAGTGATCGAAAAGGGGACCAAGTTCACCCAGAAGATGCTCGGCGAGCTCGACTACCTGAACATCAACCCGGCCAAGTGGACCTCCGACAAAGAGAAGAACGAATTGATCAAGGCTTTGATCAACAACTTCATTATCAAGTACAAGGAGATGGACGCCCACTTGAAGCGGGAGAAATACAATATCACCAACGGCGACGAACTCCCCTCCGGGATCATCCAGCTGGCGAAAGTCTACATCGCCAAGAAACGCAAACTGCGCGTAGGTGACAAGATGGCCGGCCGGCACGGGAACAAAGGGATCGTGGCGAAAGTGGTGCGCGACGAAGATATGCCGTTCCTCGCAGACGGAACCATCGTGGACATCGTACTGAACCCGCTGGGTGTGCCCTCGCGTATGAACCTCGGTCAGATCTACGAGACAGTTCTCGGATGGGCCGGTCGCGAGCTGGGAGTTAAATTCGCGACCCCCATCTTCGACGGAGCCACCCTGGACGAGATCAACGAGTATGCCGAAAAGGCAGGTATCCCGCACTCCGGCCGCACGTACCTCTATGACGGAGGCACGGGCGAGATGTTCCACCAGCCGGCGACCGTCGGGGTCATCTACATGCTGAAACTCGGCCACATGGTCGACGACAAGATGCACGCCCGTTCGATCGGCCCGTACTCGCTCATCACCCAGCAGCCTCTGGGCGGTAAGGCGCAGTTCGGTGGCCAGCGATTCGGAGAGATGGAAGTCTGGGCCCTCGAAGCATTCGGGGCCGCCAACATCCTCCAGGAGATCCTGACCATCAAGTCGGACGACGTGGTTGGCCGTGCCAAAGCATACGAAGCGATTGTGAAAGGCGACAACATGCCGCAGCCGGGCATTCCGGAAGCCATGAACGTGCTGCTGCACGAACTCGGCGGCCTGGGGCTGAACGTCAAACTCGAGTAATACCGTTATTACGCGAGAGGCATATCATACTTTCACACTCAACAAGGAACAATAACGATTATGGCATATAATAAAGATAACAAAGCCACGGGAAATTATCAGAAGATAACCATCTCGCTGGCATCGCCGGAGCAGATCCTCGAAAAGTCGAGCGGCGAAGTGCTTAAGCCGGAAACCATCAACTACCGGACCTACAAGCCGGAGCGCGACGGCCTGTTCTGCGAACGCATTTTCGGTCCGGTCAAGGACTACGAGTGCCATTGCGGCAAATACAAGCGGATCCGGTACAAAGGGATCGTCTGCGACCGCTGCGGCGTCGAAGTGACCGAGAAGAAAGTAAGACGGGAACGGATGGGGCACATCCAGCTGGTGGTGCCGGTAGCGCACATCTGGTACTTCCGCAGCCTGCCCAACAAGATCGGCTACCTGCTCGGCATTCCGACCAAGAAACTGGACATGATCATCTACTACGAGCGATACATCGTGATCCAGAAAGGTGCGGCCGAAGGCATCGAAGAAGGCGATCTGCTGACCGAGAAAGAGTACCTCGATATACTCGACACCCTGCCCAAAGGGAACCGGGCGCTGGAAGACTCCGACCCGAACAAGTTCATCGCGATGATGGGCGCCGAGGCACTGGAAATGATGCTCCAGCGCCTCGACCTGGACGAACTGTCGTACTCGCTCAGGCACAAGGCATCGACGGAGACATCGCAGCAGCGCAAGAGCGAGGCTTTGAAACGGCTGAATGTGGTGGAAGCATTCCGCGCAAGCCGCGAAGTCAACAAACCGGAATGGATGATTATGCGGGTGATCCCGGTGATTCCGCCGGAGCTTCGGCCGCTGGTACCGCTGGACGGGGGGCGCTTTGCGACCTCCGACCTGAATGACCTCTACCGCCGGGTGATTATCCGCAACAACCGCCTCAAACGGCTGATCGAGATCAAAGCCCCGGAAGTTATTCTCAGGAACGAGAAACGCATGTTGCAGGAAGCAGTGGACTCGCTGTTCGACAACAGCCGCAAATCCAATGCCGTGAAGACGGAAAGCAATCGGCCGCTGAAGTCGCTGTCCGACTCTCTGAAAGGGAAACAGGGTCGTTTCCGGCAGAACTTGCTCGGTAAGCGCGTGGACTACTCGGCCCGTTCGGTGATCGTCGTGGGGCCAGAGCTGAAGATGCACGAGATGGGGATCCCGAAAGACATGGCTGCGGAACTTTACAAACCGTTCGTGGTGCGCAAGCTGATCGAACGCGGGATTGTGAAGACAGTCAAGAGTGCGAAAAAGATCATCGACCGCAAAGATCCGGTGATCTGGGATATTCTTGAGAATGTCATCAAGGGTCACCCGGTGCTGATGAACCGCGCCCCTACCCTGCACCGATTGGGGATCCAGGCCTTCCAGCCGAAACTGATCGAAGGGAAAGCCTTGCAGCTGCACCCGCTGGCCTGTACGGCATTCAACGCCGACTTCGACGGCGACCAGATGGCCGTACACCTGCCGCTGGGCAATGCCGCTATTCTGGAGGCACAGCTTTTGATGCTCGGCTCGCACAATATCCTGAACCCGGCCAACGGAGCGCCGATCACAGTGCCGTCGCAGGACATGGTCCTGGGGCTGTACTACATCACCAAGCCCCGCAAAGGCGTCAAAGGCGAAGGACTGGTATTCTATTCGGCCGAAGAGGCGATCATCGCCCATAATGAAGGGCGCGTCGACCTGCACGCAGAAGTCAAACTGCGCCTGGAGGCAGGCAAGATTATCGACACGACAGTGGGACGGATCATCTTCAACCAGGTGGTGCCCAAACAAGTGGGATACATCAACCTGCTGCTGACCAAGAAATCGCTCCGCGACATTATCGGTGACGTGATGAAGCAATGCGGCGCAGCCATCACAGCCAACTTCCTGGACGACATCAAGGCACTGGGCTATAAGATGGCATTCCGGGGCGGCTTGTCCTTTAACCTGGATGCGGTGATCATCCCGAAAGAGAAAGAAGAACTGGTACAGGACGGCTACAACCAGGTTGCCGAGGTGATGGAGAACTACAACATGGGTTTCATCACCAACAACGAGCGTTACAACCAGATCATCGACATCTGGACGCACACCAACTCGAAACTGACCCACACGGTGCTCAAGCAGCTCACGGAAGACGACCAGGGCTTCAACCCGGTCTACATGATGTTGGACTCCGGGGCCCGCGGTTCGAAAGAGCAGATCCGACAGCTGTCGGGGATGCGCGGCCTGATGGCCAAGCCGCAGAAATCTACGGCCGACGCAGCGCAGATCATCGAGAACCCGATTCTCTCGAACTTCAAGGAAGGGTTGTCGGTGCTGGAGTACTTTATTTCTACTCACGGTGCGCGTAAGGGTCTGGCGGATACTGCACTGAAGACCGCCGACGCAGGTTACCTGACCCGTCGTCTGGTTGACGTGGCGCAGGATGTCATCATCAACGAGGAAGACTGCGGAACCCTGCGCGGCTTGCAGGCCACAGCCATCAAGCGCAACGAAGAAGTCGTGCAGTCGCTCTACGAACGGATACTCGGGCGGACATCGGTGCACGACATCTATAACCCGCTCAACAACGAGCTGATCGTTAAGGCCGGCGAGGAGATTACGGAAGAGATTGCCAAAGCGATCGAAGAATCGCCGATCGAGATGGTCGAAATCCGTTCCGTGCTGACCTGCGAATCCCGCAAGGGAGTATGTGCGAAGTGCTACGGGCGGAACTTAGCGACCGGGCGCATGGTCCAGAAAGGCGAAGTGGTCGGCGTCATCGCAGCGCAGTCCATCGGCGAACCGGGGACGCAGCTGACGCTCCGTACGTTCCACGTCGGGGGGGTTGCCGGCGGCTCGGCTGCCGACAACAAGATCGTGGCCAGATACGACGGACATATCGAGATCGACGAGCTCAAGATGGTCGAACGCAAAGACGATACCGGCCGCAAAGTCTATATGGTCATCAGCCGTCTGGCCGACCTGCGGATCGTGGACGACAATACGGGAGCTACGCTGTATAATGCCAATTTGCCGTATGGTGCCACCCTGTATGTCAATACGGGGGATAAGGTGTCGAAAGGGGATTTGCTGTGCGAATGGGACCCGTACAACGCAGTTATCATCAGCGAGTTCGGCGGAAAAGTCACTTTTGACAGCGTGATCGAGAATGTCACCTACCGCGAGGAATCGGACGAAACGACCGGCTACCGCGAGAAAGTGATCATCGAGTCGCGCGACAAGACCAAGAACCCGGTGATCAAGATCCTCGACAAGAGCGGCGACGAACAGAAACAGTACAACCTGCCGGTTGGGGCGCATATCGTAGTCAAGGAAAACGCCAAAGTGAATGCCGGCGATATCCTGATCAAGATTCCGCGCGCCGTGGGCAAAGCGGGCGACATCACCGGGGGTCTGCCCCGCGTGACCGAGCTGTTCGAGGCCCGAAATCCGAGCAACCCGGCTGTGGTGTCGGAGATCGACGGCGAAGTTTCGTTCGGTAAGATCAAGCGCGGTAACCGCGAGATCGCCGTGACCTCGCGTACCGGCGAGGTGAAGAAGTACCTGGTGCCGCTCTCAAGGCAGATCCTGGTGCAGGAGAACGACTATATCCGTGCAGGGATGCCGCTTTCCGACGGAGCGATCACGCCGGACGATATTTTGTCGATCCAGGGGCCTACCAAGGTGCAGGAATATATCGTGAACGAGATCCAGGAAGTGTACCGCATGCAGGGTGTGAAGATCAACGACAAGCACTTCGAGATCATCGTCCGCCAGATGATGAACAAAGTGCGGATCGAGGATCCGGGCGATACGCGGTTCCTGCCGGAGCAGATCGTGGACAAATGGGATTTCATGGAGGAGAACGACGATATTTACGAGAAGAAAGTCGTTACCGATGCCGGGGATTCCACCGCGCTGCGTGCCGGGCAGATCATCACGCTGCGGCAGTTGAGGGACGAGAACTCCACACTGCGGCGCAAGGATTTGCGTGAGGTGGAAGTACGCGCTGCGGTGCCGGCCACTTCGAACCAAGTGTTGCAGGGTATCACCCGTGCGGCATTGCAGACCAGCAGCTTTATGTCGGCGGCTTCGTTCCAGGAGACTACCAAGGTACTGAACGAAGCGGCGATCAATGCGAAAGTCGATCCGCTCGAAAAGCTGAAGGAGAATGTGATCTGCGGGCACCTGATCCCGGCCGGGACGGGGACGCGCCAGTTCCAGGACCTGATCGTCGGGCCTGCCGACGCCATGGCATCTGCGGCCGAGGCGGCTGCGGAAGGGCTGACTGCGGAGTAATTCCGATGAATACATGAAAAACCTCGGGGCGGTTCCATCCGGAACCGCCCCGAGGTTTTTTATATGATCGGTTAATTGTATTGTGCTGCTTCGGACGCCCGGTGCGCGTGCTCGCGCCGAGCGAGAGGCTGTAACTACTCTAAGGTTGCGGTCTCTGCCGGGGGCAGGTTGCAAAGGCCGGAGCCTGCGCGGGCAAGACCTTTAGGTTGCAGCCCTGCGCCGGGGGAGGCTCCGGGCTGACATAGGAAGATCATATCATAAAATCGTGCGATTGTTTTGCAATGAGTCGAGAGAACTGTCGCTTTTGGCGGCGAGCGCAGCGAGCCGTGCGGGCCGGTGCCGCCGGG
>CAZAPI010000012.1:0-21232 GCA_964486945.1 uncultured Rikenella sp. | reverse complement strand
CATAAACCCGATAGGTTTCACCGTTTCGAGGAAATCGAACTCTTTCTCGCGCCCATTTTTTCTTGGCCGGCAGTGCGTAATGTACGAAAAACGGCGGGGTTATCCCGCCGTTACGTTGAATCTCAAACAAAATGTTCCTATTGTTTATTCCAGTATGAAACGGACGGTCACGCTCTGGTTCACGCGTACGTCGTTGAATTTGAGTTCGGGCATCTCTGCGTCCTGCATGGCGTTGCCCGATTTCGCAGTGGCGTAACCGCGGATCATAATTGTCTCAGGGGCTGATGAGTAGGACTGGATCATAATGGCTTTGCCGATGGTCTGGCCCAGCGCCCCGGCCAGTTCGCCAGCCGTTTGCTGCGCATTTTTCATGGCTTTGATCCGCACCAGGGCCTGCAATTCTTTCAGGTCGGATCGTGTGCTCTGGGTCAGCGACGCGTTGGCGATACCGTTGGTTTGCAGCTCGTTGAACACAGTCTCGACCATTTGCGGGTCGGTCAGCGTCAGCAGGTAGTTCTTGTACTGGTAGATGTCCTTGCGTTTGCCGTCCGCGCTGGACTGTCCGGTGATGACGAGCTGCGTCTTGATATCCACGCCCGACGCATCGAGGGCCCGGGCCAGCGACCGCTCCAGTTCGGCGATGGAAGTCTTGCCTTTGCTCGGAGCCTCGGAAATGGTGATAGAGATGCGGAATTTATTCGGAGCCACCGACGTGTCCGCCGAACTGTTGATCTCCACGTAGTTCCTGTTCATCTTCATGTCCGGGCTTTGTGCCATCGCCGCGCCCGTGATCAGGAGCGCCGAAACGATAAAAAGGATCTTCTTCATGGTCTGTTATCCGATTAAGTATTTATGATAAGGCAATTTCTGCAACAACCATACCACTCCGGCCGACACACCGAACGCCAGTACGGCGATGACCGGTATCTGGAGGTACGCGGGCAAAGGTATGAAGTTGTACACGAAGTCGTAGCCCAGCTGGACGATAAAGAAATGGCAGAGGTAAATGCCGAAAGTCAGCATCGCGACTTTGTTCAGCCATGCGACGGTCTCGTCGTTCGTCACGCGGATCGTCTGCAAGGCCGTGAAAACACCGTAGGTCATCAGGAATACGCTGAAACCGGTGAAGAACCACGGGATCTCCAGATAGGCGTAATCGGTCGGGTAGTATTTCTGGGTCAGCACGAAGCCGCCGAAAGTCAGAGCGTAGCCGAGCACGAAGAGCGCCGCCGACCGGAAAAGGATCTGTTTTTTAGGCCGCCCGGAGGGATATTTGTTCAGGTAGTATGCCAGTACGATATAGCCGAGAAATCCGCTGACGTAATAGAAAGTCCCGAACGGGTTCCACGCGCATTCGCCGAAGATGCCGAGGTCGCCGTAATTGCCCACATATCCGCAAAAAGGGGCCAGCAGCCGGATGTAAGGAATGAAAAGCGTAAAACCCCAGATATACAGGAATCGCTTGAGGTCTTTGCGTGAAGCCTGCGCCACCCACGGCGAAACGATCGGGATAACCAGATAAAGGCCCGCCAGCATATAGAGGTACCACAGCGGTGTGGTGGTATAGTTGAAGTTGAGCGGGAACGAGGCTATATTGTACAGCGCGTTCGCCCCTTCGGCATGGCCGTAGGCCAGGTAGAGCAACGGCGTGACGATACTCCACAGGACCAGCGGCCAGATGATCCTGCCGAGCCTGCGCCGGTAGAACGGCCCCATTTCCAGTCTTGCGGGAAGCAGCAGAACGCCGGAGATCATCACGAAAAGCGGGACGCAGGCGCGTGTCATGCTGCCCCAGAAAGCACCGGAGAGGAATTCGGTACGGTCGTCGTCGAACCGGGCTACGAAAAAGTCGCAACTGTGGGCGAAGACGACCAGAAAACAGGCGACGATGCGCAGTATGTCGAGCCACGGAATGCGGCGGGAGGGGCTTGGGGTCATTCGTAAAGAGAGTTTAGTCCGGAATGTCCGGTCGGTTAGGTTAACAAAGATAAAATTTTCCGGGGAAAAATTTGCTGGTCCAAAGGATTGTCCTATATTTGTAGTGTATTAATATTGTAATGCACATAAAGACCTTGCCGGGAATGGGCATAAGGAGTCGGGAAATAACCAACACTACTTTATTATAATATGATAACATTCAAGCATGTGTCGTTCGGCTATCGGGGAGGCAGACTGTTCGACGATCTGGATCTTGAACTCGAGCGGGGATTCATATACGGTCTGCTGGGCAAGAACGGGGCGGGAAAAACCACGCTGTTGAAGCTGATGGCGGGCCTTTTGTTCCCGAAAACGGGCGAGATCGCCGTGTTGGACCGGATTCCCCGAAAACGTGAGCCGGGATTCCTGAGCCAGGTGTTCGTCCTTCCGGAGGAGTTCGACCTGCCGCGCATGAACATGGATGAATATGCTCGCGTGTACGGCGGATTTTACCCGAATTTTTCAAGGGAACAGCTCGCGAACCTGATGAGGGAGCTGGAGGTGCCGGAGGCACAGAAGTTCCACCAGATGTCGCTCGGGCAGAAAAAGAAGGCCTATATCGCCTTCGCCATCGCCTGCAATACGCCGCTGCTGATTATGGACGAGCCGACCAACGGACTGGATATTCCTTCGAAAAGCTCGTTCCGACGGGTTATCGCGTCGGTGGCGAATGAGGAACGGACGATCATCGTTTCGACGCATCAGGTCAGGGATCTGGACCAGCTGATCGACTCGGTGGTGGTGCTGGACGGTAGCGAAATCCTGCTGAACGCCACCACGGCGGAGATTACGGACAAACTGCAATTCGTTCATCTGGAGGAGGGCGCCCCGGCGCTGTATGCCGAACAGACCATCCACGGCCGCTGGGGCGTGCAGGTCAATGAATCGGGTGCGGAATCGCCGCTCGACATGGAATTGCTATTCAATGCTGCGGTGGCCAACCGCCAGGCGATCAAACAACTTTTTAACCGGTAAACGATTATGAAAGATACATTTTCCTGGAAACGTTTCGGCTTTTTCGCGCGGGCCGAACTGGCCGGCGAACGTCGCAGCCTGCTGCTCAAACTGGGCGGTTTCGTGGTGTTTAGCCTGGTAATCTACATGTTATGGAATATCCACGTGATCTTCGCCGGCAGGACGGTGGATGCCGGTGGCGGTGTGGGATATGTGTTGCCCCGGTTGTTCATGGCGATGGCGATGGGCTTTATCTTTTATTTCAACCTGTCGGGCAGTTTCAAACGCTATTTCTCAAAAGGGAGAGGGTTATCGGTTTTTATGTTGCCGGCGGCCAAGAGCGAAAAATTCCTTTATGCTTCGCTGCTGAACCTGATCGCAGTACCGGTCGTACTGATCGTTATCGCACTGCTGAATGATGCGCTGTGGGCGAAATTACTGGGTTTCGACAACATTTGCAGCGTAATGGGCCAGTGGTGGAGCCGAAGCATTGTCCGGGTAAACGAACCGATGACGGGGGTGTTTTTAGCAGCGAACATTGTGAACACTTTTTCCGGAATGGCCTTTTTTCTGGCCGGGGCTGTCGTCTTCCGCGGTCATCAGTTCTTGCTGACGCTGCTGACGAATTTCGTGTTGTCGATTCCTGTATTCGTTTATAGACAAGTATCGGTTACGACCGATCCGGAGTCCGCAGTCGACCTGCTGTCCTGGATGGCAGGCCGTACGGGAAGCTGGGTGGTTCTTGGTATCGGGGTGTTTTTCACGCTTCTTTGGATGTATGTCGCGTGGCGGCGTTTTTCCACGCTGCAAATAACAAGATAAGATCATGGATTTCAAATCTGAAAAACCTATATACCAGCAGATTGTCGATTTCGTATGCGACAATATCGCCGGCGGGCGGTGGCCGGAGGAGGAACGCATCCCATCGGTGAGGGATCTGGCTGCGCAGTTGCAGGTGAATCCGAATACGGCGATGCGGGCCTATGAAAGATTGCAAATGGCCGAGATCGTCACCAACAGCCGGGGTATCGGCTATTTTGTGGCCAAAGGGGCGAAACAGCGGGTGGTCGGCCTGAAACGGGCCGAATTTTTCGAAGTTACGCTTCCTGAGGTATTCGATACGATGGATACGCTGAATATCTCGATGGACGAGGTGTCCGACCGTTACGCTGCGCGGCAAGAAAAGTAGCCATGTTAAGCGAACGGATCGGGTCGATCGGGGTTCGCGTTGCCAGTAATAAAGAGGGCTGTAGGAATACGGCCCTCTTTCTGTTTATCGAAGTTTATTGCGGTTGAAATAGGGGCCGGCCCACAGGAAAAAGAGGGTAAGGCCGATGCAGAGCAGGGCCGTGCCCAGCAGGAACGCCGAAGAATAGGAGGTATGCTGGGCGATGATGCCTCCGAGCAGCACCCCGGAACCTACGCCGAAATCCCAGGAGGTCAGGTAAGTAGCATTGGCCGTCCCCCGCTGGTTGTGGTGGGCCAGGTTGATGAACATGGTCTGCAAAGTAGGGCAGAGCAGTCCGTATCCCATCCCGATCGCTACGCCGCAGCCGTAAAACGAGAGCGGATGCTTGAGCAGGACGAAGCAGAGGAATCCCGCTATCAGGACCGAAATACCCACCTTGCTGACCAGCGTCAGGTAACCCCGGTTGATAAGCCGGCCGGAGATAAGCCGCGACACGACCAATCCCCCGGAAAGGCAGACGAAAAACATGCCGGTTCCGCCGGTCAGCCCGACCTCCTCTTTCCCGTAAACGGCTACATAGGTGCTCAGTATTCCGTAGGCGAACGACAGGAAGATGGTCGTGATCGCGCCCGGCACTCCTTTTATCAGCAGGAACCGGTCCAACGATAAGGTCTGTTTGGCCCCCACCGCCTCGGTTTTTGTCCCTTTGATCAGCGAAGCCACGAAGAGCCCCAGCAGTCCTACGCACAGTGCCAGGGCGAATATCCAGTTGTAATTCGGTGTGGCATCGTGGATCATCAGGGCGACCATCGGCCCGATGGCCATGGCCAGGTTGGTCGAAACGCCGAAGTAGCCGATCCCTTCGCCGCGTCGGGCCGCAGGCATAATGTCGATGGCGACGGTATTGACCGACACGGTCACCATTCCGAAAGCCATGCCGTGCGTGGCGCGCAGTATGGCGAATACGGCCAACGCTCCGGCCAGCATATAGCCGCCGAAATAGGAGATGAAAAAGGTGTAGCAGACCAGCAGCAGCGGCTTACGCGGGAAACTGTCGACCATAAATCCGGCAAAAGGGCGGAAAAGCAGGGCCATGATGGTGTACGACGAAAGGATAAGGCCGGCGGTGGATTTGGTGACGGCGAACTGCTCGGCCAGGTACATGGGGAGTATTGGCAGGAGCATATAGAATGCGAAGAACATCAGGAAGTTGGCACCGCATGCAGCAAAGAAGCTACCGGTCCATAATCTCTCTTTCACCATCGACGGTTCGGTTTTATCGCCCGTAAAGTTAACGAAAATTTATTCCGGATAGTCGGGAAAGCCCTGTCTTTCGCGGACAAGGCTTGACGGGGGAGCTTATTTTGCGTTCAATATCTTCACCGAGACGGGTCTACGGTTGTCTCTTCTGTTTCATGATAGGCCAAGGTATCTGTTCTTTCGTATGGGCAAATATGAACTTTCATTCCAAACTACAACTATAATTATAGTCTTTGGTCGAAATTTACGGATCCGAGGCTTCCATTTTCGATTTTACTTGATTTCGGAGTAGCGGAGGACCCGTTCGTTGTTAAAACGCTGGAATTCCCTGAACTCGCTGGGTGTGAGCGGACGCGGGTAGCTCATGATCAGCAGCTTATGCGGTTCGGTGGTCGGGCGGAACGATGGGTGGACATGGTCATATTTGTAGTTGGTCACCAGCCCGTTCCGCGTATAGAACTGTTCGCGTCGTTGCGAAATATCGTCCGCGGGCGGATCTATTTCCAGCAGGACGAGCCGTTCGCCGCTGCCCAGCAGGTACTTCAGCGCCTGCGAACCGTAGCCTCTTCCGCGTATATCGGGCGAAATCGCGAAGTGTTCGCCGAAACGGAAAGGCGTGCCGTCTTCCGCTTCCCAATCCCACCACGACAGCAGCCCGACTAACCGACCGCCGTCTGCGAGGAGGTTATAGTGGAACGCCGGGTCGCTCAGTGCCTGGATATGCTCGGCCAGCGGCCGCTGTTCGCAGAGCGGGAAGCTCTGTTCATAGATCTCCCAGGCCCGGACCGAATAGGGGTGTGCGGTGTCTCGAATGCGGATCAGTTCCATAGTTTCTGTTCTTCCGAAAGAATCAAAGATAGAAAATTCCGTCGTGCAGGTGTAACAGGACAAACAGAAACATGTAGACAACCGAAATTATCAGCGCGACCATGAACCAGTCTTTGACGGTGCGCGTGTCTTTTTTCTCGACGAATCTCTCGCCCAGCCAGCCGCCGAAACCGCCGCCGACGGCCACGCATGCCCCCAGCTCCCAGTTGACATTTCCGAACCAGATGAAAATAAAGAGGGCGAACGGGGTGACGATCATGCTCATATAGGTTTTGATCGCTTCGGCCGTTTTGGTCGCGGTGTGAAGCCGGGTGACCAGCAGGTAATACATCAGGTAGGCCATGCCGGCCTGGATCATGCCGCAGTAGAGGCCCAGAAGCAGGAAAATAAGGTAATCGACGATTCGTGAGCGGCTTACGGGATCGTCGGTGCTGTCGGGTTTGTCGGAGAGCTCGTGCGAGAAGAAGGTAAACAGGATGGTGAGGACCATTACGCCGATAAAGATCCAATTGAAAATCACGTCGGCGATGCGGACGGCGAAATAGGCTCCGGCGACGGTTCCCAGGATCAGCGTTACGGAGAGTATGGCGGCCTCTTTGTGGGGTATATGCTTGTGTGTGAGGTAGCGGATGTAGCCCATGGTGTATTGGGCCATTACACCGATACGGTTGGTGCCGTTGGCGACGTTTGGGGGCAGGCCCAGCCCGATGAGCATGGGCAGCGAGAGGAGCGAACCGGCTCCGCCGATCTCGCTGACGATGCCGCTCGCGAGTCCGGCCAATATGGCTGTGGCGTGATGTATCAGGGTTAGCTCCATGCGGGGATGTCCGATTCTGAAACCGGAACGGCGCAAATTGCATGCCACTTAAAAACAAAGCGGTCCCCTTTATAGCAAAGGGGACCGCAAACCGTAACGGTTTCCGCCGGGCGGGATTATTCCGCTTTCGGGGTCAGTATGAGGTTCATCTGCTCGCCGGTCAGTTTGAAACCGTCCGCTGTCTTGGCGATGCCGAAGCTCTGGGTGATCTGGGTGCTGTCGGTGATGACCAGGCTGTCGGCCTTGATCTCCCATTTGGCGAGGGCCGATTGCGAGTTGGCGCCCATCGTAACCGTCATGTCGACCGTCCCGTTATCTTTGAAATCCATGTCCATTTTCATCTGCGACAACATCGCAGCGGCAAATTGTGCTCCGAAATCGGTCGAGTCGGCGATTTCGATTTCCGGTTTGGCAGAGTAGCTGCCGACCAGTTCGGCTTCGAGGCCGGTTTTCCCTGAGCAGGCAACCAGGGCTGCTACAGCCACAACTGCCAACAAGATCTTTTTCATTGCGTGTATATTGTTTGTTTATTTATGCTTGACAAAGGTATGTATAATTTCCCGACTTGCGGTCTTTTTTTACAAGGCCGACAAAATCAGGCGTGCGGCTTCGTTCCACGGAACGGGATGCCCGATTGTTCCGGCTATCCGGCAAAGTGTGCCTGCAAAGATGTCGATCTCGTTGGGTCGTCCTGCTTCCACGTCTTGCAACATGGAACTTTTCCCTTCCGGATTCATCGAGCGGATCACCTTCTCGGCTTCTCCGGCCATTCGTTCGGCCCCGGCGATATTCAGTTTCCGGGCCACTGCGGCGGCCTCGTCCATCATCCGCCGGGCCAAAGCCATCGCCTGTCCGTTCTCCTGCAAATGGCCGTACGGTCGGCGGAGCAGGGCGGTGGTCTGGTTGCAGCCGATATTGATGACGAATTTTTGCCATAGGGCTGCGACCATATCTTCGGGTATCCGGTAGGGAATGCCTGTCCGGTCGAACAACCTTTCGACCGCCGATACTTTGGCCGAAAGCGTCCGGTTGTCCGCTTCCCCGAAATAGATGCGGTATTTGCCGTCGTGGGTGATGCGGTTGCCTTCGCGCATGCTCGGGTGTCCTAGAAAATAGGAGTAGAGCACATGCTCCTGTCCGAACTTTTTCGCGACGGTCTCTTCGCTGTCGATGCCGTTCAATAGCGAAAGTATCAGCGTGTCCGGCCCTGTGTAGGGTGTTATGGCTTCCAAAGCCTCTTCTAAAGCTGTCGATTTGGTCGTTATCAGGATCAGGTCCCGGAAGCCGGTTCCATCGGCAAAGGCGAAATCATAGCGCTTCCCGTTCAAAACGATCCCTTCTTTGCGCAGTTTCTCCTGCCTCCGGGCATCCGCAATCACGCTGAAATTCCCCGCCAGGGCCTCCTGCAACCGGGTTCCTACCACCGCTCCGACGGCACCGAGTCCGATCAGGGTCACGCTTTCGATCTCTTTCATCCGTTGTTTGTCGTCTGTGGTTTGCGGTACAAAGGTGGCATTTTTTTTGCAAGCTCCCGGAAAAAACGAATCGGATGAAAGCGTTCATAACACGTTTGCGGGCCGGGAAAGGATACAAATGGTGGGTGTTGGGCATGATCATGATCGGGACGTTCATGGCCGTGCTGGACATCACGGTAGTCAACGTCGGGATGCCGGCTATTATGGGCGTGTTCCATGTGGGTATCTCCACGGCGGAATGGGTCATCACGGCATATATGATCACGATGACCATTATGTTGCCGACGGCCGGATGGCTGGCTGATAGGTACGGCAATAAAAAGGTCTATATTATCGGCATGTTCCTCTTTACGCTGGGATCGTGGCTCTGCGGCCGGGCGTCGACCGACTGGTTCCTGATCGGCTCGCGCGCCTTGCAGGGGGTGGGAAGCGGCATGATCCAGGCCCTTGGGCTCGCCATCGTTTCGCGCGAGTTTCCTCCTGCCCAGCGCGGAACGGCATTGGGCCTGTGGGCCGTGGCTTCGGCGGCATCGATCTCGTTCGGGCCGCTGCTCGGCGGATATCTGGTGGACGATTACAGCTGGCATTGGATCTTCGACGTGAACGTACCGCTGGGGGTGATTGCCATCGTGGCGGCCCTGATCATCCAGCGCGAATGGAAGAATCCCGACATCGGGCGTTTCGACTGGGTGGGCTTCGTCAGCGTGGCGCTGTTCATGCCGGTCACCATCTACGCCCTGGCGCGGGGCAATGCGGCCACCAATCCCCAAAGGTGGGCCGCGCCGGAGGTGGTCGGGGCGTTCATTGTGGGAGGCATCGCGCTGGTCGTCTTCGTGAGGACCGAACTGCGGGTGAAGTTCCCGTTGCTGAATATTCGGCTGCTCGGCGATCGGAACTTCGGCGTAGCCATGATGGTGCTGATGATCTTCGGTGTCGGGATGCTGGGCGGAACCTACCTGCTACCGCTTTATATGCAGAACGGATTGGGCTATACGGCGATCATGGCCGGTATGGTTTTCCTGCCCGTGGGATTGATACAAGGAACGCTCTCGACGGTGTCGGGGATCGTGACCCGTTACATCGGGTCGATCCCGCTGATGATTACGGGTATTCTGGTGATGACGCTCAGTTTCTGGCTGGCGAGCCGGTTCACGGCCCAGACGCACCACTCGGCCATTATGACGGTGCTCTACCTGCGTGGATTCGGCATGGGGCTGACTTTCGCGCCGCTGAATATTTTCTCCCTGAAGCATCTGGAACAGAAAGATATGGCTGCCGCTTCGGGCATCGCCAACAGCATCAAGCAACTTTCCGGCAGCATCGGGATCGCTTTGCTGACGGCCATCATGACCTCGCGCATCTCGAGTCACCCCGCTGCGCATGACGTGGCGGGGTCGCAAACCGACGTTTATATCAAAGGGGTAACGGATGATTTCTTTGTCGTCGCAGCCCTGACTTTGCTGGCGATGGCGCCCTTGCTGTTGTTGGTGCCGCGTACACACAAAGCGGCGCCCCAGTCCTGACCATGCAGGAGTTCGGAGCGCCGTCCCGGCAGGAATATCCATTCCCGTGTTCGGAGTGATTGGCTGTTTCGGGTGTCGAACGGTTTACCCTGGGTATTCAGGAATTTCGCTGTGGCACATCAGGCATTGGCCGTCGGTCAGGATAGCCGGCACCTGCTGCCGCTCCCGTTCCGATCCGGTATCTTGGGAAATGTTTTATAGAAGCGCCTGTTGCGCTTGTCAGATCTCAAATAAAAAGGTACTGCATGGCTGTGCCATGCAGTACCCGGAGTTCCGGCACGGGCCGGAGATTAATAGTTGTTCTTCTTGGGTTCGAAATAGGCTTGCGGATGCGCGCAGGCCGGGCAGGTCGTCGGGGCTTCCTTGCCGGTGTGAACGTAACCGCAGTTGCGGCACTGCCATTCGATCTCGGTTTCGCGTTTGAATACCGAGCTTTCTTCCACGCGGCCCAGCAGGGTGCGGTAGCGTTTTTCGTGTTCGGCTTCCACTTCGGCGATCTCGCGGAATACCCGGGCAATCTCCGGGAATCCTTCGGCATCGGCCACGTCGGCGAATTCCGGATAGAGGTCGCTCCACTCCTCGTTCTCGCCGGCGGCTGCCGCTTCGAGGTTCTGCCGGGTGTTGCCGATCACGCCGGCCGGGTAGGCAGCGGTGATCTCGACCATGCCGCCTTCGAGGAATTTGAAGAAACGCTTGGCGTGTTCTTTTTCCTGCTCGGCGGTCTCCATGAATACGCCTGCAATCTGCTCGTACCCCTCTTTCTTAGCCACACTGGCGAAGAAGGTGTAACGGCTGCGGGCCTGCGACTCGCCGGCGAACGATTTCAGGAGGTTCTGTTCGGTTTTGGTTCCTTTTACGCTTTTCATTTGGTTGGTGTTTTGGTTATTACTTCGAGTTGCGTTTGAAATTTCCTATTACCTGGACGCGAATATCCTTGACTTCGAACCCTTCCGCGCCGGCCGCACCGTGGGTGGCATAGTACGAACGGATCATTTCGGTCAGCTCCGTATCGCCGAAGTCGAATATCTCGCCCGTCTCTTCGCAAATGATGTGGTGGTGGTCGTGGATGCTGACGTCGAAATACATCTTGTTACCGCTCGTGTTCAGCTTCGAGATCACGCCGTTCGACAAGAAGCACTCCAGTACGTTATAAATGGTGCCCACGGTCACTGTCGGGAACGAATCGTGCACCCGCGCCGTGATCTGCTCCGCACTGGCGTGGCCCAACTCCGACAACGCCGTATATACGGCGATCCGCTGCGGCGTCACTTTGATGCCGTGACCGGTCAGCATGTCTCTGATCTCCTGGCTGCTCTTTTTCATGACTGGTTACCCCCCTCGTTTGACAAGGACAAAGGTAAATACTTTTTTAGATTATAATAATTCTAAACTAAGAAAAATCGGATCATTGCCGCCGGAAAGGGTATCCGTTTGATTTTCCGCCCTAAAAAAATTACATTTGTGCCGTCCGGAGGGCGGAGTGTCTCTGCCTTCGTGTCAGGCATAATTCAACAAGATGCAGAAAATCAAGAACATTGCAATCATTGCGCACGTCGACCACGGGAAAACTACCCTGGTGGACAAAATGATCCTTCAGGCCAAGCTGGTCCGCGACCAGGAGAAGTCGGAAACGCTGATCCTGGATAACAACGATCTGGAACGCGAGCGCGGGATCACGATTCTGGCCAAGAACGTATCGGTCCATTATAAAGATTACAAGATCAATATTATCGACACGCCGGGCCATGCCGATTTCGGGGGTGAGGTGGAGCGTGTGTTAAACATGGCCGACGGGGTGCTGCTGCTGGTGGACGCTTTCGAAGGGACGATGCCGCAGACCCGTTTCGTGCTCCAGAAAGCGTTGCAGATGGGGCTTAAACCGATCGTGGTCATCAACAAGGTGGATAAGCAGAACTGCCGTCCGGACGAGGTGAACGAACAGGTGTTCGACCTGATGTTCAGCCTCGATGCCACCGAGGAGCAGCTCGATTTCAAGACCATCTACGGAAGCGCCAAGAATGGCTGGATGTCTACCGACTGGAAGACGCCCTCCACCGATATCATCCCACTGCTGGACTGCATCATCGAGGAGATACCGACGGCCAAGGTGGCGGAGGGCACGCCGCAGATGCTGATTACTTCGCTGGAATACTCCCCGTACGTGGGCCGGATCGCCGTGGGGCGGTTGAGCCGCGGGGTGCTGAAAGCGGGCCAGAATATCTCGCTGGTCAAGCGCGACGGGACGATCGAAAAGACGAAGATCCGCGAGCTGATGACCTTCGAGGGGCTGGGTAAACAGAAAGTGGAAGAGGTGCAGTGCGGAGACATCTGCGCGATAGTCGGGGTCGATGGCTTCGAGATCGGGGACACCATCGCCGACTACGAGAACCCGGAACAGCTGACACCCATCGCCATCGACGAACCGACCATGAGCATGCTGTTCACCATCAACGATTCGCCGTTTTTCGGGCGTGAAGGTAAATTCGTGACTTCGCGACATATCAAGGAACGCTTGGATCGCGAGCTGGAAAAGAACCTGGCCCTGAAAGTGAAGCCGGGGGCCACGGCGGATTCGTTCCGGGTCTTCGGGCGCGGGGTGCTGCATATCAGCGTGCTGATCGAGACGATGCGCCGCGAGGGCTATGAATTGCAGGTCGGCCAGCCGAAAGTGGTGGACAAAGTCATCAACGGTCAGCGCTGCGAGCCGATCGAGCACCTGACGGTGGACCTTCCGGAAGAGATGGCGGGCAAGGCGATCGAAATGGCTACGCGGCGTAAAGGGGTGTTGCTGCATATAGACCACCGCGGCGAACGCGCCCACCTCGACTTCGACATTCCGGCGCGGGGTATTATCGGCCTGCGCAGCAACCTGCTGACCGCCACGGCGGGCGAGGCTGTGGTGGCTCACCGGTTCAAGGGTTTCGAACCGTACCGGGGCGAGATCGAAGGGCGTTCGAACGGGTCGCTCATTGCGGCGGAAAGCGGACCCACATATGCCTATGCGATCAGCAAATTGCAAGACCGCGGACGGTTCTTCATCTCGCCGGGCGACGAAGTGTATGCCGGGCAGGTGATCGGGGAGAGCACCCGGGCCGAAGACATCTGTGTGAACGTCTGCAAATCGAAAAAGCTGACCAATATGCGCGCGTCGGGCTCGGACGAGAAATCGACGGTATCGCCGCCGGTGATCTTCTCGCTGGAGGAGACTCTGGAATATATTCAGGAGGACGAGTATGCCGAGATCACGCCGACCTCGATCCGCATGCGCAAGATCCTGCTGAGCGAAACGGACCGTAAACGGGCGGGGAAAGCTTAACGGCATATTCCGCCCCTTTCCGACGAACGACAAAACGCGCTGAACCGGGTACGGTGGCGCGTTTTTTGTCGTATATTTGACGTGATATTCAAATCTACCGCTATGGACAAATACATGAAAACGTACAACGGGCTGTTGTGGGGCGTCGCAGCCGTGATTATCGGCATCGTGCTGGTCGTCTGGCCGCGCGACATCCTGCAATGGGCGGTCCGCCTGATCGGCATCGTGTCGATCGTGATCGGCGCCGTGCAATTTTGCGGCTTCCTCGTCCGGACTAAAGGCATCGAGAACCGGTGGAAGTACCTGCCGCCTGCGGCACCTGTCGCCGTGATCTGGGGTATCCTGCTGCTGTTCCGACCGGAGTTGTGGGCCAGCCTCTTTATGATCCTGTTCGGGGTGCTGCTGATCTTCCTGGGGCTGAACCAGCTGGTGGCCATGTTCAAGATCAAGAAAAGCGGGATCAAGGTCGCCGGACTCTACTTCTTTTTCCCGATCCTGCTGATGATCGCCGGTTTTGTGGCTTTCGTGCAGCCGATCTATACCGCCACCTGGTTTATGGCTTTCGTTGGGGCGTGGATACTGGCCTACGGGATCGTGGAGATTTTCTGCTATTACAGCCTGCGCGAGCCTGTCGAGGGCGATTCTCAACAGATCGAAGTCAAAGGAGGCGATCAGGCCGGGAAATAAATTCCGTTAATTTTCTTCGAAGGAGGTATCCGAAAGGGTATCTCCTTTGTTATTTGTTTCACAATTTAGTACCTTGCAGGACTTTTTGTGAACGATCCGACATCCAAACCATGAAAAAAAACAACTCCTGCCGGCGGCCTTGTTCCTGTTGCCGGTTTCGGCCTCGGCGCAGTTGTGCGGAACGGTCTGCCACGATGCCAACAGCCTGTGCGACGCTTCCGAAAAGGGAATGGTCGGGATTTCAGTTGCCGACGTACGTGGCCGATTTCTTCGGGAACCTTTACTGTTTTAAAATAACCCAATAATTTCGATGAACAAATCCCTGCTCTTAGTCCCCATGGGCCTTTCGGCCCTGGGGGCAAATGCCAAGGCCAAACCGGCCTCGGATTGCGACAAGTCGCTGAACATCATTTACATTATGACCGACGACCACTCGTTCCAGACGATCAGCTGTTACGACGGGCGGTACAACAATACCCCGAACCTGGACCGCCTGGCACGGGAAGGGGTGCGGTTCGGCAACAGCTTCGTGACCAACTCGATCTCCGGACCGAGCCGGGCCGTGCTGGTGACGGGCAAGCACAGCCACAAGAACGGATTTATGCAGAACGAGGGGGGACATCCTTTCGACGGTTCGCAGCAGACTTTCCCCAAACTGTTGCAGAAAGGCGGCTACCAGACGGCGTTGATCGGCAAATGGCACCTGATGAGCGATCCCACGGGTTTCGACCATTGGGAGATCCTGCCGGGGCAGGGATCGTACTACAACCCGGATTTCATCACGCCCGAAGGCACCCACCGCGAGCACGGCTATGTGACGAATATCATTACGGACAAGGGCATCGACTACCTGGAACACCGCGATAAGTCGAAACCGTTCTGCCTGTTGCTGCACCACAAAGCCGTGCACCGCATCTGGATGTCGGACACTTGCGACCTGACCCGGTATGAGGACAAGACCTTCCCGGTGCCGGAGACTTTCTGGGACGATTATGCCGGCCGGCCGGCTGCCGCAGTCCAGAAAATGAGCATCGACAAGGATATGGACCTGGCTTACGACCTCAAGATGCTGGACAGCACGATCGAGACGCCGCTCAAAAGTGCCATCGTGCATGGGGAGCTGCAACGGATGACGCCGGAGCAGCGGGCGCAGTGGGACGCTGTTTACCAGCCGCTGATCGATAAGTTCCTCGCCCAGGGGCTATCGGGCAAGGAGCTGGCAGAGTGGAAGTACCAGCGCTACATACGGGACTATCTTAAGAGCGTGAAGTCGCTGGACGACAATATCGGGCGGCTCATGGACTACCTCGAAAAAGAGGGGCTGCTGGAGAATACGCTGATCGTCTATGCTTCTGACCAAGGGTTTTATATGGGTGAACACGGCTGGTTCGACAAAAGGTTCATGTACGAGGAGTCCTTGCGTACGCCGCTGTTGATGCGCCTGCCGGATTGCTGGAAAAACGCCGAACGGGGCAGGGTGGTGGAAGAGATGGTGCAGAATATCGACTATGCGCCGACTTTCCTGACATTGGCTGGCGTGCCGGTGCCGGAGGATATTCAAGGCGTGTCGCTGGTGCCGTTGCTCAAAAACGAAAAACCGAAGCACTGGCGCAACGCGATCTATTACCATTACTATGAATTCCCAGGCGAACATTTCGTGCGGAGGCATTATGGGGTCCGCACGGACCGTTACAAATTGATCCGTTTCTATGGGGACGATATCGAGTCGTGGGAGCTTTATGACCTGAAAACCGATCCTACAGAGTTGCACAACCTGTACAACGATCCGAAAATGGCCAAAGTACGGGCGATGATGCACAAGAAACTGGATCAAATTCGGGAACAGTACGATGATAAAACCGAGTAAGCGTTTACCGCTTTGATCGACAAACGGGGCTGACTTCGAAAAAGTCAGCCCCGTTCTTTTCGGCCCGAATAGAGGGGAAAGCTACTTGCGTGTATTGTTGGCGATAGCCACTATCGCCCGCGTCGTTTCGGCCAGTCACCGGAAAACGACGATGGTAATGAAACCTGCAATGAGGTGGAAATCAATCCCAGGATACCTTCGCCTTTGAGGTCCGGGGATCATGCCAACCCGGCGACGGTATTCCCTATAAAGATCATGGCGATGAGCGTAGCCAGGAGTCCCACGATGGCCACATAGCTGCCCAGCCACTCCCCGAAAGTTTGGAATAGGTCGAAAAGCACGGGGGTAACTCGGATTTCTGAATCGAAACCGCGTTTTTAACCTCGGCGATGGCATGTATATTGCACCGTCTGTCAGGCAAAACTTCACAGGATGAGACCGAAAGATTTACCCGACCGATTCCATTTCGATTTAGCCGGACTGCGGCAGATACCGACCGGAAAACAGCAATCCATCTCGCTGATCGCTCTGCTGGCGATCTATGCCTTGTCGGTGGTGACATCCCTGTCCGGGCTGGCCGTTTCACCGATTCTCGGCGACTTAGAGACCGCGTTCCCCCACGCTTCCGAACTGGAGATACAGATGCTCACGTCGCTGCCCGCGCTGGTGATCGTGCCGTTCGTGCTGGTAGCCGGGAAACTGTCGCTGAATTTCAACCGGAAGAAGCTGGTCATCTGGGGGCTTTCTATCTATTTCGCCAGCTCGGTGATCTACATGCTGGTTACCCGCAGCCTCGCTTTAATGCTGGCCAACAGTGTGTTACTGGGTGTCGGCGCGGGATTGGTCATACCGTTATCCACGGGGCTGGTCGCCGATAATTTCGCGGGCAGCTACCGGACCAAGCAGTTGGGGATCGCGTCAGCCATCGCCAATCTTTCCCTGGTGCTGGCGACTATGCTTGCGGGCTGGCTGGCCGGTGTGAACTGGCATTATTCATTCCTTGTCTATTTTTTCTCAGCCATTGCGCTGGCATTCGCTTTCAAACTGCCTAACTCGAAGCCGCAGGCGCAGCAGCGCGTTGCGGACGACCCCTTGCAGGCGCAGCGCGGAGTCAGGGATATACACATCGGGAAAAAGGTTATCCGGACAGACTGGCCGATAGGAATCATGCTGTTCTATTTCTGGATCACCATCATCGCGCTGGCCGTACCGCTGAATCTGTCGATCTACATGGATAAATTCTCGATCGGGGGGGCCGGGGCCAGCGGGACGCTCATATCGGCCTTTTTCCTGGCCATTATGCTGCCGGGGCTATTCATCAATAAGATCATTTCGGGGGTCGAGCAAAAGAATAACCTGTTCGCACTGGGGGCGATGCTTGCCGGGCTGGTGTTGATAATGGTCCACAGTTTGTGGCTGATCGCGGCGGGGGTCGTATTGATCGGTCTCGGTTATGGTGTTATGCAGCCGTTGATCTACGACCGGACTTCCAACGCGGTGGCGCCCAAACGGGTCACTTTCGCGCTGGCGCTGGTGATGGCTATGAATTACAGCGCCATCATCCTCTGCCCTTTCATCCAGAAATTAGTAGAGGTGGTTGCAGGCACCGATTCGGTCTATGTACCTTTCGTGACAAGCATCGTGATCTGCGTGGTGATGTTCTGGCCGCAGTATCGTTTCGTCAAGCGGGCGCAAAAGCAGGGCCCGGTTAAAAATTAAGTTCCCAGAAACCCACGTCCAGCCATTTGCCGAACTTGTTCCCCACTTCGGTGAAGTGGGCCACTTTGCGGAACCCGAATTTCTCGTGCAGCGCCACGCTCCGGGTATTCGGCAGGGTGATGCTGGCTACGGCCACATGGAGGCCGGCGTTACGCAGTTGCCGGACGAGTTCTTGATAAAGCTGATGGCCGAGTCCTTTTCCGATCCAGTCTTTATGCAGGTAGATCGTGGTTTCGACCGTTTGGTCGTAGGCGGCTCTGCTGCGCCATGTCGCCGCGTAGCAATATCCCAACACTTTCCCGTCCTGTTCGTAGACCAGATAGGGAAAGCGCGCCGTGATGGATTCTATCCGTTCGCGCATGGCCTCCGCATCGACTGGCTCTGTTTCGAAAGTGACGACCGTGTCGGTGATGTAATGATTGTATATTTTACAGATGGTCCCGGCGTCGTCGGCGGGACTTACAGTGCGGATCATAAATGTTATAAAAGAAAAACGACCTAATACGGCGTGTAAAGTACCGCCAGCACCCGAGCCGGTGCGTCGGTCTCGTTGGCCAGAAAATGCGGTACGACCGAATTGTAGTATATGCTGTCCCCCGGCCCAAGCGTATAGACTTCGGAACCGTAGTAAAGCGTCGCCTCGCCGTCCAGCACGTAAACGAACTCCTCGCCCGAGTGTTCCGACTTCAATTCCGGTACCGTCGCCCCGCCGCTCGGCGTGATCTCGACCACCAGCGGCTCCATATGTCTGTCGGCCTTGTCCTTAGCCATGGCATAGAAATGCAGGTGCCCGTTCTTACCCTGTTCGTTTCCTGCAAAGGTGAGGTTGCCAGCCACATCGCCTTTTCGGGTCACTACAGCCGTATGGTCGTCGTCTTTGCCTCCGAGCAGCGATCCCAATTTGGCCCCCAGCGCCCGGGAAATGCGGATCAGCACGCCCAGCGAGGGATTGGCCTGGTTGGTCTCGATCTTGTCCAGCTTTTCCACGCTGATTCCCGCGCGGGAAGAAAGTTCTTCCAGCGAGATGCCGTTCTCTTCGCGCAACTGGCGGATAACCTGACCGATAATGGCTAACATGCGTTTTGGGGCTTTACTTTCCGCAAAGTTGGAGAAATAAAACGGTATTTACAACAAAAAGCGGCCTTTATCCCGATCCGGGATAAAGGCCGCATGTCTGTTGCTTCGTATGCCGTTTAACGTTTCGGCTGCACCACTTTCAGGCGTTGGCCGGCAGCTTGTTTCACCATCTCTTTCCACTCTTCGCTGTAGCCCGGGAATTCCGGCGAAGCGGGGATGTCGCGGCCGTTGCCGTTATCCATGAATACGCCTTCGGAAACCTCTTTCTTGATATTGCCGTCGATATATTTCACCAGCAGGTAGCGGTCCAGGTCGACCCAGGTCTGGAACAGGCGCTGGGCCGTATTCACGGAATAGTCCGTCAGGAAATCGACCGCCAGTTTCGGGTCTTGCTCGTAAAGCGTCAATGCTGCCGCATCCACTGCAGGCTGTTCGGCAAAGCAGCGGTTCTCGAAACGGTCCATCGCGCGTTTCACGTCCGGGTGGATGATGTTGTAGCGCATGTAAGCGAAATTGGTCACCCGGTTCACCACCCAGAACATGGAGGTTTCCGAATAGGTGGTCATATTGCCGTTGCCGACGGCATAGGAGTGGGGGATGCGGTCGATGCCGCAGTAGAACGGTGTCAGCGGCGAGCTGTCGGTGTCGTCTACGCCGAACCAGAGCACGCCCCCGATCGGGTCGGGCAGCCAGCTGCGGCATTCGCCCACGTACCACCAGCCGGTCTGCTGCGTGGCGATCGAGCGTTCGTTGGTGAACTCCTCGTCGCCGACCTTGAAGGTCATGGGGCGCCAGCGGTAAGGCAGTTTGAACGGCCCCGCGCCCGGGTCGCAGGTCATGTCCAGCTCGGTGCCTTCGAAGTGGTTGCGCATGAATTCGGCCACGTCCTTGACGGTCAGTTTGTGCTTCGGGGTTACCCACAGCGGCAACCGGTTGTCCGGATTTTTGCCCGTCACGTGGTCGAGGTACTTGTCCATCCCGTCGGCCACCTGGCGGAAAACGCTCCACACGCGGGCCTCGCAGCCGCGCATGGCACTGTAGTCCATCGGATTGTAGACCGCCGCGAAATCGAAATCCTTGTCTTTGCCTTTGTAAAGGCCTTGTTCGCGGGCGAAGGAGATCACGTCCGGCGAATAGATGCAGTTTTCCGGGTCGTTCAGCGGGAAGGTGGTGATGCGGGCTTGGTTGGCATGCGCGGAGATCGCCCCATCCGGAATGCGGCGGGCCACCCATACGGCGCCTTTATTGACGTTCTTGCCGTCGACCATCTTGTTCCCTTTGCCGATAATTTCGAGTACCCACACTTCGTTCGGGTCGGCGATCGAAATGGACTCCCCGGATGAGGCATAGCCGTAATCGGCCGCCAGCTTGGTCATAAAGGCGAGCGCCTCGCGGGCCGTTTTGCAACGTTGCAGGGTGATGTATATCAGCGAACCGTAGTCGATGATCCCGGTGGTGTCGACCAGCTGCGGCAGGCCGCCCCAAGTGCTTTCGCCGATCAGCAGCTGGTGCTCGTTCATGTTCCCCACCACGGAGTATGTCGTTTCGGCCTGCGGTATTTCGCCCAGCAGCTTCCCGGTATCCCATTCGTAGACGTTCATCATCGTCCCGGCCGGATATGTGGCGGCCGGCCGGTAATAAAGTTCGCCGTACAGGGTGTGGGAATCCGCCGAGTAGCTGATCATGGTCGAACCGCTCTTGGATGCCCCTTTCGTTACGAGGATGTTGGTACACGCGACGGCACTTTGCTGGGCCAGGAAAGTGCCCGCCAGCAAGGCCGCGAAAAGTTTTGTTTTGTTCATCTGTATGCTGTAAATTTGTTTTATTTCGGCTGCCTTGCAGCCCCGCCGGAGGCGGAGAATGACAAATATAAAAATTTTTTCAAACAGAATGGAGACAGTCGCTGATAATTTGGCTCGCATTCGCGCCTCGCTGCCCGAAGGGGTGACGTTGGTGGCGGTATCTAAATTCCATCCGGCGGAGGCGTTGCTGGCGGCTTACGATGCCGGACAGCGCGTTTTCGGCGAGAGCCGCCCGCAGGAGATGGCGGCCAAGTACCGCGAGCTGCCGAAAGATATCGAGTGGCATATGATCGGCCACTTGCAGACCAACAAGGTCAAATATCTCGCGCCGTTCGTGTCGCTGATCCACTCGGTGGATTCCTTGAGGTTGGCCGAAACGATCGACAAGGAGGCGGCCAAGGCGGGACGGGTGATCGATGTGCTGTTGCAATTGCATATTGCACAGGAGGAGACCAAATTCGGATGGGATGCCGCCGAATTGGAACATTTTTTGCAGAACGGGGAGTTGTCTGCGTTGCAACATATCCGGATACGGGGGCTGATGGGAATGGCATCGCTGACGGACGACGCGGCGCAGGTGAGCGGCGAATTCCGGACGTTGCATAACGTTTTCATAACGTTCCGCGAGAAATATCTGCCGCAAATGGACGTTCTATCCATGGGGATGTCGGGAGACTACCCGCTGGCTATTGCCGAGGGTGCGACGATGGTGCGCATTGGCAGCAGTATTTTCGGTGCCCG
>CAZAPI010000011.1:0-21344 GCA_964486945.1 uncultured Rikenella sp. | reverse complement strand
CGACAGGCGTTCGGACTGGGCTATAAAGTGCAGCGGTACGCCCGGAACGGTATCGATTTTCCTGACGAGGTTGCCCGTGGCGCGGTCGATCTCGATTGCGCTGTGCCCGTCGCCCAAGGCCACGAACAGGTTCCCGTCGGGCAGTTCCTGCACAGAGAAGGGGTTACCGCCTACGTTATACTCTGTGACCAAGGTCGAATCATCCTTGATCTCCAGTACTTTGCCGGTAGTAATGATCGGTACGAGGTAGTTTCCGTCGGTTGCCTTGGTCACGCGGCGGAATTGCGCATGCGCGGGTTCTATGCCCAAGTCATAGCGCACTTCTTTCCGCACATCTGTTCCCGTGGAGTCGAGTTCGACGATGCGCATCGGGGTTCCGCAGATCGCCAACAGGTACCCTCCGTCCGGAAGCCGTGTAGCGGTCTGCAATTCGGCGGTGTCGGCCACGTCGGTGTAGTCCCAAACAACAGTCCCCGCAGAGTCCCGTTTTATCACCCGTGCCCCTTTCTTGTAGGAAAGGAGTACGTCTCCGCTGCCGGGCAGAATCTCGACGCTGTTGCATTCCGATCCTTCCGGCAATCCGTATTTCCACTCGATCACGTCGCCGGCCGAGCGGTTCACCACGGCGATGGTGTCCCAGAACGATCCTGCGATGAGCATCTTGTCCTGCGGCGCGGATGTTTGCCCGCCGCACGATACCAGCGCGAGGGCGACGGCTCCCGCCGATGCGAATGTCAGGTTATGGACAAAGCGTTTCATACCGAGCTATTTAGAGAGGTCTTTGTACATTTCATACCCTTGTTCCGGCGTCAGCCCTTCGTGCACCACGGCGCTCACGGCCTGGATCATGGCGGCGGGATTCTCCGACTGGAAGACGTTGCGGCCCATATCGACCCCCATAGCCCCGTCGTTGATGGCTTTGTAGCACAGTTCCAGGGCTTCTTTCTCTTCGAGTTTCTTGCCGCCGGCGATCACGATGGGCACCGGACACGCGTTGACCACTTTGGCGAACCCGTCGCAGTAGTAGGTCTTCACGATATTGGCCCCATTCTCGGCGCACACGCGCGATGCCAGACCGAAATATTTGGAATCGCGGGCCATATCCTTGCCCACGGCGGTAACCCCCATCGTGGGAATGCCGTATTTGTACCCTGCATCTGCGGTACGGACGAGGTTCTCGATGGTCTGGGCTTCGTACTTCTCGTTCCCCATGGCTACCATCACGGCCATGGCCGATGCGTTGACGCGCACGGCGTCCACCGGATCGAGCACGCATTCGTTGTTCAGGTCGGTCAGGATCGACGACCCGGCGGAGTAGCGCAGGCAGATCCCTTTGTTATAGGTCGGCGGCACTACGGAGCGCAGCGAACCGCGGGTGCACATCAGCGAGTCGGCGTATTGAATCAGCGGCACGATATTGAGGTCGAGGCGTTCCAGCCCCGAGGTCGGACCCATGATGTATCCGTGGTCGAACGCGAGCATCACGGTTTTGCCGGTGCTGGGCCGGAAGATCCGCGAAAGGCGGTCTTTCATCCCCCAGCCGAGGTTGTCGGCCCCTTTTACGAAGTAGTGCTGGTTTGCAACCGGTATTCCGATTCCGTAGTCTTTGTCCTTGTTCTCAAGGATCCCATCCATGTCTGCCATGTCTTCTGTCTTTTGTTTATTTGTTTTCTTTGTTATTCTTCACTTTTCCCGCCTGTCGCCGACGATACGTTCGCCGGGTGTTCTGCCTCTTTTGCTTAATTTTCTCCGGGCCTTTCAGATCCCTAAGCCAGCGCTTCGGCAAAAGCGCCGAACATGCAGGCCCACGACGACGCACCGCTGTCGGCATGTCCCACGGACTTTTCGCCGTAGTTCCGGGCGCGGCCGAAGTTGGCTTTCATCTGCACGGTATCCTCCGCACCTTTCTGCGCTGCCTCGGCGCCCGCTTGCAGAACCTGGGCAATATCTCCGGTGTCTGCTGTCTGCATGGCCATGACTGCCGGATAAAGCGCATCCATCATGGTTTTGTCGCCCGGCATGGCCTTAGTGTTCTTCTGCACGCCTTCCAGCCCGCCTTTGAACATGGCTTTGACCTGCGCGGCATCCAATTCTTTTGCTCCGGCGGGTGCTCCGTCGCTCATCCCGAGCAGCAATCCTCCCAGCAGAGTGGAGGTGGAACCGCTGGTCTCCATCATCACGCCGAAGCCCATGTCGCCGAGCAGGGTCTTGAAATCTTTATCTGACGCATCTTCCGCGTTCGAGACTTTGGCAATGGCGTTCAATGCCGTAACAATGGCTTCCCCGTGGTCGCCGTCGCCGATCACGGCGTCCAGCTCGCTGAACTCTCCCGCACGTGCGGTCACATTAGCCAATGCCTTTCGGATCATTTTCTGAAAATCCGGTATAGTCAATTTTCCGGTCATATGGTTTTTATTAGGTGTTAGTTTTCCCTATTTTTCGCTATCCCCATTTAACCCTACGCCCCCTGCCCCCTTTTGTCAAGGGAACAGAGGGTCTTCCAAGGGTAAATACGGCCCCTGCGCAGCAACAGGGGTGTTACTTCCCGAAGCGCCTCCAGTACGGAGCGTCGGATTTGTAGTTTTTCAGCAGGTCGAGGTGGTCGGCGTCCAGTTTGCCGAGGATCATCTGGAACCCGGCCTGTTCCTGCACGGTCAGCAATTCGCCGGCATACCCGTCTGCAACGGTTACCCCCGCGGCTTCGAGTTTCCTGGCTGCAGCCCGGTAAACGATGAATTGTTCCATCAAGGTGGTGGACCCTACTCCATTAATATAAAGCAGCACTTTGTCCCCGCTCTTGACGTCGAGTTTCTTCATCAGCTGCCCGACCATAAATTCAGCCGTGGCATCTGCCGAAACCAAGGGCTCGTTGCCGCCCTGCCCGGCTTCGCCGTGCTGGCCCATGCCGATCTGCATCATCCCTTCCGGCAGTTCGGTGATGGTTGCGCCGTTCTGCGGGTGGGTGCAGGCACGCATAGCCACTGCCAGCGTGGCTAACTGTTTGTTGAACCGTTCGCCGATCTCGACCAGTTCGTCGAGCGATTTGCCTTGTTCGGCGGCAGCGCCCAGTATCTTGTACATCGGGATAGCCCCGGCCAGTCCGCGCCGGTCATCGTCGGCGGCGTCCAGCCCGGCCGAAATGTCGTCGTGGGTCATGATCGATTTCACTTTAATCCCCGCACGTTCAGCAAGTTGACGTACCATATTGCCGCTCATCACGTCGCCGGAGTGGTTCAGCACGAGCAACAGGATCCCTGCTTCCCGCTTGAACATCTGCAAGGCCTGGAACAGGCGCTGCGCCCCCGGAGCGGCGAAGATATCGCCTACCACCGAAGCATCGAGCATCCCTTCGCCGACGAATCCGCTCACGGCGGGTTCATGTCCCGAACCCCCGAATGCGATGATCGCCACTTTGTCTTCTGCTTTGGGGTTGGTGCGCACCACGATGTTTTCGGCTCCGAGTTTCACGGTGTCGGAGAAGGCCATAGTATACCCTTCCAATAATTCTGCGGTGATGTTCTCGGTCGAGTTTATGAATTTATTCATCTCTGTATCAACGTATTTAATAGAGTTGTTATTTAACCTGCCACATCAGTTCCACGGCGATCCCCTCTTCTTCGACGAAGGCGATCCAGTTGCCGCCGCCGCAGTCGGTCGGCGGAAGCAGCACGGTTTTCCCTTTCATCTCTGCCTCGGGATCGGTCACCTGGTAAGCCATATGCGTGGTACTCTGGATCAGCTGAGGCATCCACGAGTCTTTGTCGAAGCGGAGCCACTCGATGCGGTTCGGGCTTTTCGAAAAGTCGGTCAGCCACACTTTCATCCCTTCGTTATACACTTCGCCCGGTTTGGACTCTGCGGTCGGTATGCCGACATGGTCAAATGTTCTCATTAGTTGGGTCGTATCTGATTGGGTTAGTATTTGTTACGATGCGGAGGACGAAGGCCCAGCCCCCGCCTCCGCACATCGTACAGCGTTTCTTGAAAGAACAGGTTTAGAGTGCAGCTTTCGTGTTGGTGAACCGCAGGCCGTCGCCGTCATGGTAGTTGGCGAATTCCCACACGATGGCACCTTCCGGACCGGCCATCATGAAGTGCCAGCTTTCCGGCGTTTTGAGGGTCAGCAGTTCGCCCTGGTTCTGCTTCACGTAGTTTTTCGACACGGTAGTAGCTTTCTGGGTAGCCGGAACCAGAGCTTCGGCCCCTTCGGTAGCATCGCCTACTTCCGAGAAGTTATATACCCAGCCTTTGTCCACCAGCCAGGATTCCTGTTTGGCCGTGAAAGCGGTCTTCACGTGTTTGTGTTCCGGAATCATCTGGCCGGGCAGCAGGTAGATGCTGTGGGCAAAGTAGCCGTAAGTGGAGTCGTTGATCCAGAAGATACCGCCCATACCGGTGTTCTCGAAGTCGCCCAGGCCGAAGTCGGTGAACCAGATGTCTTTCTCCATCAGCGGGGTGAAGGGCACGCCGTAGTAATCGAACATGTCCAGGAATGCCTCTTTGGCCACGTCCTGTTTGAAGTTGCCCTGTGCGTCGTAGAAATCGGCGTTGGTGTACTTTTTCTGGTAAGGTGCTTTTTTCATTTCGGTAGTTTTTACTGCGGTCGAGTCGCCGTCCTGACCGGCCGGACATGACCCGCCGCATGAGGTCAGGGTCAGCGCGGCTCCGCAGAGCGCGATCATCGATGCTTGGAAAAAGTTGACTTTTTTCATGGTATTAGATTTTATGTTTTTTACGGTTTTCCAATCCTTACGGCTCGTCTCCGGCGAAGCTACTCTGCCGTGAAAGCGACTCCTTCGATCTCGATCAGCAGTTCGTCGCGGCACACGTCGGTCAGCACATACAGGGCCCTGACGTCCGGATATTTTTCGCACACGATCCGTCTGGCCTCGTCGAGCAGGTTCTCGGCTTTCAAATATACGCGAATTATTTGGATTTCGGGCGTTTTTTCCGCTCTGATGCTGTGTTTGCGCAGGTTCTGGCGCGAAATGAGGTATTCTATGTTTTCGAGGGTGGTGACGGTTTGCTGGGCGATTCCGACGCCGGTCAGCGAGGCTTCCCCGCGAATGGCAGCTGTGCCGGAGATATAGACCTGCAGCCCGGATTCCGGACTCACCACTGCCTTGGCCCGTTCGAATTTGGGCGTGGTCTTGTGCCTGAATATCTTGTCGGCCACTCCGACCAGCACGTTCTGCGAATAGTCGTGGGCTGCCACCTGCAAGGCGTTGTCCAGCGCCACTGCGGCGCATTTGCGGCATTTCAGCTCCACTGCGTCCACTTCGACCATGATCCCGCCGTGCGAGGTCCCGATCCCCGTGGCGGCCGGGTAACCGCCTTTCCATTCGGTGCGGGCGTAAAAGTGCGACCGGGCGTCGTTGAAGTCCTGATAGTGCTGGTTCGCCCCTTCCGTGGGCGGCACGCAGGTGATCCGCTCGATATAGTTCCACTGCCGCACGATGGTGTTGAGATCCATCTTCTCGGCGTCGAGTACGGCTCCCAGTTTGCCCAGCACTTCGTCGGACTGTTCCAGAATCGGCGCGTCGAGCGACGTGGGCAGTATCCCTTCGGTAAACAATCGTTTCCCCTCCTGGGTTACGACGGTAAAATAGCGCACGCCTTCCGCCGAAAGGTGTTCCCGCACTAAGGCGGAGTTGTCCCGCGACACGCACTGCGACTCCATCACCAGTCCCGAATCGAGCGATTTCTGGGCCACGTAGCTCACCAGCGGCATCCGCCATCCGAACCGGTCGCACCGCTCGCGGATCAGCGACAGCAGCCAGTTCCTGTGCTCTATGTATTGCCCGTTGTCGTCCGGGTTGCCGAAGAAGACCAACCGCAGCGGCACGATCCCGCGCTTGCGGGTCGTTTCGGTAAGTTTGTCGAGCATCTCGCCGACCATCTGGCCGAAGTCCCGGAACCAGACTTTGTCGATGTCATAAATGACCCTGAATCCCATACGTTACAGCGAATTGACGTATTCCACCAGCGCGTCGATATCCTTGGCGCTCACTTTCTTCCCTTCGAGGCCGTGTTTGTGCACTTCGAAGACCTCTTTCATCGTAGCTGCCCGGCCGTCGAACAGGTACGGGGCGGTGCGCCACACTTCGCGCAGGGTCGGCGTGTCCCAGCCCTTTTCGAATTCGATGTCGTCGCCGATGCGGTGCATCTGCATATCGGTATAGTACTCGCCGTTATGGCATTCGTCGCACTTGAGTTTCCGGAATACTTTCTGGCCCTGTTTGGCTTTCTCGGAGAGCTGGCCGTCGACCAGATAGGGGCTGGGCACGGCTTTCAGCCCTTTCAGGTAAATATCCACCTGTGTGGCCATATCCTCCGGAATCTCGTAGAACTGGATATAGGTGAAGCCTTTCCGGTCGGCGATCGCCGCGTCGCTCCGGATGCCGGAGATCATGCAGGGCGGGGTAAAGTGCGAGAAGAGCAGGCTTTTGCAGTTCTTGGAGTTGCCTATGCCGTCGTTCATCAGGTCCCAGTTCATGCCGTCGCTGCGGGCGTCGCCGGGATGGCAGCCATTGCAGGACTGCCAGTTCTGGAAGCAGTATTCCGCGTCGTTGAAGATCCGCTCGCCGGCCTGCGCGTCGCTCTCTTTCCGTTCCCTGACCAATGCATACTTAGCCCCGACGGTATTCCCCGCCACATCGAACACATTCAGGGTATCGGCAAAATAGGTCGGGATGTAAATTCGTTTGCCGTCTTTCGACACGGCCATTTCCCGCGGCCCGTTCCCGCCGAGCTTGACCCGCTCGCGGATGCCGTACAGAAACCGCAGGTCGTAAGAGAGGTTCTCCTTGGTTCCGGTATAGGCCTTAAGTTTGGCTTCCATCGCGGGATAGTCGATCACGCTGAGGTCGTGCGTCCCCGAATGGGTCACGTAGATCTTGTCTCCCACGCTTTTGATGTCCCAGATACCGGCCGCCCCATGTTCCGGTTCGTCCAGCACGATGCCGCCTTCGAAAGTGAGTTTCTCGGCATCGACGATGCTCAGGGCGCTGGTGTTCATCCAGCCTTGCTGCAACTGCGAGGTAGGAACGGTGAACCGCCCCATGTTGTGGGACACGAGCACGTATTTCCCGTCCGGGCTCAGCGCGATTCCCCGCAGGGCATTGCTGCCGTTGGCGAGCTTGATGTCTTTGATTTTTTTTAAATCCGCCAGGTCGATCACGGACACGTCCGCCGCCACATAGTCCAGGTCGGCCCGCTGAGCCGGCAGGAAGTTGGCCACGAACAGGTATTTCCCGTCTTTGGAGACTACCGCGCTTTTGGGCTCGCGCAGCACGGGCGCGGTTCTCAGCACGCGGCCTCCCTCCGGATCGACTTCCATCGCGGTGGTGCCGAACTGGTTCAACACATAGACTTTAGTCCCGTCCTGCGAGACGATGGGCGAGGTGGCTCCCGATCCCACCGGAATGGTGCGTTCCACACGGCCCGAGGTCAGGTCGATCACTTCGAGGGTCCCGCGTTTTTCGAACGTGGTGACGTAGATCTTTTCGCTGCCTGCCGCACTTCCGGCCGCAACGCCTGTGGGTATCTGTTCGAACTTCCACTCTTTGACGGGAGCGTTGAAATTGCCCGGCGCGTAGATCCGCACGGACCTGTTCCCTTTATTCGAGGTAACGATCCGGCCGTCGGAGAGTACGGCGATGTCGGTGGTGAAAAGCGGGGCGTTCGCAGGAGCGGTCTGACCGTGGACCGGCAACGCAGCCGATACGGAAGGGACAATATTCCCCGTTCCCCAGCCGCAAGCAATGATGATCCCGCCCAGCAGGCAGGACTGCAATATGGAGGATTTCATCTCGATGTTAGTAGTTTAGGCAGTGGTTTATTCGGATTGTCAGTTGCAGTGACGCAAATTACGAACCGCAACCAAACCTACAATATTACGGATTTTTCCTTTTTCCTGCAAACGGCTGCCCTGCAATTTCCGGAAGCCGAAAGGCCGGTGGGGGAATGATTTCCCCCACCGGCCTTTCATGCCGTGTTCCAGAGTATTTTCCGGTAACACTATTCCACATAATCGAAACTCAGCTCAAACTGGTCGACGTAAAGAACGCTCCCGGGACCGCCGCAGAAGTCTTCACCATACCGGCTGGATGAAGAGACGATGACGATATGGTCGGGAAGGGTCACTTTGTCGGTATAATCGAGCGTGAGGTCGAATTGGGTGTAATTCGGGATCGACTGGTCGGTTTCGAGGGTGGCGGAGGCGATCACTTTGGGATCGGCGGGACGCTCGGTGGCGCCGCCCCAGTTCTCAAGCCGGATGTAGATCGAGCAGAAATCCATCTTGCCGACGGCGTCGGGGTGTTTCTGTTTGCTGTATTTATTCCCTTCGGTGGTCACGACCTGCGGTGAGTATTTGTACCACCCGGTCATTCGGGTCGGGCGCCCCACATAGGGCCGCCCCATGGTGGCGCTGGAGGCGGGGTTCCCCAGGTTGGTCTTGTAGGTCCCGGCGAAGAGGTTGCCGGCGGCGATCTGCACCAGGGGCACATTCCCGATGGTTTCCAAGCGTGCGGCTTTTCCGGTCCCGTCCACGGTGTTGCCGGCCCCTTCGACGGGGGTGCTGTTAGCGCTGGTGTAGATCACGACGCCTTCGTTGCCGGTGGCCCAGTAGGAGTTGGCGGCGTCGGAGTTCGGGTACCAGTTTTTCCCTTTCTGGGTCCATGTATCGAAACTCAGGTTGGGCACTTCGGTGGCGGTCTCTGTGGTAAAGGTGCTGGGATCGCTGTAGTTGTCGCCGATCACGCCGCGCACTTCGTACTGGGTGGCGGGAGCGAGTCCTTTGGCGGTGCCGCTGAAGGTGACTCCGTCGACGGTGGCCGCCACGTCCGTCCAGGCGTCGTCACCGGCTCCGGCTTTCCGGATCTGGAAGCTGCATGTCCCGGCCGAGGTGAGCCCCTGAGCCGAAAGGTAGGCGAATTTGGCCCACGGGTTGACCGACATTTCGGTCACGTACTGGGCCGACTGTTCGACGGAAACGGTCCACTCCTGGGTGATGTCGAAGAATCTGATGATGAAACGCTGCGGCAGGGTGAAGTCGTGAATGGTCTTGACATCCACATCTTCGACCACGGTCCCGTCCGGTTTGACCCAGTCCATCGTTGCGTTGGTGGGCCCTAATTTAAGCTCTTGGATCTCGATGCCGGTCAAGGGAACCGTTTCGGGCACATAGGCTATCACACTGTAGCCCGTGGCGCTGAATTTGGCTTCGCCGATCTGCTGGTCGTCGGACAGGGTGAAGACCCGCTCGATATTCTGCGTGGCTTTGAGTGTCCAGAGGTAGTCCTGATAGGTGATGACCGTAAAGGTGTAGGGTTTCTGTTCGGACGAGGGGATGGCGTATTCGGTGCTTCCCTGCGTCAGGTCGAGGTAGTAGGAGGCGAGGGTGTCCAGTTCCTGATGGGTCACATTGTCGATGATCCGGGCGTCGGACGTGATCCGGAAATCTTCGAGCAGGACATGCCGCAGGTCCACCGTATCGGCCAGCACCAGCTCGATGGTACGGCTGCTGTTCTCCAGACTCACCGATTCCGCGCCGCGCACCTCCATGGAGGTGATGTTGCCGGGCACGATCTCGAAAGGTATGTCGTTCTTTATGCACCCCGTCGCCAGCGTGGCAAGCATCAGTGCTCCACACAGGACGGTCTTTCTGTATCTGTTTTTCATATCCGGTTCCGCTTCGTTCCTTTATAAGTAGAAAGTCATGCCCAAGGCGATGGAGAAGATGTCGATCTTGACGTTGGCGCCGCTGGTCTGCCTCGATCCGTGGTGGATCTGGTCGGTGGTCTGTTCGGTCCGCTTATACTGGAACCCGAGCACGCCGATGGTCGCCTCCACGGACGCAAAATCGTTGATGAATACGGCCACACCGGGCGAGCATACCAACCCGAGTTTGTAAATTTTAGTGTAGGTCCCGCTCAGGTCGCTATCCGTTCCGGTAATCATTTTCCCCTGTCCGCCGCCGAGCTGGAGCTTGAGGTCGTTGATCAGCGCGAAACGCCGGCTGTTGCCCAGGTTGATGTAGTTCCGCAGGAAAATGGTCCCGGTATAGATATGTTCGATATTGTAGTAGTCGGAAATATCGAAGCTCAAATCGTCGCCCAGCGAGAGGCTGACGTTGTCGATCTGGAGCATGGCCCGCTCATAGGTAAAGGCGATCCCGGCTGCGAGGTTGTTGGCGAACGAGTATCCGGCCATCGGACGAACGGCGAACGTATAACCCCGGCTGGAAAAATCTTCCAGCAGGCCGAACATTTTGAAGTCGTCGTTGTTGTGCTGGGTGTAGGAGATGTTGCCGCCGAAGAACCACATGCCTTTGGGCATGAAGGTTTGCACGGTGATGCCGCGGTCGAATTTCTCGCGGGCCGCTGCACCGCCGCCTGTTCCACCCGCCACGAGGGCGGCCATCAGCAACATATATACGGTTTTTCTCATCGGTTATATTTTCGTTTTTCGGTATGTTTGGCTTCTGTCGGTACACAAAAAGGGCTTTCCGACACTTCGGTCGCGCCGTTTTTCCAGCGAGGCGGATACCGGAAAGCCCTGTTAACAAATGGATCAGTTCGTATCGGAGAGTTGGTCCGGTTGCCAGATCAGTTCGAAGTCGTCTATGTAGAACGAGCTCCCGGCACCGCCGCAGAAATCGTCGCTCAGGTAGGAGCAGGTAGCGCACATGACGATATGGTCGGGCTTGGCCACATTGTCCGGATCGTATTGTATCCGGAATTCGAACGGCACATAACCGTTATTGGCCATCGCTTCCGGCGTATCGGTCGGGGTGGCTCCCGAAAGCAGTTCGCCGTACCCCACGACAACTCGCTTGTCGGCATCGGGTCGCGATGTCACGCCAGCTCCCCACGCTTCCAAACTAATGTATATTTTGCACTTATCGGACTGTCCGATAAGACTTGCGTATTTATTGTCTATATCGGTGTCTATATTCTTGGGAATGTATTTATACCACCCTTTCAAGCCCAGCGGCCTGCCGGCATACGGCTGCCCGTAGTGCACCAGGGCACGCTGCGCGTCAGAATTCATCGGTGCCGAGGAGATCGGTCCGAAAGTTCCACTGTATATAGTCCCGGTGGCGAGACTCTCAACGCCTGCTTTGTTGACGTAATAAGAGGTCATCCACAAGGCTTGTCCCGTCCGCGCTTCCGTTCCCGACACGGGCAAAGTAACATTTTTGTCCAGGCCGATTCCGAGCATGGTGTATTTTCCACCAGGATTCCCCGATGCCCAGAAACGAGTTTCTCCCGGTACATTCGGCGAGTACACGCCGCTGGCCCCGTCGAACGAGCCGTATTCGCCGCCTTCGAAGTCGAGGTTCGGCAGTGAAACCACTGCGTCGGTCATAAATGTGCCGTTCACACCGGGTGCCAGGTCATCGCCCACGGGCCGGAATTCGTACAAGGTCGACGGCGCAAGCCCCCCGAGATATCCGCGGAAACTTTTCTGCGCGGCATCGACGTAGATGTTCGCTCCGGTAACGGTCACCCACGCGTCGTCCCCGGTGCCGAGCACCCGGTACTGGAATCCGAGGCCTTCCGGCTGCGCCGCGCCGAGCCATTTGGCCGACACGTAGGCATACTTCGCCCCCAACCCCGGAGCTCCATTCACCAGCTCGTCGCTCAGTGCGTTGCCGGTCGCAAAGTCGCGCGCCACGGACAGGGTGATGCTCTGGGTCACCATCTGGTTGTCGTAGTCGTATATCTCGATGTCGATATGGTACAATCCTTCCGGCAGCAAGTTCCCGTTCACGGTCCGAGTATTCAGCAGTTCGGAGAAGTCGAACCAGGTATCGGTCTCGCCGACCACAGTCCCCTCTTTCCAGGCCATCACCCCGGCTACCGCACTCCGCTGCGCTTCGTCGGTCGCCGCGTCGTTGTCGCCGCCCAGGGTAATCATCCCGGGCAATCCGTATGTGAGCAGCACGTCCGGATCTTCATGACGGATCCGCAGACGTTGTATTCCTGCTTCGACATGAATGGCGAGCCGGGCCTCCGCATCGCGCTGATCGACGTTGGTCGTCAATGGTTCGCGGATGCTGATCCCGTCGGCGCGGCTCACTACGGGCAGAGACCGGGTCTGGTCTTTGACGCCGAATGGGAATTCGTACTCTTTGGTGTCGGTCTTGACCGATAGGCGGAACATCGTCCCCCCGTCCGAGGCATCCCCGACCGGGTTCATTTTCACGGAAAAACGGTAGAAATCGCCGGGTTCCGCATCTTTGATCGTGCAAACATATATCTGCCGTTTATCCGGACTTTGTTGGTTCACAGCCCTGAATATCAACACAAAAGTCCCTTTCTTCGTCGGGTCGATCCACCCTTCCTGTCCGGCGTCGGCCTCGGCCTGTGTAAAAGTCAGCGTATCCCGCCCGGCATAATCTTCGGTCGGCTTGACCGCCAGGCTGTATTCCGGGAAATTATCCTTGATTGCCTGTTCGAAATCGGTCACCTGTATTTTGACGTTCGCGATCTTGCAGACCATCATCACCGGCGTGTTCTGCCCGGCCTTGACTGTCACGGATTCGGTCCCGCCGTACCTCGGCTCCCCGAATTTCGAGGCCTCCGGAGTTTCGTTGTTATCCTCCGCATATACCGTATATACGCCCTCTTTCAACTTAATCGACCGCACCGTCCGGTGGTCGTCGTAATGAGCTACGGTATCTCCTTTCTGGTCCACGATGTCCAGCATGTAGCCGATGTCGTCACGTACCGCGTTCGTCCCTTTCACCCGCACGGCATCGTCCTGCTCGAAAGCGAACGAGATCGTCCCTTCTCCGGCGCCCAGATCGCTGCGGGTACAGCCGGCCAGCTGCGCGAGCAACGCCAGGCTCACCACCCGGCCCGTAATATGTGCTATGTATTTAAAACGCTTCATACCAGCATTTTCCATCTTTATTATGCTTCGTACCATACCGGTACCGCACGCTCTATTCGGTCAGGTAAATACTCAGGGTAGCCTCTTTCACTGCTCCCGACGCATCGACCATCTTCAGGCCGAACTTATGTACGGCCGGCCCGTTGTTCGCCGGATCGGCCACGCCACCCAACAACTCCATCAGGCCGCCGACCGAGAACGTATGGCTTCTTTTGCCTTTGATCGGCACTTCGGGGTCGAGTATCCCGATCTCTTCGTTGGCGAACATATTCACCCACCACATGCTTTCGTCCACATCGTCGGGTTTTTCCGATACTGCCGGCGGATTGGCGATGTCGAACGGCACTTTATCGGCCAGACCGAGGCCCGGCAAAAGGGATGACAACGCGTCCGATTCTATGGTCACGTACAATTGGTCGATCCCTTTCGGGGCATCGAAACGCACGTCGATCTTGTTGTTGTCCGCCACCGACACGGTCAGCTGCTGGCTTATATCGAATGTGTTGCCATTATAATTGGCCCCGAAAATGCCGAACTCATCGTCGTCCGATTCGTCGCTGCCTTCGTTTTCCCAGTTGTCGTTGTTCGAGCCGCCGTCGATGATCCCGTCACCATCCGGTATTTCGATCATGTGCTCCGAGTCGATGGTGCTGTAATCCACCGTTACGGACGAGGACAGCGACCCGGTCTGCTGGTAGCCGACCTTGACTTTGTGCCACTGCATGGCCGCTACGTTCGAAATGATTTGGGTCTGCCCTTCGCCGTCGCCCAGGGGGTTGCCATCCTCGATGCGGGTGCCGGTCACCTTGACATAGAGTTTGCCGTCGTCCGGCACTTTGAAATAGCCGGCGCGGGTCTCGTCGACGGCATAGTTCAGGTCGGCGGTCACTTTCTTCGCCGTCGCAGGGTCGGTATAGTCGAAATAGACCTGCACCGACGGGTTCTGCACTTTGTCGAGGAAATCCTGGTCGTACTCTACCGTCACCTTGACATTGGCCAGCTTGCACACTAAGTCGACTTTGGTCAGTTCGGAGATACGCACGGTAAAGTCCTGCACACCATAGTAATACGGCGTTTCCCAACCCGCCAGCGGCTCGGTCGGCAGGCTCGCCGCTTCGAGTTTGTATTTACCCGATGGGATGGTCACCAGCTGTCCGCTGACCTCGGCAAAGGTGTCCCATTTATAATCCTCCCCCGTGAGGTTATTGTGCACGACGCTTCCCGCCTTGTAGTCCAGGATGGCGAGGCGGAATGTTTCGACATCGGGCACTTCGGCGCCTCCGGCTTTGGTTTTTCCGTCCGGCTCCACGACGATGAAATCTCCCTGCCGTTCGAGGGTGCCGACGCTCATGGTTCCCATGCGCCCCTGGTCGGAGTTGTTCGGCGAATAGGGGTCTTTGGCATCGACGCAGGAAGTGAAAACAGCCCCCGTTCCGAGAACGAGCGCCGCGGCCAGTGCAGCCGTCCGTAATTTGCTATATATTCCGTATGTTTTCATGTCCATACCGTTTTGTTCGTTATCCTAAATTATAATATCCGCAACACGTTCAGGCTATTCGAAGTCGTAGCCGAGGGTTAGGTTGTCGATCAGCAGTTCGTTCCCGACATGCGGGTTACCATCCGTATTCTTGATCACCGCAGGGCCGCTTTCGGGCAGGTTTTGATCGCCGGATGTCCCGACGCTGAGATCGGAATCGGAGCTGAAGAAGAGTTTAATGGTCGCCGCCGGTTTGTTCATCTCCGTATAGTCGATCTTGAGCGTATGGTTGGTCATGTTGGCCACCTTCGCAGCATCGGTCCACGAAACGCCGCCGATCCGGGTTCCATCCTCAGCATAGACTTCGGCCCGGACCAAAAAGCCGCCGGTGCCGGATACCGGGGTGAATTTGTACTGGAAATTCAGCGTAGCCGGTCGCGAAGCGAAAGCGGCCCCGCTTTCGGTAATCGTTTCATCATTATTATACTTGTCATAATCATACGATTGCGTAGTAGATTGAGTAATCCCCCATGACTCTTTATAATAATAGCTCCACTCTTCCGTTGCTGTCAACAGCTCTTTCGACAAATATTTCCCCAGAAAAAGGATTCCTGCACTGACATTCCGCACACGCGAACCGATCTCTTTAGAGCCCAAGGTTCCCGACCAAGCAGCTCCATATTTGCCGGGATCATCTCCTCCCGATTTGGAATAGCAGCCGCGCCCCCAGCCCGTGGTCCTGAGCTGCACGGCTTTACGGCTGTAGTTCCCCGGATTGTAGACCAGCGTGGTCCCGTTATTGGCGGACACTTCGGATACCGATACCGTCTCGCCGCTGCCGTCAGGCTTCGGAGAAAGAGCCGTCTGCGAAGTGGTCAGCGCATTCCGGGTCGCCCACCCTGCCGGCGGGGCCTGCACTGAAACGCCCAACGCCGTGGTGGATGCGGCTTCGTTCCATCCGGTCGCAAAACCGCCGTCAGCACTCAGCCCCGGAACCCCCAATTTCTGTTCCGTAGTCCACACCGCGCTGCTCGTCGCAGGCACAATCTCGCGGCCATTGGCCTGCACCCGGAATTCGTATTCCGTCCCCGGCTGCAACCCGCGCAACGCATACTGTGCGGAATAAAAGCCCTCTCCATCGGCCGCGCCGCCGTTCAAAGCCGTCACGGTCACCTCCCCGGCTGCGCCTTCCTCGGCATCGATCCAGTTCGATGAAGAGGTCTTCCGGTATTGCAACACCGGATGCACCCCGTTCATAAAGTCGTAGTTGGCCTGTACGGTAAAAAACGCCCGCGTAGCCCAGATGTGTCCGGCTGCAATATCCATAAACTTGACGGTCGGGGCCTTGATCTCGGCTTTGACGTTGCACGGATGGTTTGCTTCCGGATTCTGGTCGTAGTTGTCCGTCACTTCGACACTGAAATCGTACTGCGCCGCGGAACCATCCTCCTGCGCCCTCATGGCATCGGAGAAATCGACCCACACGTCCGTTGAGAACGACGCGTCGTCCGGCGAGTTCAGCCCCTCGCTCCACACGAAACCGGCGGCCCGGAGCTTGGCCCGCAGCGGATCGTTCTCCGGCAGTCCGGCCAGGTCGATCACTGTCTGTCCGCCGAGCTTCGATGCCAGCACGCCGCTCGCCCCGTCGTTCAGCCGGATGATAAAGGACGAAACGCCGCCCGGAACTTTCGCCGACAGGCCCCATTCCGGCACCTCGCCTTCGAAAACACTCTGGTTCACGCCGTTTTCAAAACCTTTGAGCACGAGCGTCGGCTTGTCTTTCGGCAGGAAATATTGCGGCACTTCGATGATAATATCCTTTTCCGGATTGAGTTCGTCGTCGGTTCCGACAACAATAACCTGGGTGGTTCCCTCATCGGAGGAGACTTTGAGCTTGAGTTTGTAATAGTCGGCAGCTCTGGCTTTGGTCAGCGGTGTCGGGGAGAAGACCAGATTCCGCCCCTCAGGCGTCAGAAGGTTGAACCTCATGCGCACGCTCCCCGGCTCGAAAAAGCCGCAGCGGGTCTCGCCTTTGGCGAAACGCAGCGAATCGACGCCCACGGTGCGGATATCGACGGAATAGTTCAGGTAAAAGAAATCGAAGGTGGGATCGAATTCGACGGAGATTTTTGCCGTAGCCAGCCGCGCCACCAGATCGACGTGCAGTTTGTCCTTGGCTTTGATGACGAATTTCTCTTCCGCCCGGTAGGTATAGGTGTCGAAAGCGGGGATAGCGGCCCCTTCCGGCTTATATTCGGCGACTACTTTATAGGCCCCCGGCGCGAATTTAAGGGTCGCGGGCACGTCGTCGAAACAAGCCCAGCGCGCCAGCGTATCTTCGTGGGTATTGATCACATAGACCGCGAGATCCCGATAGGGATCGAGCGTCGGCTGCCCTGCTTTGGAGATCGTCTGCTCGTTCTCGGTCTCGTCGAGTCCGACGGTGAGGTGCACTTCAGCATCGCCCGTCAGTCCGAAAGGCGCATCGTCACGCTGGGTACAGCCTGCCGCCGTCACGGCGACCCAAACCGCCATCACGGCGATCCGGAGCCTGAGTCTCTGTTTACTCATTCATAGAGTTTTGGTGGAACAAAACCTGTCTTTTTCCGACAGAAGCTCATTTTGGGCAAAGGTACACCATTTTTCTTTACCTCCAACTTTTCCACCCCAAAATAGAGGGCAAATAACCCATTCATTTCCAGTATATTAATTACAGATCAACGTACCGGAAAATCTGACCACGAGCGGTCTCTTTATCAGCATCAGCGGCAATCGTCCTGTGTGGAGCAGCTGCCACAGGCACCGTCGCAATCGACCGGGAAATGCGATTTACCGCCCAGTCTTTCAGCCTCTTCGCGCCGGATCTGGGCCGAAGCGCACTCGATGCCGCGCCGCCTCATTTCGCGGTTGCTCCCCACGTCGCTCTCCAGGTCGTGACCCTTGCGGATCTGGGTGATGGACAATCCGAGCACGAACAGGGCGACCGCCGCCACGGCGATCAATAGGGTTATTAGCGTTGTCGACATAATCTTGCTTTTTATAAGGCCCGCCGACCTGATAAAGAGCAAAAATAGTGCAATTTTTCTTTAAATTTGTGACTCGTTACCCGATCAGACCATGAAGATACTCATAGCCGGGGCCGGCGAGGTGGGCAGCCACCTCGTGAAGATGCTCAGCAACGAATACCACGACATCACCATCATCGACGACGACGAAAAGCGACTCGACGAGCTGACGGCCATCTCGGACGTGCTGACCATCGAGGGCGACGTCACGTCGTTCGAAAGCCTGACTAAGGGCGAGGTGCAGCGCTGCGACCTCTTCATGGCGGTGGGGCCGGAGGAGAACACCAACATCCTCTCGGCGACGCTGGCCAAGCAACTCGGAGCCAAAAAGGCGATCGCCCGCATCGACAACGACGAGTACCTGAAACCGAACAATAAGGAGGTCTTCATCAACATGGGGATCGACTACCTGTTCTACCCGGAGAAGGTGGCGGCGCAGGAGGTCATCACCCTGCTGGGACACTCCTCGACGTCGGAATACGTGGATTTCTCGGGCGGGAAACTGTCGCTGGTGGTGTTCCGCCTCGACGCTTCGTCGCCGCTGATCGGCCGCACCCTGATCGAGATCACGCGCGACCGCGAGAACCTGGAATACCGCACAGTGGCCATCTCGCGAGGCGGGCAGACGATCATCCCGCGCGGAGAGGATATGTTCGAGGAGGGGGACACGGTCTACGTCATTTCGGGCCGCAGTTCGGTCAAGGAGGTGATGGAGTTCTCGGGCAAACCGAACATCGATGTGAAGAACCTGATGATCCTCGGCGGGTCGCGCATCGGCCGACGCATCGCCCGCGAGTTGCAGAACGAAATCAACATCAAGCTGGTGGACTACAATCCGGAAAAGGCGTACAAGCTGGCGGAGATGCTGGACAAGACGCTGGTCATCGCGGAGGACGGCCGCAAGAGCGAGGTGATGATCGAAGAGGGGCTGGACAAGATGGACGCTTTCGTGGCTCTGACGGGACGGGCCGAGACCAACATCCTGGCGGCGATGCTGGCCAAGCGGATGGGGGTCAAGAAAGTGATCGCGGAGATCGAGAACATGAACTACATCACCCTGGCGGAGAGCATCGGCATCGACACGATCATCAACAAAAAACTGATCACGGCCAGCTCGATCTTCCGGTTCACGATGAACACGGACGTGCAGGCGATCAAGTGCCTGAACGGGTGCGACGCGGAGGTGCTGGAATTCATCGTCAAGCCGAACAGCCCGGCCACAAAGGGCAAAATCAAGCATATCAACTTCCCGCGCGAGGCCATCGTGGGGGGGATCGTGCGGGGCGACAAGGCAATGATCGCCACCGGGAACGTAGAGATCAAGGCCTACGACCGCGTGGTGGTGTTCGCCCTGCCGAGCGCGATCGGCAAGGTGGGCGCTTTTTTCGGATAACCTTTTAACCCGAATTCTATGATACGTTTTCTCTTTTTCTGCCTCTCGGCCTTAGCCGCAGGCATCTTTTCCGCCGGGGCGCAGGGCACCGTGTGGCACGATCCGCTGGACCGCGCCGACAGCGGCGATTATATCCACGGACGGGGCTTCGCCCAGAACGACTATACCCGGCTGCCGGCAGCGGCGCAGGGAAAAGTGCGCGACGCGGTGTGGAACCTGTCGCGGAACAGCGCGGGCCTTTACCTGCAATTCACGACCGACTCGCCGGAGATCACAGTGCAGTACGAGGTGACGGGCCGGCATGCAATGCCGCACATGCAGGCAACAGGGGTCAGCGGCGTGGATCTCTACAACGGACGGGGCGAGCGGTGCTGGGGGGATTGCTCGTTCGGCACGCCGGTCACATACACTTACCGGGGATTGCCCGCCTGCGACGGGGCCTACACGCTCTACCTGCCGCTCTACAATACGGTGAAACAGCTCAAGGTGGGGGTCAGAGAAGGGGCCTCTTTCGCTTTCCTGCCGGCGGAGGAAGCCGACGGAGCCGGGAAACCGATCGTCATTTACGGCACTTCGATCACGCACGGGGCCTGCGCTTCGCGGCCGGGAATGGCCTGGACCAATATCCTCCACCGGCTGACGGGAATGCCTACGGTGAACCTGGGCTTCTCGGGCAACGGACGGCTGGAGCCGGAGGTGATCGACTATGTGGCCTCGATCCCGGCGGCGCTCTACATCGTGGACTGCATGCCGAACATGTATGTGGAGGAGGACAGCGTCTACACGCTGGTGCTGAACGCCGTGCGGCAGTTCCGGCGGCTGCGGCCCGAAACGCCGCTCCTGCTGGCGGAACATCCGGGCTATGCCGACCGGAACACGAATACGGCCCGGCGACTGGAGGACGAGCGGGTGGACCGGGCGCAGCGGCGGGCGTACGCCCAACTGAAAAAGGAGGGGGTCAGAAACCTCTATTACCTCTCGCGCGAAGAGATCGGCATGCCGAAGGACGGCATGGTGGACTACATCCATCCGTCGGACTACGGAATGGAGGCCTACGCGAAAGCGTATGCCAAAGCGGTCGACAAGATTCTGAAACCGAAACATTAACCCTATATGAAAGCGATTATCGGCCTGCCGCTCATCGGCTCTTTGATACTGGGGACTTCCTGCGGCGTCCCGAAAACAAAATCTTACGCCACGGTGGACGGCTTTGCGCAGGGCAGCACGTACCATATCATATATCACGACCCCCAGGGCCGCGACCTGCGCACCGATATCGAAGAGCTGCTGGAGGATTTCGACAATTCGCTGTCGGTCTACAACCCGAGCTCGCTGCTGACGCGGCTCAACAAAAACGACGCGGAAGCGGTTCCGAACAAGTGGTTCACGGAGTGCCTCGAAATCTCGCGCGGGATCAGCGACGACACGGACGGGGCTTTCGATGTGACGCTGCGTCCGCTGATCGCGGCGTACCGCATCGGGACGGAGGACACGCCGCATATCCTCTCGCAGGGGGAGATCGACTCGATACGGGCATTCACGGGCTACCGGAAGGTGCGGATCGAGGACGGCCGCCTGGTTAAGGACGACCTGCGGCTGGCGCTGGATTTCAACGCGATCGCACAGGGCTATTCGTCGGACCTGATGGGGGCGATGTTCGATTCGCTGGGCATCGAGGACTATATGGTCGAGATCGGCGGCGAGATCCTGTGCCGGGGAGCTAATCCGGAGGGGCAGGAGTGGCGTGTGGGGATCGACCGGCCGGTAGAGGGCAACATGGTGCCGGGGGAGGACTTGCAAACGATCCTGAAGTTGACGGACAGGGGGCTGGTGACGTCGGGCAATTACCGCAAGTTCGCGTACGATGAGAATGGCAACAAGGTGACGCACACGATCGACCCGCATACGCTGCGGCCGGCGGTGCACAACTTACTGTCGGCGACGATCATCGCCCCGACGTCGGCCATCGCGGACGGCTATGCGACGGCCTGCATGGTGATCGGGCTGGAGAAGAGCAAAAAACTGTTGGAGCGGCACCCGGAACTGGAGGCGTACCTGGTCTTCAGCAACCCGGACGGCTCGATGGGGGTCTTCACGACTCCGAATATCCGAAAACGCATTATGAAATAACCGTTCGTTTTTGCCCATGTACGGAACAGCCGCTTTTCAACTACGTTTTGCTGCGGGTTGACCTTCGGTTTTCCTCCTTGTGTCTCAGTCTTGCAAGGAAAAGGAAGGCGAAACCAAACTTTCGGGCAGCCTGCCGGGAACTCAAGCTGCCGGTTCGAGTGTCGAGTGCCGAGCGGCACCGTCCGGCCTGCACGGCTCGCCGCAGATACTGAGTTACCACAACCCGAAAACCCAACGGACCCGCTTTTTTCAACCGAAGTGCAACGAGGAATACGAGCGGAGCGAAGTTAAAAAACAGTACCCTCCGACGGGTAGGCACAAAAACGAACGCTTAAACAAAGCATTTATGAAGAACGTTATATTCTTATATAACCCC